>DATLNC010000132.1:0-17829 GCA_035536935.1 Thermoanaerobaculia bacterium
AGCGCGTCCTCGTAGCTGAAGCGGCTCCCCTCGTCCTTGCCGTCGGAGAGCAGCAGCATGGCCCGCTGACCCTTGACCCCGTTGAAGTAGAAGAGGCTGAAAATGATCGAATCGTAGAGCGCCGTGCCGCGTTCCGCCTTCAGGCCGGCGAGCCCGCCGGCCAGGGCGTTGACGTCCTTGGTGAACTTCACCGCCAGGTTCGGCCGGTCGTTGAAGGTGACCAGGGCGGCGCGGTCCTTGGGCTGGATCGTCTGTTCCATGAAGCGCAGGGCGGCCTGCCGCGTCTGCTCGATCTTGTCCGTCATGGAGGCCGAGACGTCCAGGGCCACCGCCGCATGGATCGGCAGGTTCGTGACCTTCTCGAAGCGCACGATCTCCTGCCTTACACCGTCCTCGACCACCGTGAAATCCTTTTGCTGCATCCCCTCGACCGGCCGGCCCTGCTTGTCGAGCACCGAGGTGTACAGCTCCACGAACTGGATGTCCATCTCCGCCAGGTTGTCCGGGGCGTTGACGAAGACCAGGTCCTCGGTGGAGTTGCCGTCGGTCAGGAAGGCCACGGCCCGCACGTAGGCGATCGGCTCCTCCTTGGGCAGCACGACCGGCTGGGTATACGGCGGCTGGTAGAGCGTCGCCAGCCGGGTCTCGTTGAGGAAGATCTCCACCCGCTCGACCGTCTCGCCGTCCGGCACGTCGATGTCGACGTTCGCGAGCAGGCTGCTCTCGTACTTCTTCCCCCGGCGCGGCTCGACCAGGTTTACCTTGAAGCGGTTCACCACGGCGTTGATCAGGGTCTCGTCGGCGGCGATCTGGTTGCCGGCCGCGTCGAGGGCGGTGACGGAGAGCTTGCGCGGCCGCGGCAGCGATCCCAGGTCCAGCTCGACGCTGAACGGCGGCTTCTTCTTGGTCAGCACCGGCTTGCCGTCGAGCGCGAAGGTGACCTGGGCGATGTCGCCCGTGGTCAGGGTGTCGAAGCGGAGCATCCCGCTCTGCAGGTCGCCCGGCGGCGGCACGATCTTGAGCGTGGTCTCGCCGTTGCTGATCGCGGCATTGGCCTCGGCCAGGATGCGGGCGGTCTCGGGATCGGATGGCGGCGGAGGCGGCGCGGCTTTATCTACCTGGGGAACGACGAGGGTCCTCTCCTGGCGGTAGAACCTGCCCGAGTTCAGGTCTTCCACCTTGAGGATCATCAGGTACTCGCCCGGCCGCAGGTAGCGCTGGAACAGGAGCGGGAGCTGGGTGTCCCCGCCCTCTGCCGCCGGCTGGAGCGGGAAGTCGAACTTGTACCGGAAGCGGTCGAACAGCTTGCCCTTCTGGAGCACCTCGCCGGTGAGCACGAAGTTGTACGAGCGGTGCTCGGCGAGCTTCGCGAGGCCGGCGTCCGTGGATGCCACGGAGAGCACGCCCTGGAGGGCGGTCCGGTTCTGATAGCGGCCGGGGAACTCGACCTCCAGCTTCGCAGGCATGAGCGCGGCCCCCTCGGGGATCTCGGTCGAGTAGGAGCCGAAGGTGGCGACCCACTCGCCGCCGGGACCCTGCGGCTGCGCCTCGAAGCGCTGCTGGAGGAGGGCGTAGCTCATGCGCTGGCCGGCCACCCAGCCGATCATCGCGGCGAGGCGGTCGCCGTCGCGCACACAGCCTTGCGCGATCTCGGAGATCGTGTGGCCCCGCGAGCCGATCGAATAGGAATTCTCCACGAACAGCACGTCCATCCCTTCCATCGGGTTCCAGACCCGGAAAGGCCCGGTGCCCCAGCGGCGGTAGAAGACGATCACGAACTCCTGGCCGATGGTGTCGCTGCCGGCGTAGAACCAGGCTTCCACGGGCCAGAGCAAGGTCGAGCAGGTCGAAGCGGCGGTGGCGACGGGAGGGCCGTTGAGGAGGAAGATCTTGGAGCGCTCGTCGCTCATGTCGCCGAATTGCTGGCGCGCCTGCGCCACGCGTGCCTGCCAGCGGTCGCGGAACTCGTTGGCTCCCGTGGACTTGTACTTGTCGCGCGCCTCCCAGAAGCGCTCGATGAACGCGTCGCGCTGGTAATCCTTCTCCAGGGCCAGGAACGCGGTCACCTCATCGTCGGTCAGGAGCAGGTCGACCTCGGCGATCCACTCCTGGTACCTGGCTGGCAGCTTGGCGACCGCCGCCTTCTGCTCCTTCCTGAGCTCCTTGCGCTGGGACCGGGACATCTTTTTACCGGTGTTCTGAGCATCGGCGGGGGAGGGAATGGACAGGAAGAGGACACAGAAGAGCGTAAGGACAATGAGGACGGCGTCTCTAATAAGGGACGCCGAGGAGCGATTGGAGGACAGGGGCATCATTCCTACCTTTCGAATCCAAGACGGGCGGCAAGCCGCAAGGCGTTACAATAGCCCGTTCGTATGCAGACCGTGTACCTGGACCACAACGCCACTACCCCCCTCCACCCGAAGGCCCGGGAGGCCATGCTCCCCTGGCTCGGGGAGCGGCACGGCAATCCCTCGTCCATCCACCGCTTCGGACAGGTGGCGAGGAACGCCGTCGAGGAGGCGCGGGAGAAGGTCGCCACGCTGATCGGCGCCCGTCCCCTGGAGATCGTCTTCACCGGCTCGGGGACCGAGGGCAACAACGCGGTGCTGTTCGGGCTCGAGAGAGGTCATCTGGTGATCTCGTCCATCGAGCACCCCTCGATCCGCGAAGGGGCTGCGCGGCTGGAGAGGATGGGCATGGAGGTCACCCGGGTGTCCCCGGGACCGGACGGCGTGGTCTCCGCGCAGGAGATGACCGCTGCCGTTCGGCCTGATACCAGGCTCGTCTGCCTGATGCTCGCCAACAACGAGCTGGGCACGCTCCAGCCGGTCGCAGAGGTTTCCAGCACCTGCCCGGTGCTCTGCGACGCGGTCCAGGCCGTGGGCAAGATCCCGGTGGACGTGAAGCAGCTCGGGGTGGACTACCTCGTCCTGGGTGCCCACAAGTTCCACGGCCCGCTCGGCGCCGCGGCGGTCTGGGTGCGCAAGGGTCTGCCGCTGGCCGGTCTCCTCGTCGGCGGCAGCCAGGAGCGCCGCCGCCGGGCGAGCACCGAAAACGTGCCGGCGATCGTCGGGCTCGGAGCCGCGGCCGAGGCGGCCCGGGAGGAGCTGGACGGGCGACGGGCCTTCCTCGCTGGGCTGCGCGACCGCTTCGAATCGCTGCTGCCCGAGCGGGTGCCGGGCGCGATCCTCCACTGCACGTCGTCTCCCCGGTTGCCCAACACCTCGCACGTGGCCTTCCCGGGAGTCGAAGGGGAGTCGCTGCTGATCCGTCTGGACCTCGCGGGCTACGCCGTCTCCACCGGCTCGGCCTGCTCCTCGGGTACGGTCGAGCCGAGCAAGACGCTGCTCGCCATCGGCCTCTCCCGCGACGAGGCCCTCGCCTCGCTGCGGATCAGCTTCGGCATCACCAACCGGCCCGAGGAGGTCGACGGCTTTCTCGACGCCCTCGCCCGCGAAGTGGCCGAGCTGCGCCGGGTGGCACCGGCAGGGGTATCGGCATGATCGCAGTGGCGATGAGCGGAGGGCTCGACTCCTCGGTGACCGCCTGGATGCTGGCGAAGAGCGGCGTCCCCGTGGTGGGCCTCTCCATGCTGCTCTGGGACCAGTCCGGGGTCGAGACCCACGGCCGTTGCTGCGGCGCGCTCGACCTGGGCGACGCCAAACGGGTCGCGCAGCAGGCGGGCATCCCCCACTACACCCTGAAGCTGGACGAGGAGTTCCGCCAGAAGGTCGTCGATCCCTTCGTGGAGGACTATCTGGCCGGCCGCACGCCGAGCCCCTGCGTGCGCTGCAACACCTGGATCAAGTTCGACCTGCTCCTGGAGCGCGCCCGGCGCCTGGGAGCGGAGCGGGTGGCGACCGGCCACTACGCCCGCATCCTGGAAGGGCCGGACGGCCCCGAGCTGCACACCGCGCTCGACGCGGACAAGGACCAGAGCTACTACCTTTTCGAGCTGACGCGGGAGCAACTCGCGGCCTCCCTCTTCCCCCTGGGCGGGATGACCAAGCCGCAAGTCCGCGAGCTCGCCCGCGAGGCCGGCCTCGTCGTGGCCGAGAAGGGGGAGAGCATGGAGGTCTGCTTCGTCTCGGGAGGAATCCGCGAGTTCGTGGAGGCCCAGGTGGCGGAGCATCCCGAGCGGTTCGCGGGAGCGCGGCTGTCCGAGCCCGCGGCCCTCGTGGATTCCGGCGGCCAGGAGGTGGGAGTAGGTCAGCCCTACTACCGCTACACCGTAGGCCAGCGCCGGGGCCTCGGGCTCTCCGCACCAAGCCCCCTCTTCGTACTGGCGATCGAGCCGGAGGAGAACCGCGTCGTCGTCGGAGAAGAGCGCGAGCTCCTCGCGCCTGGTCTTCTGGGCGAGCGCCTGCACTGGATCGGGCAGTCCGAGGAAGAGGTCACAGTGAAGATCCGCTCCCGCCACCCCGGCGTGGCCGCGCGGGTACGATCTCTGCCCGAGGGCAAGGCGGAAGTGCTCTTCGCCGATCCCCAGCGCGGCATTACCCCCGGCCAGGCTGCGGTTTTCTACCGGGGAACGCGGGTCCTGGGCGGCTGCTGGATCACCGGAAGAATCTAGAGCGGCCAGAACACCGGCACCATCACCAGCAGGATCACCACCACCATCGCCGTCAGCGGCAGGCCGCAGACCATGAAGTCCCGGAAGCGGTACCTCCCCGGACCATAGACGATCAGGCAGGAGGGCTCGAACGGCGTTATGAAGGAGAGCGACGCCGCCAGGGTCACCAGCACCGCGAAGGCCCGCGGGTCGTGCCCCAGCTTCTCGGCCGTATTCATGGCGACCGGCAGCACCACCAGGGCCGCGGCAGCATTCGACATCGGCTGGGTCAGCAGGATCGTCAGCACGGTAAACGCGAGCATCAGGAAGACTACCGGGAGCCCGCCGGTCCAGCCGGCGATCAGCCCGGCGAGGTACTCCGCCGCGCCCGTCTTCTTCATCGCGATGCCGAACGAGGTCATGCCAGCAATCAGGATCAGCAGCCGCCAGTCGATCAGGTCGTAAGCCTCCTCCATCGTGATCAGGCGCGTGAAGATCACCGCCAGGGCCGCGACCAGGAAGGCGATCGGCAGCGGCACCAGATTGAAGGACGAAGCGATCACCGCCAGCACGAAGATCCCCACCGCGTAGAGGCCCTTGCGGCGCCGCGCAGGCTGGTGCTCCGTCTCCTGGAGGATCCAGAGGTCGGGGTTGTCGGCCAGCCCGCGGAGCTGCTCCGGCCTTCCCTGGATCAGCAGCACGTCCCCGACCCGCAGCGGCAGACCGCCGATCCGGGTCGCGAGGGCATGCCCCCGCCGGTAGATCGCGATCACCATCACGCCGAAACGGCGGCGGAAATCCAGCTCCTTGATCGTCCGGCCGACCACCGATGACTGCGGCATGAGGATCGCCTCGGCAATCCTCATGGTGGCCGCGGCATGGTCGAGATCGCCCATTTGTAGGTCGGGGCGGATCTCGATCCCCGCCGTCTCCTTGACCTGGAGCAGCCCCTCCCGGGTCGTCTGGACGAGGAGCAGGTCGTTTTCCTCCAGGAGCAGGCCGGGCTCGGGATCCATCCTGCGGCTGCCGCGCAACACCGCCCGCACTTGCAGGCCCATCTGGCCGAGCCGGCTGTCGCGCAGCGCCTGCCCGGCGAGCGGCGAGCCCCGGGTCACCACTACCTCGGACAGGAACTCGCGGATCGAGTACTGCTCCTCGTAGCCCTCCTCGCGGGTTTCCGGCAGCAGCCGGTGGCCGAACAGCACCATGTACAGGATGCCTGCCACGCAGACCGCCAAGCCCACCGGCAGGAACTCGAACATGGCGAACGGCTCCAGGTGGGCGGATACCACGTAGGCGCTCGCCGCCACGTTCGTGGAGGTGCCGATCAACGTGCAGGTGCCGCCGAGCATGGAGGCGTAGGCCAACGGGATCAGCACCTTGCCCGGGCTCACCCGGCTCTTGCGGCTCAGACCCAGGACCGCGGGCATCATCACCGCCGTGCAAGTCGTGTTGTTCATGAAGGAGGAGATGAAGCAGGTCACCGGCATCACACAGAGCAGCACCTTGTTGCGGCTCCCCCCGGCGATCCGGTGGATGACGTCGCTCAGGTGGTCGAGCACGCCCCCCTTCATCAGGGCGCCCGAGAGCACGAAGATGGAGGCCAGGATGATGATGATCTCGTTGGAGAAGCCCGAGAACGCCTCGTCGACCGTCAGGATGCCGGAGACCACCAGGACCGCCAGCAGGATCAGGGTCGCCATGTCGACGGGGATCCACTCGAACGCGAACACCACGACGATCGCGGCGAGGAGGGTCAGGACGAGGACGATGGGTGTCATGGGAGGGAGAGTCTGTCATTGACGCACGGGGCCAGACAACTTAGTCTCTGGCGGCTCTGAAAGGACTTTATGGAAGCCCTGACCAAGCTCATCGACATCTTCCTCCACCTGGACAAGCACCTGGAGGCCATCGTCAGCCAGTATGGCGGCCTGACCTACCTGGTCCTTTTCCTGATCATCTTCTGCGAGACGGGCCTGGTGGTCACCCCGTTCCTGCCCGGGGACTCCCTGCTCTTCGCCGCCGGCGCCCTCGCCTCCCTGGGCTCGCTCTCCGTGTGGTGGGTGCTCTTCCTTCTCATGGTCGCGGCCATCCTGGGCGACACGGTGAATTACTGGGTCGGGCACTTCCTCGGACGGCGCCTCCTCAACTCCGAGCGCTTCAAGCTGATCCGGCCCGAGCACCTCGAATACACCCACGAGTTCTTCGAGAAGTACGGCGGCAAGACGATCATCATCGCCCGCTTCGTGCCGATCGTCCGCACCCTGGCCCCCTTCGTGGCCGGGCTGGGCAGCATGACCTATGGCCGCTTCATGGGCTACAACCTCATCGGCGGCGTGGCCTGGGTGTCGATCTGCACCATGGCCGGCTACCTGTTCGGACAGCTCCCCTTCGTCAAGCAGCACTTCGAGCTCGTGGTACTGGCGATCATCGTGCTCTCCTTGGTCCCCGCGATCTGGGAGATGTACAGCGCCCGCAAGCGCAGGCGCCAGAGCCAGACCCCCGCTCCGCTCGACCTGCCCTTGGATTAGCTGAACACGGACCAACACGGACTCACGCGGACGTTCCACGGGACGTCCGTGCTGGTCCGTGTCTGTCCGTGTTCGTCCGTGCCTGTCCACTTTTTCCATCAACAATCTTGACAAACAATGGACAGACACCTTAGAGTTCCGCTCCATGAGAGGGAAGGAGCGGCAAATGCAGGACAGCGTCACAATTATCGGAGCCGGGCCGGGAGGGCTGGCTTCCGCCATCCTGCTCGCCGGCGCGGGCTTGAAGGTAACCGTGCTCGAGCGCCTCCCCCGCGTAGGCGGCCGGACCTCCTCCCTGGAAGCCAACGGCTTCCGCTTCGACCTCGGCCCCACCTTCTTCCTCTACCCCGCGATCCTGCGGGAGATCTTCGCTTCCGTAGGCGAGGACCTCGATCGGGAGGTCGAGCTGGTGCGGCTCGATCCGCAGTACCGGCTCATCTTCGGCGGCGGCGGCGAGCTGCTGGCCACCCCGGACGTGGAGCGCATGGAGCGGGCGGTAGCCGAGCTGGCTCCACAGGACGCCCCGGCCTTCCGGCGCTTCCTCGACGACAACCGCCGCCGCTTCGAGCTCTTCCGCCCCTGCCTCCAGGCTTCCTTCGACGGCTGGCGCGATGCCCTGAGCCCGCGTGTCCTCAAGCTTTTGCCCGAGATCAAGCCCTGGCGCTCCCTCGACAGCGAGCTCGGGCGCTACTTCTCCGACCCGCGGCTGCGGCTGGCCTTCTCCTTCCAGTCGAAGTACCTGGGGATGTCCCCCTTCCGCTGCCCGAGCCTGTTCTCCATCCTCTCGTTCCTGGAGTACGAGCACGGCGTCTTCCACCCGATCGGCGGCTGCGCGGCAGTGACCGAGGCCATGGCCCGGGTGGCGCGCCGGCTCGGCGTGGACATCCGGCTGAACGAGCCGGTCCGAGAAATCCTTTTCGAAGGCCATCGCGCCGTGGGCGTGCGCACCCGGGCGGGAGAAATCCGCTCCGATGCCCTGGTGGTCAACGCCGATTTCGCCCGCGCCATGAGCCGCCTGGTCCCCGACCACCTCCGCAGCCGTTGGACCGACCACAAGCTCGACGGGAAGAAGTTCTCCTGCTCCACCTTCATGCTCTATCTGGGCCTCGACGGACACCAGGACGTCGACCACCACTCGATCTACATCGCCGAGAATTACGGACAAAACCTGGACGACATCGAGAACCGGCACGTCCTCTCCCAAGATCCGTCCTTCTACGTGCAGAACGCCGGAGTCACCGATCCGACCCTGGCGCCCCGCGGCAAGAGCACGCTCTACGTGCTCGTCCCGGTCACCCACCAGCACCCGAACGTCGACTGGCGGAAGGAGCGCGACCGCTACCGCGACCTCGTCCTCTCCAAGCTGCCGCAGATCGGGATCGAAGGGGTCGAGCGCCGCATCCGCTTCGAGCGGATCGTCACGCCCGACGACTGGGACCGGAGCTTCGAGATCCACCGCGGCGCGACGTTCAACCTCGCGCACAACCTGGGGCAGATGCTCCACCTCCGTCCGCGGAACCGCTTCGAAGACCTCGAAGGCGTCTACCTCGTGGGAGGCGGCACCCATCCGGGGAGCGGCCTGCCGGTCATCTTCGAGTCGGCGCGGATCAGCTCGCGCCTGCTGCTGCAGGACCTTGGGATCTCCGCTGACCTTTCTGCGCTCCGCGAGGCGCCTCTCCCGGTCGAAGACGAGCTGCTCGCCAAGGTGGGATGATGGCCGTCCTCCTCCAGCGCCCCGCCTTCCCCGTCGACGTCACCCGCGAAGCCGCTGCCGCCCGGGAGTCCCAGGCGGACTGGTCGGTCCGGCCTCTTGCGGAGCGGCTCTGGATCCTGCGCTCGATCCGCCACCGCCTCTCCGAAAAGGCCGGCGAGCTGGCCAAGACGGTAGCCGGGCAGACAGGCAGGAGCGCGGCCGAGGTGCTCTCCTCGGAGATCCTCCCCCTCGCCGACGCCTGCCGGTTCCTGGAGCGGGAAGCGCCGCGCATCCTCGCCACCCGCCGCTTCGGCGACGACGGCCGCCCTGCCTGGATGGGCAAGGTGGACTTCGAGATCCGGCGCGAGCCCCTGGGCCTGGTCCTGATCCTCGCCCCCTCGAACTACCCGCTCTTCCTGCCCGGCGTCCAGACCCTTCAAGCCATTACCGCGGGCAACGGCGTGCTCTGGAAGCCGGGCCGGGGAGGGTTCGCAGCGGCGCGGGCCTTCGTCGATCTCGCCGCCCTGGCCGGTCTCGAATGGCAGCTCATCCAGGTACTGCCGGACACGCCCCAGGCGGGGAGCGCAGCCCTGGCGGCCGGGCCGGACAAAGTCCTCCTCACCGGCTCGGCCGCCACCGGCCGCGAAGTCCTGGCCGAAGCCGGCCGCCGTCTCGTGCCCACGACCGCCGAGCTTTCCGGCTGCGATGCCCTCTTCGTCCTGCCCGGCGCCGACCTGGAGAGGACCGCAAAGGCGATCCGCTTCGGTCTCACCCTCAATGGCGGCAGCACCTGCATCGCGCCGCGCCGGGTCTTCGTCCCGAGGGAGCTGTACCCGGAGCTGAAGAGGCGGGTAGGGGAGCTCGCGGACATCTCTTTCACAGCCGTGGCCGATGTCGAAGAAGCCCTGGCTTCCGCGGCCCGCTCCCCCTACGCCCTGGGAGTTTCCATTTTTGGGCCGGAAGACGACGCCCGCGCCCTGGCCGGGAGGGTGCGGGCCGGGGTGGTCACCATCAACGACCTGATCGTCCCCACCGCCGACCCCCGCCTCCCATTCGGCGGCCGGGGGGAGAGCGGCTACGGCGTCACCCGCGGAGCCGAGGGGCTTCTGGACCTCACCGCCATCAAGGTCGTCTCGGTGCGCCGGGGCCGCTGGCTCCCCCATCTCGAAGAGCGGCAGCCTGGGGATGAGGAGCTGTTCCGAGCTTGGATGGCCGCCGCCCACGGAGATGGCCTGGGGGCGAGGGCGAGAGGGGCGGCGCGGCTCATCAAAGGCCTGATTCAGAGAGGAAAATCATGAGCAAGCAGTATCCGAATCAACCCATCGGCGTCATCGGAGCGGGTCTCGGAGGGCTCGCCGCGGCGGCCACTCTGGCGGCCCGCGGTCATCGGGTGATCCTCTTCGAGCGCAACGAATGGCTCGGCGGCAAGGCCGCGGTCCTGTCCGAGCGCGGCTTCCGCTTCGACATGGGACCGACCATCCTGACCCTGCCCTCGGTGCTCACCCGCATCTTCGCCGAGGCCGGCCGGGACCTCTCCGATTATCTCGACCTGGTCCCCCTCGATCCCCAGTGGCGGAGCTTCTTCGAGGACGGCTCCACCCTCGACCTGGTCGCCAATCCGGACGAGATGGACGCCGTGCTCGCCGCGTACTCGCCGGGCACCAATGCGGCCGAGGGCTACCGCAAGTTCCTCGCCCTGGCCGAGCGCCAGCACTCCGTCTCGGACCGCTACTTCTTCTGGCGCTCCGTGGGCTCCGTCCGCGACACCTTCAGCGGCAGCACTACCTTCAGCGCCTCGGTGCTCTCCGACCTGCTCGCCCTGCGCTTCGGGCGGACCGTGTCGGGCACGGTGCGGAGCCACGTCAAAGACCCGCGCGTGGCGCAGATGCTCGACCACTTCACGCAATACGTGGGCTCCGCGCCGGACGCCTCGCCGGCCGTCCTCTGCGGCATCGCCCACATGCAGACCTCGGAAGGGATCTGGTACCCCCACGGGGGCATCCAGGCCGTTCCCAAGGCCCTGACCCGGCTGATCCAGGAGCTTGGGGTCGACATCCGGACCGGCACCGGAATCCGGCAGATCTTTATGGAAGGGGGGCGCGCTGCGGGCGTGGTGACAGCGGCGGGAGAGCGCGTCCCCCTTTCCGCCATCGTCTCGGATGCGGACTCGGTCCGCACCCATCGGGAGCTTCTGGAAGCGGAGCCCCAGGCCCGCGCCTTTGCCCGCCGCCGCCACGAGCCGGCCTGCTCGGGGGTGGTCCTCTACCTGGGGCTCGACCGCGCCTACCCCCAGCTCCTCCATCACAACTTCGTCTTCTCCCGCGATCCGGAAGAAGAGTTCGAGGCCATCTACCGCGACGGCAAGCCCGCGCCGGACCCCACCTGCTACGTCTGCGCGCCTGCCGGGACCGATCCCGGGGTCGCGCCCCACGGCGGGGAGGCCCTCTACGTCCTGGTCCACACGCCCTACCTGCGGCCGGACCACGACTGGAAGCGGATGCTCCCGCTCTATCGGCGGACCATCCTCGACAAGCTGAAGCGGACCGCCGGCCTGGAAGACATCGAGAAGCGCATCGTCTTCGAGTCGGCGCTCACGCCCCAGGACATCCACGACCGCTACGGCGTGCTCAACGGAGCCATCTACGGCCTCGCGAGCCACGGCCGGATGCTCGGAGCCTTCAAGCCCGCCAACCGGAGCCGGGACATCCGCGGCCTCTACCTGGCCGGGGGAGCCGCCCATCCCGGGCCGGGCATGCCTATGGTCCTGATGTCCGGCTGGATCGCCGCGGATTGCCTCGTCCAAAGCGAGGTGAGGGCATGATCCCCAACATCTCCCCGCGCCTCTTCAACCTCTTCACCCGCTATGGAGAGCGCTTCATCTCCCGCAACTTCCACGCGGTCCGGCTCTCCAAGATCCAGCGGCCGGACACCCAGGCCCTCCGCGGACGCCCGCTGGTCATCTACCTGAACCACCCCTCCTGGTGGGATCCGATGATCTGTCTGTTCCTCGCCTCGCGCCTCTTCCCCGACCGCCGCCACTATGGCCCGATCGAGGCCGCGGCACTGACGAAGTACCGCTTCTTCGAAAAGCTCGGCTTCTTCGGAGTCGAGCCCGGCACCATTCAGGGTGCCAGGCGTTTCCTGGAGACCGGGGGAGAGATCGTCGAGCGGCCCGACTCCGTCCTCTGGATCACCGCCGCCGGCCGCTTCACCGACCCGCGGGAACGGCCCGTCCACCTGCGCCCCGGGCTCGGGCACCTGGTCTGCCGGATGAAAGAAGGTTTCGTCCTGCCCCTGGCCCTGGAGTACCCCTTCTGGGACGAGCGCTTCCCCGAGACGCTGGCCCGCTTCGGCCGGGCGATCACGATCGAGGAAACCTCCATGCGGGCCAGCGACTGGACCGAAGTGCTCGGCTCCTGGCTCGAATCGGCCCAGGACGAGCTGGCCGCCGAAGCCCTCGACCGCGACCCGTCGCGCTTCGAGCTCCTCCTGGGAGGCCGCGCCGGCGTGGGCGGGACCTACGACCTCTGGCGGCGGCTCAAGGCGCGGATGCGGGGGGAACACTTCCACTCTGCCCATGGAGTCAAGCCATGACATGGGCCGTTTTCGCCACCGTCGCCGCCCTGATTCCGGCCCTGCTTTTCCTGCGCAACCTGCGGCTCTTCGCTCCTCCCCCTTCACCGAGCACGAGGCCGGCCGTCTCCGTCCTCATCCCGGCCCGCAACGAAGAGCGCTCCATTCGGGACTCGGTTGCCGCGGCCCTGCGCAGCGAAGGGGTGGAACTGGAAGTGGTCGTGCTCGACGACCATTCCGAAGACCGGACCGCGGAAATCGTGGTCGAAATGGCCGGGCAGGACCCCCGTGTCCGCCTGGAGACCGCGCCCCCCCTGCCGGCCGGCTGGTGCGGCAAGCAGCACGCCTGCTACGCGCTCTCGCGCCTGGCCCGGAATCCATACATGGTCTTCCTGGATGCCGACGTCCGCCTCGCGCCGGAGGGCCTGGGAAAATCGATCGCCTTCCTGGAGCGGAGCGGAGCGGGGCTGGTGAGCGGCTTCCCGCGCCAGGAGACGGTCACCTTCCTGGAGCGCCTGCTGCTCCCGCTGATCCACTTCGTCCTGCTCGGCTTCCTGCCCATGAAGAGGATGCGCAGCAGCCTGCATCCCTCCTACGGCGCGGGCTGCGGCCAGCTCTTCGTGACCCGGCGGGAAGACTACGACCGCTCGGGAGGGCACGCGGCCATCCCAGCCTCGCTCCACGATGGCATCTCCCTCCCGCGAGCCTTCCGCCGGGCGGGGATCGCCACCGACCTCTTCGACGCCACGGGCGTGGCTGTCTGCCGGATGTACCGCAACGCGGAAGAGGTCTGGAGCGGGCTGGCCAAGAACGCCACGGAGGGGGTAGCCTCGCCCGGCAAGATCCTGCCCATCACGGTTCTGCTGATCGCCGGACAGGTTCTTCCGTATCTCCTTTTGATCCCCTTCGGATGGGCGGCGCTCCCCGCAGTCGTGGCCGCCTGGCTGCCACGCTTGATCGCGGTCCGCCGCTTCCGCCAGCCGCTCGACGGAGCGCTGCTCCACCCCCTCGGCATCCTGGCTTTTCTCGCAGTCCAGTGGTACGCCCTGGGCCGCCAGCTCCTCGGCCGCCCCGCCGGGTGGAAGGGCCGGGTGTACACCAGAATCTGGACAAATTTATGACTCAGTCTCGATGGCTTGCCGCTTGCAGGTCCGCCATCTGGAAAGAGTAGTACCAAAGTTGGACAACCCCACCCACCACAGAGACCTGCTCCTCCTCAGGCAAATCGCCAGTCAGGAGCAAACTGCTTTCACCGAGCTGTTCGACCAGCGCGCACCCGCGATCCTCGGAGTGCTGAGCCGGGTCCTCGACAGGGCCCAAGCGGAAGAGGTGCTGCTGGAGGTCTTCGCCGAGGTGTGGGAAAAAGCACCACGCTTTCACCCAAACGGCACCAGCCCCTTCTCCTGGATGCTCCAACTCGCCCGCGACCGGGCGGCGGAGCGCCTCCGCGCCGCGCGCCGCGTCTCAGCGGATCGCTCCCACTCCTTGCAGACGGTCTAAAGGCTCGGATCGGTTAAACTTGAGTCATGACAGCGACCGAGCTCACCCGCCGCCTCCTCCAGCTCCCGGCTGAAGAACGCCGCGCCGTTGTCGAGACCGTTTGGGAAAGTCTGGAAGGAGAGGCGAACCGCCTGCCGCTGCACGACTGGCAGAAGAAGCTCCTCGACGAGCGCCTGGCTGAGGCAGATGGGAATCCTGGCGTCTGGGTACCGGCCGAAGAGGTGGAACAGGAGATCTCAGCAGCCCTGGCAGCACGCCGGCGCGCATGAGGCGCTGGTATCACCGAGAGGCAAGCAAGGAGCTCCGCGAGGCCGTACTCTGGTACGAGGATCAGGAGTCTGGGCTCGGATCGCAATTCTTGAGCGCGGTCCGCGAGACGATCGCACGCATCCCTGAAAATCCGAGGCGTTTCCCAATCGTGTACCGGGACCTCCGGCAGGCACTCGTACCTCGATTTCCTTACCTGATCTTCTTCGTCTCCAAGAAGGACCGGCTCGAGATCTTTGCCATCTTCCACACCTCGCGCGCGCCGGACCTCTGGAAAGAGCGTAGAGATGGATGAGCGCCGAATCACCGTAAATCCCGAACAGTGCGGGGGACGCCCCTGCATCCGGGGGATGCGGATCCGTGTTGCCGCCTCTCCCCCTCAGCGGATCGCCCCCTCCTTGCCCGCAACCCTCCGCAGGATGCCCGTCTGGCCGGCGTGATAGGCCTGGTGGAAGACGATGGTGCTCAATAGCGAGCGGACGGTCTCGTTCGGATTGCCGCTGGGGCTGCCCGGAGCCTTGCTGTCCAGAGCCTCCGGGGCGAGACCCGCGAGCCCGGCATCCAAGCGCTCGGTAGCCTTTTCGAAGGCAGCCAGGAGATCCCGGAGCTCCAGGGCCTCGGCGGCGTCCTTGACGGGAGGCGCGCCCCGGTCGTACCGCTTCAGAGCCTCCTCCTCCATCACCGGCTCCTGTCCCACCATGGGGAGCGCCCTGTTGTAGATGCAGGCGAGATGGCCTACGACCCAGTTCAGGCAGTTCCCTCCGGGGGAGGGTTGAATCAGGCTCTCCTCCTGGCTGACGCCGTCGGTGTTGACCTGGACGACCTTCAGGACCATCCCGGCTTGATGGCGGAAAACCTCGATCTCACTCACGGTAGCGGGTGCGGCTGTGGTCATGGGGTATCTCCTTGGATTGGGCCCGAACTACTACGATATTGGATAATAACGTTGGCCGGGAGCTGGCGGAACGCCTGAACCGCTCCCTGGAAACCCTCGAAGCCGAGATCCGGGCGCACCTGAGCCCCCAGGACATGGAAGGCTTCCGCGCGGTCATGGCCGCCGTCGAAGAGGTCACCCACGTGCGCCTCCGCGACCGGTGAAAAGGGCAGGAGGGGACGGGGACGGGCTTCCGCCCTGCCCGTCCCCTGGATCTTGATGGGAAATGTACTTCAATTGTCAAAGAGCACGCCCTCGGAACACCTGAAATAGAACATAGCCGCATCTCCCAGGGACTCGCAAATGGTCGCACAAATGATCCCGTGGAGTCTAGTATGGACCTGCATCGCCTCTCCCATCCCTTGACAGCCATATCCGAACCAGCCTAAAGTCCAACTCAGCAGTCGAAGGGCTATCCCTCTCTTCTCTGAAGGCTTCTGCTTCGTCAATGAAAGTAGGATAGCCCATGTTCGAGTCGATTCGTACGCTGAAAACGTCGCCCTGCGCTCGCATTGAGCCTTTCGCGAGGTTCAACGAGAGGCTCGTCGACTCTATCGAGAGGCTCGAAAGGTTCAACGGGAGGCTCGAAAGGTCCGACGAGAGGCTCGTTGACTCTGACGAGAGGCTCGAAAGGTCGGACGAGACTCTCGATAGCCCGCCGGAAGGCTCGTCGGGTTCAACGAGAGGCTGAAAAGGTTCGACGAGAGGCTCATCGAGTCGAGCGAGAGGCTCGAAAGGTTCGATGAGACTCCCGAAAGGCCTGACGAGAGGCCCGAAAGGTTCGATGAGACTCTCGAAAGGTCTGACGAGAGGCTCAAAAGGTCTGACGAGCCTCTAAAAAGGTTGGACGAGAGGCTCGTCGAGCCCTGTGGTTCTTTGAAAACTGAGAAGGACGGCCGGCCTCCGAGTCCAAGGACGCCGCCGGCCGCCACTTTGAAGGGGACCTGGTCGCCCTAGGGATGCCGTTCTGGACGACATGGAACCACGTCAGAACGATCGCTGCTCTCGCGGCAGCGGCCACACTCACGATCGCGCTGTGAATAGGCTCCACCCAGACAGGAGGTAGCGATGTTCACCTTTGGCCAGATCCCGGCGTGTTTTGAACTTGATGTTTCTGACGACAAAAGAGCCCTGACGCTCACGTTCTCCGATTTGCAGGCCACCATCGGGGGCAGCAACTCACCGATGCCTATGTCTACGCGCGTGTTTTCTCTCGTCCTGCCGCTCGAAAGGGACGAAAGGGACGAAAAGAGAGTAGAGATCGAGTTCATCGTCCAGGGTTCCATTTTGTCCCTCGAGGGCGCGACCGCGACCCTGGTCTGCAGCGTCAACGGTCAAACCACTGTCTCCGAGTTTCCCGGAGCGTCGGAGCAGAGCGTTGTACAGAAGCTCAGTTCGAGGCAGAAGCTCCATCCGAGCTTCGGCTTTGTGTTTTTCTGCTGCTCGGACGAGACTCAAGAAATACGACCGCCGAGGCGCACCTGAATGTAAGCTCCATTGATGTCGAGATTCTGCCCCGCCCCCAGTAGCAGTGACCTGCGCCGCGATCGAGCTCCTCAGGCCCTGCGGATCTTCTAGGAGGGCGTTCCAGAACTATACTTAGAATGTCACCTTGGGTTCGGTGTCGCCTCTGTAGGAGAGAGCCATG
This sequence comes from Thermoanaerobaculia bacterium, assembly GCA_035536935.1. GTDB lineage: Bacteria > Acidobacteriota > Thermoanaerobaculia > Multivoradales > UBA5704 > DATMER01. The sequence goes on from DATLNC010000132.1 coordinate 16,702, forward strand.
GCAAAAGTCTTGGGACTTGGAGAGGGTAGGGCCGGTTTCCTCGGGAGCATGGGCGTGAGATTCATGATTGACGGTAGTGAGTCAGGGGGTGGCTTTTCCCTCGTTGAGCATCCCATGTCACCTCGAGCCCTTGCTGCGCCTCTTCACCGTCACTCACGCGAAGACGAATACAGCTATGTGCTCGAGGGTCGGATGGGCGCTTTACTGGGGGAGGAGGTGCTGGTGGCGGGCCCCGGAGAACTGATTTTCAAGCCTCGCAACCAGTGGCATACCTTCTGGAATGCGGGAGACGAACCCGCTCGCATCCTTGAGATCATCTCGCCGGCGGGGTTCGAGAACTACTTCGCTGAGTTGGTAGAACTCGGTGGATCCCGGAATGCAGCCCCGGAGTCGCTGCGTTCCTTGAGCCAGCGCTATGGCCTGGAAGTCGATCCTCAGAGCATACCGATACTCTTGGAACGTTTCGGTTTGCAGATCGGTCAACCGATCTAGCCTGAACTAGGCATGGGCGGACGATGTACTACGCACTGGCTGCGAAGGAGGCTTGAATGTCAGACGATCAGAAACCCTTCATCACCCTGCCCACGGACGAGCAGATGCGCGCTCTGAGGGAGACGTCCGGGGTGAAACCTACCTACAACTTCGGATTCATCGGCGGGATGTCGCGCCTGCTCGTCGCGCACGAGCGGATCGGCAAGGCCCTGCAGGCGGCGTTCTACGAGATGATGTTCGCGCCCGGCGCGCTCGAGCGCTCCGAGCGGGAGATGCTCGCCGCGGTCGCCTCGGCGGCCCAGGACTGCGAGTACTGAACGGAGTCTCACGCAGAGTTTCTGCGTGTCGAGCAGAACGATCCCGAGCTGGTGGAGGCGATCAAGCGGCGCCGCTGGCGCGAGCTGACCCATCTCACGCCCCGGCAACGGGCGCTCTGCACCCTGGCCGAGAAGATGACTCTCAAGCCCACGGAGATGACGGCGGAGGACTGGCAGCCGCTGCGCGATACCGGGCTGGACGAGCAGGGCCTCCTCGAGGTCGCGCACATTGTCGCCATCTTCAACTACTTCCCGCGCATGGCCGATGGCTTCGGGTTGAAGCCCGATCCCAAGCTGCGCGAGGCGGCGGAGACCGGCA
>DATLNC010000133.1:0-27490 GCA_035536935.1 Thermoanaerobaculia bacterium
CGACCAGTTCCAGCGCATCCACGAGCCGAAGCTGCTGGTCTTCCTCTCGCAGGGCATTGATCCCACCCTCTACTGGGTCGGCAGCGACCTCAAGCTGAACGCCATAGCCGAGAACCAGGACCTCGTGGTCAAGGGCAGCCAGTTCACGGGCCTGCACAAGCTGTACGAGAAGCCCCTGCGGCAGCTCGCCGACACCGGGACCATGAGCCTCTTCGTCAACCTGGACGACCAGGCGAAACGCCAGCGCGTGAACGACAGCTCGCTCGAGCACATGGCGCGGGCGAGCGGCGGCCTGTACCTGGGAGGCGTGGATGCGTCGCTGGTCAGCGACCGCGCCGCCCGCTCGACCGCGGCCTACTATGAAGCCGGCTTCTACCTGACCTCGGCCGACCGGAAAGTGTCCCGCGGCAAGGTCGAGGTCGTGGTCAAACGTCCGGGCGTGAGCACCTGGTCGGCGGGCACGATCAAGACGCGCGAGACCTGGCGCGGGCTCACCGACGATGCCCAGCGCCTGCTCATCGTCGACCTTGTCGAAGGCGAGCAGCGGGCGCGCAAGCCGGTGAAGCTGACCCTCGAGAACCTGCCCGGTAACGTGCAGGGGGGACGCACGGCCGCGGGCACCACCCGTCTCCAGTTCCAGGCGGGCTGGCCGCAGGAGCTGGCGGGCCGCAAGGTCGACCTCTACAACGTCCTCCTCGAGCCCCGGAAAGGCTCGCCGAACGTCCTCCGCTTCGACCGCAAGGAGGGGACGCACGTGGGGACCCAGGGCGTCGAGATGGAGCTGCCCGGGAAGTCGGCCTACATCTGGGGCATCGTGGCCATCGAGCCCACCAGCGGCAAAGCGTGGTTCCGGCGGTTTCAGCTCAAGGGGCAGTAGACTCTTCCCACCATGTCGTTTCGAGCTTCCCTCCTCGCCTTCCTGGCGTGCCTGCCCCTGCGCGCCGCCACCCTTCCCCCCGATTTCACGGAGACCCTGCTGGCCAGGGGGATCGTCCGGCCCACGGCCATGGCGCTGGCGCCGGATGGCCGGATCTTCGTCTGCGAGCAGACCGGGGCGCTGCGGGTGATCAAGGACGGCGAGCTCCTCCCCCAGCCCTTCGTGACCGTGCCGGTCTTCACCGAGGGGGAGCGCGGCCTGCTCGGCGTGACCGTCGATCCCGACTTCCCGCGCACGCCGCATGTGTACGTCTACTACACGGCCACCAAGCCGATCGTCCACAACCGGGTGAGCCGGTTCACCGCCTCCGGAGACCGGGCGGCCAACGGGAGCGAGACCGCCATCCTCGACCTGCCGCAGCTCGCCAAGCCGATCCACAACGGCGGCGCCATGCACTTCGGCCCGGACGGCCACCTCTACATCGCGGTGGGCGAGAACGCCGTGCCCGAGAACGCCCAGAACCTCGACAACCCCCTGGGCAAAATCCTCCGCATCGGAAAGGACGGCTCGATCCCGCCGGACAACCCCTTCTCCGGCCGCGCCATCTGGGCCTACGGCCTGCGCAACCCGTTCTCCTTCGCGTTCCAGCCCGGAACCGGGCGCATGTTCATCAACGACGTGGGCAGGAAGGACTGGGAGGAGATCAACGAAGGGGAGGCCGGAGCCAACTATGGCTGGCCGGTCACGGAGGGGCCCACGAACGACCCGGCCTATCGGGGGCCGCTCTATACCTACCGCCACGGCCCGACCCCGGCGACGGGCTGCGCCATCTCCGGCGGCGCGTTCTACGACCCCGCCGAGCCGCAGTTCCCCTCCGAGCACCTGGGGAGCTACTTCTTCGCCGACTTCTGCAGCGGCTGGATCCGCCGCCTCGATCCCGCGACGAAGACCGCGCAGGCCTTTGCCACGGACATCGGCGGCCCCATCGGCCTGCAGGTCGGAGACGACGGCAGCCTCTACTACCTGGCCTACGAGGATGGGACGGTCTACCGGATCGACTTCACCGGCAACCCCGCTCCCCGCATCACCGCCCAGCCCGAGGATCTGAAGGTGACCCTCGGTGCCACTGCGACCTTCACCGTCGGAGCGAGCGGAGCCCCGCCGCTGCGCTACCAGTGGCAAAAGAACGGAGTCGACATCCCCGGCGCCACCAGCCCGAGCTACACGCTGAAGGCCGAAGAGAGCGCAACCTTCGACGTGGTCGTCTCCAATGACCAGGGCAGCGCCACGAGCGACCCGGCAATCCTGACCGTGGTCACGGACCAGCCGCCTGTCCCCCGGATCACCGCTCCCTCCTCTTATCAGGGGGGCCAGACGATCGCCTACTCCGGAGACGCCTCCGATCCCGAGGACGGCCCGCTGCCCGCCTCCGCCCTCACCTGGAGGATCGACTTCCATCACGCGGAACACTTCCATCCGTTCGTCCCCGACACCCCGGGGATCGCGGGGGGCACATTCACCGTCCCCACGATCGGCGAGACCTCCTCGGATGTCTGGTTCCGCATCCACCTCACCGTGAAAGACTCGGAGGGCCTGACCGGAACGACGTTCGTGGACGTCCTGCCGCAGAAGGTCCGTCTGACTTTCCTCACCGACCCGCCCGGGCTTCAGATCCTTTTGGACGGGACGCCGAGAACCGCTCCATTCACCGAGGAGGCCGTGGTCGGCCTGCTCCGTACGATCGGAGCCGCTGAGCCCGTTACCTGGTCGGACGGCGGCGCCGCGATCCATGAGATCACCACCCCGGCGGCCGACACCACCTACACGGCCGTGTTCCAAGCCACCGGAACCCAGCATGGCCTCATGGCCGCCTACTTCGACGACCGGAACCTCTCCCAACCGGTTCTGACCCGCATCGATCCGAACGTGGACTTCCAATGGGGACAGGGCTCGCCGGCCCCGGGCATCGGCAAGGATACCTTCAGCGTCCTTTGGACGGGCAGGGTCGAAGCCAGGGTCACCGGCCCGCACACCTTCCTGGTCCGCGCCGACAACGGCGCCCGCCTCTGGATCGACGGCAAGCCTCTTCAGAACCGGGGGACGATCCAGCTCGAAGCGGGAAAGAGGTACGACGTGCGGCTGGAGTATTTCGAGAACCGGGGAGCGGCGATGGTTCAGCTCCTCTGGTCGGCTCCCGGCGTGCGCCGGCAGGTCGTGCCCGAGAGCCAGCTCACGCCGTAGACGGGATAGACTCCGCAGATGCGTATCCTGGTAGCTCTGGGCGGCAACGCCCTGTTGCGGCGTGGCGAGGCCATGACTGCCGAAAACCAGCGGAGGAACGTCCGCATCGCGGCCGAGGCGCTCGCCCCGCTCGCCCGCGATCATCAGCTCGTCATCTCGCACGGCAACGGTCCCCAGGTCGGGCTCCTCGCCCTGCAGGGAGCCGCCTATCATCAGGTCGAGCCCTACCCCCTCGACGTCCTCGGCGCGCAGACCGAGGGCATGATCGGGTACATGATCGAGCAGGAGCTCGGCAACATCCTCCCGTTCGAGCAGCCGTTCGCCACCATCCTGTCCATGGTCGAGGTGGACCCGGACGACCCCGCCTTCCAGAACCCCTCGAAGCCGATCGGTCCCCTCTACTCCGAGGAGGAGGCGCGGCGGCTCGAAGAGGAGAAGGGCTGGGTGATGGCGAAGGACGGCGACAAGTTCCGGCGCGTGGTCGCCTCCCCCATGCCCAAGCGGATCTTCCAGATCCGGCCGGTCAAGTGGCTCCTGGAGAAGGGCTGCATCGTCGTCTGCGCCGGCGGCGGAGGCATCCCCACCTTCTATGGCCCCAACCGCCAGCTTCAAGGCGCTGAAGCCGTCGTGGACAAGGACCGCGCCAGCGCACTCCTCGCCCGCGAGCTGGAGGCCGACCTGTTCATCATGGCGACCGACGCCAACGCCATCTACCTCGATTGGGGAAAACCCACCCAGCGGGCCATCCGAAGGGCTCATCCCGACGAGCTCGGGAAGCACGGCTTCGCCTCGGGCTCCATGGGACCCAAGGTCGAAGCCGCCATCGAGTTCGTGACCCGCACCGGCAGGACCACCGCGATCGGAGCCCTCGCCGACGTGGAGAAGATCGCAAGGGGAGAGGCCGGCACGCTGGTGACGATGCAGGCGGCCGGCCTCGAGCTCTGGGATCAGGGTCTGAGGAGCTGAACGAGGCGCGCCAGCGACTCGCGGTCCGCCTCGGGGATCCGCTCGAACACCCCGCGCTCCGCCTCGGCCAGAACCCGCGCGCCCTCGTCGTGGCGAGCCCGGCCTTCAGGCGTCAGGGCCGCCAAGACGCTCCGGCGGTCGTTGGCATCGCTCACCCGCTCCACGAGCTTCTCCGCTTCCAGCCGGTCCACGAGCTGCGTCATGTTGGACCGCACGCAACTGCAGCGCTCGGCGAGCGAGCTCAGCGGCACCGGCTCCTTCGCCTCCACCAGTTGGGACAGCACTCGGAACTTGGCCAGCGACAAGCCGATCCCGCCGAGCGCGCTCTCCAAGTGGGCCTCCATCTGGTGCACCGCCCCCATCATGAGGAAGGCCATCGGAGCGGGGCATTCGTTCATAGGTGAATGATACACGAGTCAGGGATCGTAATCAACTCCCGTGTCACACTCTACTCTCGGCAGGCACCAACACTATTGAGGAACCTTCCCCTGAATCACCCGCAGTGTCCTCCTTCCCCGCGGCAACCACCCCCCGGCTACGGGCCGGGGTTAACTGAGGAGGTGGCAACATGGAGTGTCGTTCTTCCTATCGTCCTTACAGGACGGCGGTCTGCGCCGGCCTGCTGGGCATCCTGGTCTTGACTGTCGGCGCCTTCGCGATCGAGCCCAAGGACTCACCTTCCTACCTGGGCCAGAGAGAGTTCTTCAAGCCGGAGCTGTACATCAGCAGCTCCAACCAGCCACTCGAAGAGGTCCTCTCCGTCCTGCCGAACCGGTTGGCCTGGGAGAGCTTCCTAGAGGTGCGGGAGAGCTCCGGCCAGTCCGCCGTCAAGGCGTTCATCGATCCGCGCTCCGGCGCCGCCACCAACCTGATCGGAACCTTCCCCCTCCTTCCCGGCGACGGCGTGGGCAACGCTGTCGGCCTCGGCCAGTTGAGCGCCGAGCTCGGCCGTTCCGTTCAAGTCGTCGACGCCCAGGTGGTGAAGGATGCCGTGCTCGGCTTCGTCAACGACCACCAGGCCCTGCTCGCGGTCGACAACACCCAGCTCGGCGCCGCCCGCGCCGACCAGATCACCGCCAGCCTGTGGCAGATCAGCATCCCGCAGACCTACCACGGCATTCCCGTGCGCGACGCCCGCCTGGCCGGCTCCATCAGCCATGGCAACCTGGTCGTGCTCGGCACCGAGGTCTGGGGCAACGTGCGCGGCCTCAACCCGACCCCGAGCCTCACGGCCGCCGACGCCCTCGTCGCGGGCTTCACCTACGCCGGCGGACGCTCGGTCATGGATGAGATCGTGCGCCAGCCCAAACTGGAGATCCTCCCGACCGCTCCCCAGCAGCATCAGCGCGGCGAAGGGTTCGGCGGCCCGGTCGGCGCCGGCTACGGCCATCGCCTGGCCTGGACCTACGTCTTCCAGCGGACGCCCGCAGACGAGGCCTGGGAGGTCATGGTCGACGCCCACAGCGGCGAGGTCCTCGCGTTCCAGGACGCCAATCACTATGTGAGCCAGCAGGTCACCGGCGGCGTCTACCCGCAGAGCAACACCGAGATCTGCCCCACCCCCCAGACCTGCGGCACCCTGCAGAGCGGCTGGCCCATGCCCTTCGCGGACACCGGCCTCGCCTCGCCGAACAACTTCACCAACAGCGCCGGCGTCTTCGACTACACGGGCGGCACTGTCACCACGACCCTGACCGGTAAATACGTGGATATCGTGGACACCTGCGGCGCGGTCAGCAACAGCGCCTCGGGCGCCCTCAATCTCGCCGGAGTCAACGGCGATCACGACTGCGCCTCGGTCGGCTCGCTGGGCAACACCTCATCCTCCCGCACGGCTTTCTACGAGCTCAGCAAGCTCAACGAGCAGGCGCGCGGCTGGCTGCCCTCCAACCTCTGGCTGCAGAACCGCATCACGACCAATGTAAACCTTAACAACACCTGCAATGCTTTCTATACCAGCGCCGGCGGGTCGGTGAACTTCTACCGCTCGGGCGGCGGCTGCCGCAACACCGGCGAGATCGCGGGTGTGTTCGATCACGAGTGGGGCCACGCGCTGGACGACAATGACACCGCGGGCGCACTCTCGAACTCATCCGAGGGCTACGCCGATATCGTGGCCATCTACCGTCTCCAGGCCTCCTGCCTGGGTCACGGCTTCTTCTGGACCACCAACAAGGGATGCGGCAACACCGCGGATGGCACCGGCTTCAACCAGAACGAGGCCCAGCAGGGCGCGGCCCACTGCGATCTCGACTGCTCGGGCGTGCGCGACGCCGATTGGGACAAGCACGCCGATCACACGCCGGACACGGCGCTCGGCTTCGTCTGCACCTCCTGCTCGGCGAGCACGGGCCCCTGCGGACGGCAGGTCCACTGCGCGGCGGCGCCCTCGCGGCAGGCGGCCTGGGACCTCGTGGCCCGCGACCTGCGCGGCGCGCCGTTCAACTACGACAGCAACACCGCCTTCATGGTTGGCAACAAGATCTTCTACCAGGGCAGCGGCAACATCGGCCTCTGGCACTCCTGCACCTGCGGCGGCACCTCGAGCGGCTGCGGCGCCACCAATGCCTACATCCAGTGGATCACGGCCGACGACGACAACGGCAACCTCAACGACGGCACCCCGCACATGACGGCGATCTTCAACGCCTTCGACCGTCACGGGATCGCCTGCGCGACTCCGACCCCGCAGAACAGCGGTTGCGCCGGCGGACCCACCGCGGCAACGTCTCTCACCGCCACCCCGGCCAGCAACCAGGCTTCGCTGTCCTGGAGCTCGGTCCCGGGCGCGACCCGCTACTGGGTGCTGCGCACCGAAGGGCACGCCGGCTGCGATTTCGGCAAGGCCCTGATCGCCGAGACCACCGGCACTTCCTTTACCGACACCCAGGTGGCGAACGGCCGCGACTACAGCTACAACGTAGTGGCCGCGGGCACCTCCTCGGCCTGCTACGGCCTGGCGAGCAACTGCGCCAGTGTGACCCCGGGCGGCGCTCCGGCGCCCGACTTCACCGTCTCCTGCACTCCGTCCAGTCTGACGATCCCGCAAGGCGGCAGCGGCGCGAGCTCCTGCACCGTCGGATCGCAGGCCGGCTTCAACAGCGCGGTCAACCTCTCCTGCGTCGGACAGCCGGCGGGTGTGACCTGCGGGTTTGCGACCAATCCGGTGACTCCGCCCGCCAACGGCAACGCGCCGAGCACGCTGACCCTGAACGTCTCGGGTGGCCAGGCCGGCGGAACCTTCAACTTCCAGGTCCGCGGCACGAGCGGTGCGGTGACGCACGATAACCCGTTCTCGCTTACGGTCCAGGCCCTTTGCGCTCCGCTGGGCTCAAGTTGCTCCGCGAACAGCCAGTGCTGCTCCAACCGGTGCCAGATCAAGAGAGGCGCCGGTACCTGCCGCTAGCCGGCAGTTTTACATAGCTCTCTCGCCACCCCTCTCCCTCACCTACGTGGGGGAGAGGGGTTTCCGTCCCTTTCCGGTGACAAGCCCGCACTCTCGCGAGGTCGCGAATCGCTAGCCTTCTCCTCTCCCCCCGCCCGGGAACGGCCCTTGCTATCCTGAGGAAGTATCAATTCGAGTTGGAGGAGAGTGCCATGAGCTCATTTCGCCTCATCCGCCTTCTGGTCCTGGCCCTGGCTGGCCTCTCGCTTTCGCTCTCTGCCGCGGCCCAGGCGCCTTCGCCCCAGCCCCAGGTGAGCAAAGGCGATGGCGATATTGGCGATACTGGCGATATTGGCGATACGGTCAACGTCGAGATCAAGATCGTCCCGTTCTACGCCGTGGACGAGCAGGGCAAGCCGGTCCTCGACCTGAAGCAGGATGAGATCGAGGTGCGGATCGACGGCAAGCCCATCCCCATCGACACGTTCGACGCTTTCGCGAAGACCGGCGGGGCCACCACGATCTCCAACGAGGGCACCCCGGAGACGCCGGCCCCCGCTCCTGCCAAGTCGCAGAAGCCGGCGCGGAGGCACGTGGTCCTCTTCTTCGACATGGCCTTCTCCAACATGCGCGGCTTCGAGAGCGGCCGCCAGTTCGCCGAAAAGATGGTCAAGGATTCCCCTTCGGAAGACCTCCTCTACCTGGTGACCCACGACTTCAAATCCGGCCTCAAGCAGCGCCTCGGTCCGTTGCCGGCGAATGAAAAGGGCAAGTCCCAGTTCCTCGCCGGCCTCAAGAAGCTGAAGTCTGAAGCCGGCTTCATCGACGCCAACGCCAGTTGGGGCAGCCTGCCCCTGGTCAGTCGCGGCGCTCGACGGAACAACATTCCCCAGGACCAGAACTCCGCGATCAACAACGCGGTGCGAACCAACTCCCAGGCCCAGCTCGAGGGCACCGCCCGGAGCCTGGCCGATTCGATGAAGATCCTGGCGGAGCAATTCCAGCGCATCAACGAGCCCAAGCTGATGGTCTTCCTCTCGCAGGGGATCGACAAAACCCTCTACTGGGAAGGCAGCGACATCGGCCTTCAATTCTCCGGCAGCGCGTGGGGAAACCTCTCCACGAACTACCAGTACCGCGGCCTCCATACCCTCTACGAAAAGCCGCTGCAGGAGATCGCCGAAACCGGCACCCTGAGCCTTTTCGTCAACCTGGACGACAAATCGCGCGGGGCCGGAGGCGGGCTCGGCTCCTCCATGCAGCACATGGCGCGGATGAGCGGCGGCCTCTACCTGGGCGACGTCGATCCGGCAGTGACGAACCAGCGTGTCGCGAGCTCCACCGGGGCCTACTACGAAGCAGGCTTCTACCTGGGTGATGCCGGCGAGCGGCCCTCCCGTTCGAAAGTCGAAGTCCTGGTCAAGCGCCCCGGCGTGCACACCTGGTCGGCCGGCACGATCAAGGCGCGGGAGACCTGGCGCGGCCTTTCCGACGAAGCCCGGCGGCTGCTCATCGTCGATCTGGTCGAAGGCGACGCCGAAGCGCAGCGGGCGCGCAGCTCGGTGCGGCTCGATCTCCGCAACCTGCCCGGCAACGTAGTCGGCCGCTCGAACGCGGGCAAGACCACGCTCCGTTACGAAGTGGGTTGGCCACAGGAGCTCGCCGGCCACAAGATCGACCTCTACAACGTCGTGATCGAGCCCACGCGCCAGGCCGGCTCCCCCAACATCCTCCGCTTCGACAAGCAGGGGACGCAAGTGGATGGCACCGTCCGCAACATCGACGTCGAAGTGCCCGAAAAGGCCACCTTCGTCTGGGGCATCGTGGCTGTCGAGCCCGCCACTGGGAAAACCTGGTACCGCCGGTTCCACCTGCAGGGACGGCCCTAGGGCTCCCTACCCCGAGGGGTAGTGCCACGACTACCCCGCAAGGCGTTGTTCGAGCGGCGGACGGATGTCAATCTAGCGCCGTCTTCTCAATCCAGGTCGATGCCCCATCTCTCCGGTTGGCCGAAGGAGCGGGGGCTCCCATCGGTAGCGCTCGAGATCGACGCGGCCGCGCTCGTCGAACTCGACGCCCTCCTCCTCCAGGAGGTGCCGCTGGTATCCGTCCCACCCGGGCATGGCGCGCGGGCTCACCTCGCCACGCGAATTGATCACCCGATGCCAGGGGAGATCGGAGCCCTCGGGGAGCGAGTGGAGCGCATAACCCACCTGCCGCGCCGCGCGACCGAGCCCCGCAATGGCCGCGACCTGACCATACGTCGCGACCCGGCCCTCCGGGACCCGCTCCACGACCGCGTAGATGCGCTCGTAGTTGGTGAGCTTCATCGCCCTGGCTCGGGGCGACTGGGCTCGGGGCGACTGGGCTCGGGGCGGATCGGATCGGGGCGAAAATCCTGAGGCACATGCCCCCGCCGGTAGACCATGACCGTGCGTATGAACTCGATCACCACGCTGCCATCCTGGTTGTAGCCCGTGGTCCGGAGCCGCACGATGCCCATGTGCGGACGCGAGCGGGACTCGCGCGTTTCGAGCACCTCGCTCTGCGCGTAGAGCGTGTCCCCCTCGAAGAGCGGATTCGGCAACCGCACCTCATCCCAGCCCAGATTGATCGCGTTCATGGAGATGTCCGTGACCGACAACCCCGTGACGATGGCCAGCGTCAACGTCGAATCCACCAGCGGCCTTCCCCACTCCGTGCGGGCCGCGTAGGCGGCATCGAAATGGATGGGATTGTTGTTGACGGTCAGCAAAGTGAACCAGATGTTGTCCGTCTGCGTGACCGTCCGCCCGAGCGGGTGACGGTAGACGTCCCCCACCTCGAAGTCCTCGAATACGCGTCCCTGCCAACCTTCCTTGATAGCCATGGCAGGGACGATACTACTCGCCGCGCGTCAGGAGATATCATTTCCCCCATGCTCCCCCTCCTGGTTCTGGCTATCCTCCTCCAAGCCCAGGCTCCTCCCGGTGTGCCTCCGGGTGTACCTCCCGGTGTACCTCCGGGAGTACCTCCGGGAGTAGACACCACCTTCGACGCCCGGGTGGCCGAACCCTCCTACAAAGAAAACGGCCCCCGCATCCTCTTCGACGAGGCGCACCACAACGTGCACACGGCGGGCGGCGGCTACAAACCCTTCGCCGACCTCCTCGCGAGCGACGGCTACCGGATCGCGCCCAACACGGCGCCCTTCACCCGGGAAACCCTGCGCGGCCACGACATCCTGGTGATCGTGAACTCCCGGGGCGCCTCCCCCTCCGACCCGCAGACCGAGCGCGCGAAGCCCGCGTTCACCGAGGCCGAGGCCGACGCCGTCCGCGACTGGGTGCGGGAAGGGGGATCGCTGCTCCTGATCGCGGACCACTACCCCATCGGCAGCGCCACGCAACGTCTCGCCTCCCGCTTCGGAGTCGAGATGAGCAACGGCTGGACCGAAGACGCCAGGCTCAAGGACCCGGAAATCCAGAACCTCGTCTTCACCTGGGACAACGGCGGCCTCGGCGACCATCCGATCACCCGCGACCTCCGCCGCGTGGGAACCTTCCTCGGACAATCCCTCAAAGGTCCCGAGGGGAGCGTGGCCCTCCTCCGCCTGAGCGGCGAAGCCAAAGACCTGCTCCCGCCGGACAAGCAGCAATCCGTCTCCGCCGCGGGCCGCGCCCAGGGACTCGCCCTCGAGCTCGGAAAGGGACGCGTCGTCGTCCTGGGCGAAGCCGCGATGCTCAGCGCCCAAAAGCTCGACGACGCCCGCTTTGGGATGAACGTGCCCGGGCTGGACAACCGGCAATTTGCGCTCAACGTAATGCGGTGGCTGAGCCGGAGCCCTCGCCTCTGACGGTCCCCCACCTCAAAGGGTAGGGACTCGCCTCACGCGAGGGGTAGTACGACAACTACCCCCGGGAGCGTTTTCGAATCGGCGGGACGCTGTCAATCTATCGCTGTCAAATCCATCCAGATCTCCACGCCCCCTCCCACCTCTCCGGTTGGTTGACGGGAGGGGGCTCCCAAAGGAGGCGTACGAGCTCGATGCGGCCGCACTTGTCGAGCTCGACGCCCTCCTCCGTCTCGCTTCTCCGGGATGAACGCGCCCTGATCCAACTTCGTTGAAGAAATGTCTTGACAACTCGGATCTGTTCGGCTATTTATCCACACATCAAGGATCTGCTTGGCTCTTGGCCAGGCGCGTACCGGAAAGGAGCTGAGGGGCAACGTCGAAAGAACAGTGGGACATCGTTGAACTCGAGCAGGTCATCAACCAATCACAATCTGGAGGAAACAACATGAACCGTTTGCGTGTCTTTCTCCTCGTGTGCCTGGCTTTGACTCTCGTCGCTGGCCCTGCCCTTGCGAAGGAGAATCCTGCGGATGCCAAGCAGACGCGGATCGTCAAGGGCTACTTCGACTGTGACGGAAACAAGACGTCCTTCTCACTTCCGGAAGGCGGCGGTCTCTCGATGAAGCGGAGAGACGGCACGGCCGAGTACCGGCTCGTCCCAGAAAAGCTCGATAACAACCGCGTTTCGCTCGCCTTGATCGACACCGTGAGCGGCCAGCCCGTGGAGCGCTTCGATGCCTCGCTCGACGGCAAGCTCGTTCGCGGCGCCAACCTCTCGCTGGCTCTGACCGGGATTACGGTCGAGCGGACCGTCCCGAAGCGCCGGGTGGAGGCCGCCGTCGCCGCTTCCGAGAGTGATCCACAGGCTGGCAACGCCTGCTGCATCGGATGTGGAGATTGGATCGTCTGCTGCGAGGTCAGTGGTGGCTGGTGCTGCGACCTTGAGTGCAGCAGTGGCGGAGGCTGCTCGGTCTGCTCGCCTATGGAACAGTAAGCGCTCCGTCTGCGCATACGATCCGTCTCGCCCGGGGGAGGCCTGCCCAGCCCGTCCGGGCCTTCTCTGTCAGCGCTCGGAAGCAGTAGCCGGATACCTACTCGGCGCACGCGAGCCCAGCGGTGTCGCCTTCCCGCGAAACGACTCCCCTCTCCCTGCGAAGACAGGCGAATATCTTTTCACTCTCCTCTGCGATCTCGACAAATGCACACCAGACCCGTTCACACTCTGCCTTGGGCGTGGCCGGTTCCGTGTTCAGGTGGCATGGGAGAATCAATATAATAAGAAGGTGGGGCTGGGGGCTCCGCTGTCGAAGAAAACCGACGCCGCCGGATTCTTCACCTTCGGAGACTCTAACAACGTCGAGCTGCTCGTCAAAGTGCTCGACTTCGGGGACGCGGCCAAGGTCTTCTATGGCCAACTCACCGACTTGAAGTTCCAGATGACCGTCACTGACATGGTGACGAACAAGAGCGAGACTTACCGAAACACACCCGGAGACTGCGGCGGACTCGACCAGCGCGCATTCGACGCTCTCGGTAGTGCGAGCACGGCCAACGCGGCGGCATGCATAGGGGGCAAGAACCAGCTGTGCCTCTTGAATAAACGATTCGCCGCCTCCGTGCGATGGAGAAATCAATACAACGGCGCAAGCGGCGAAGGCGGGGCGTCCCCGATGTCCGACCTCACCGGAGCCTTCTATTTCACCGACCCGGGCAACCTCGAGCTGATGGTCAAGATGCTGGATTTCGGGGACAGGATCGCTGTGTTCTACGGCACTTTGAGTGATCTGGAGTACACGTTGACGATCCAGGACACGGTCACGGGCAAGATCAAGACGTACACCAACCCGGCCGGCAGATTCTGTGGAGGGCTCGATAACAGCGGCTTCTGAAGGGAGAGACACCCCTTCCCTACATCCCGAGGCGGGCGAAGGGCCGATCTACTTGATTTTTTCCTTCTTTCGCAAGAGCGCTCTGTCACCGGGTACAAGGGGGCACCACAGCAATTCGCCTCCGCCCTTTTTAAAAAGTGCTCTTCTCTCCGAGAGCCTTGCCCAGGAGCCTACTGTAGGATGTCATGTCAGATGGCCGAAAGCTTCCGCCCCCATCCACTCCACCGCGCCGCCTCGGTCAGCTACAAGGGTCGGAAGCCCGCCTCCCCTCAGGCAAGCGCCACCGGACGGGCAAACAGCAGAAAGTCCAACACTCAATGTGAGCTCGCCCTCCGACAGGCCCTCTGGGCTGCCGGGTACCGGTACAGGAAGAACGTCGCCGACCTCCCAGGCCGTCCAGATGTGGTCTTCCTCAGGGCTCGGGTCGCTGTCTTCGTTGATGGTGACTTCTGGCATGGTCGAGACTGGGAGAACCGACGCCAGAAGCTCCAGGCAGGCTCCAACCCTAACTATTGGATCGCCAAGATCCAGAGGAATATGGAGCGCGACCGGGAAATCGCCTCTCGTCTGGAGAGCATGGGCTGGACTGTTCTCCGTTTCTGGGAGTCCGAGGTACGATCTAGCTCTATGGAGGTCGTCCTGAAGATCGGGGCAGCCCTCACATTGGCTCTTGACAAAGACCGCGACTTACCGTAAATAGAGCGTAACATGACGAGACGTGGTACTCGCCTCCGGATACGACCTCCCAAGGTCATCAGCCTGTATACGGGCGCCGGTGGGCTTGATCTCGGCTTTGAGGCCGCAGGCTTTGAGACGGCAGTGGCTGTCGAGATGGACCCTGAGGCCGTGACTACCCTGCACCACAACCGCGAATGGCCGGTCCTCGACCGCGACGTCCATACAATCACCTCTAAGGAGCTGCTCGAGACCGCCTCTCTGAAGGAGGGCGAGGCCGACATCCTCATTGGCGGTCCCCCATGTCAGCCTTTCTCGAAGTCCGGATATTGGGCGTCCGGAGACACCTTGCGGCTGGAGGATCCGCGCGCCGGAACGCTCGGCGCCTACCTGCGGGTGCTTCGGGACACGCTTCCCAAATGCTTCCTGCTGGAGAATGTGCCCGGCCTCATCTTCCGCCAGAAGAACGAAGGGCTGGAGCTGATCCGCCGCTCGATCGCCAAGATCAACCGGGAGCGCGGCACCCAGTATCAAGTCACGGTCGCAAGGCTCAATGCCGCTGATTATGGGGTGCCCCAGGTCCGGGAGCGGGTCTTCCTGATCGGGCACAGGGATGGGAGCGAATTCTCCTTCCCCGCTCCCACCCACATCCAGAATCAAGAGGATCTCCTTCCCCTCGGCCTGAAACCCTATGCGAACGCCTGGGACGCAATCGGCGATCTTGCCGAGGACAATGACCCGGCGCTCAAGATCCGCGGCAAGTGGGCCGATCTGCTGCCCTCGATTCCGGAGGGCGACAACTACCTCTGGCATACGGAACGGGGGGGAGGGCTCCGCCTCTTCGGCTGGCGGCGGCGCTATTGGAGCTTCCTCCTGAAGCTGGCGAAGCAGCTACCTTCCTGGACCATTCAAGCTCAGCCAGGTCCTGCCATCGGGCCGTTTCATTGGAAGGACCGCAGGCTGTCAGCGCGAGAGCTTTGCCGGCTTCAGACGATGCCGGACAATTTTGTCGTCCTCGGGAGCCTTTCTTCCGTGCAGCGGCAAGTGGGGAACGCCGTGCCGTCCGCACTCGGTGAGCTGCTCGCCCGCGCCATGCGTAGACAGCTCCTCGGTCACAAGATCGATTTGACACCTCGCTTGTTACCGGAGCCTCGGCGGCCTTTACCCGAGCCGGAGCATCCCCAGCCAGTACCACGGAAGTACCACTCTCTGGTCGGCAAGCACGAGGCTCACCCCGGCACAGGGCAGGGCTATGCCGCTACTCGCCGAAGAGAGGAAGAGCTGCCGTCCTCCGACGCGGCTTCCCGGCGCGCGGCTCTCGTCTAGTTTTCCACCTCTGCTGCTTTTCAAATGAAATCGATTCTGCACGCCAGAAGGAGTTGAACTCTTCTTCTGATTCAAAGCTACCCTGTTCCGCTCTCAGAGCGGCAATCGAGCGCGGGGCTCCAATGTAACACCGGGTGCCACTTGATTTCTTCTTCGTTGCAACTCGCCACTTCTCCACTACCAGCAGCTCGATGTCCCTAGGCTTGCCGTCTTCATACCTGTAGAGTGCAACGAGGCACAAGTGCGCACAATAGCTCGAATAGGGAGCCATGATGTTCGCTACCTTATCCTCAGGATACCTGAAATACTCGGCATCGAAGGTACCAATAGAGATGGATGACTGTGTCTTCTTGGCATCCTTCGTCATTCGTGCGCACTTGACATCAAGAGCGAATATGTACGGCTGTATCATTGATCCACTAAAGCTAAAATCTGGATACATCCTGTCGCTTGAAGCATCCAGCACATGCAGGTTGGTGACAGTCAGCAAACGCTTCCACAGGTAGGCCTTAAGGGTAACCTCTAAGACTTTCCCGATAACAGATGATTCTCTTGGCAGAGGTAAAACATCACCGTTGGCGTAATGCAGCCCCACAATGTCGTATTTATTAACCCTTCATCAGCTCACGGAGTAGCCTCTTAAAACTCTCTACCGGCTTATCTTTATCAAACGGTTCCACGACCTGCCCTCAGATGCGAACTGCAGCGCCTTCGAGGACGCCACCAGGTTGATCTGTGATCTTGCCTGATGGGAAGTCTAGCAGGGCTAGCGCCTGCTAACCCAGTTGTACTTCATATCGAAAAATTCGTAACGTTTGCGGAACATCTCCGCTCGCGGCACATCCCTGCGCGACTCGGGATGACGCAACTGTGGCAACGTGACCTGAACGAACTGACGCGTGGTCTCGTCCTCTTGAACAGCCGAGAGCATCGCAGGGTGGATCTTGACAGAGCGATCACTCGGCTCGATCCAGAGGAGGTGGTGGTCGAAAGCTGCGTGATGGTTGCCGCACAATGCGAGCCCGTTCCAGACCTTGTCCGGTGAGCTCGGCGCTCGCACGGGATAGATATGAGCCCCCTCCACTAAGCCGAAGTTCAGGCCACACAGGGCACACCTGCCTCCGTAGGCTTTGACTACGTCTTGCCCGAATCCCGCCCGTCTCACGAGAGAGAAGACACCCCTGCGAGCGCGCTCGGCCGCCGTTTCTTCAGGAGGCGCAACCAGGCCCGAAGCCTCAGAAATATCAGCCACCTGCTCGGGCTCGAGGCTCAACCCGGAACGCCTCGCTTCAATGTAGGCGGGCAGCAATGCCGGATGGAACCCGATGATTCGCTCCCCGGATGTGCTGTGGTGCTCCGACCAGCCCGAGGTTGCGGCCTGTTCCAAGAGCCAGAGAGGGATGAAGAGCGACTGCCGAGTGGATCTCCCGAGGCGTGCTTCGGCCTCCATCCCGACCAGCACGGGGCGCTCACCCTGCTCCCAGATACCTAGCAGGAGAGGGAGATATCCCTCGGGTGCGCTCATGGGGCGGCCCTTGCCGGGATTTTGGAAGCGCCTCTCTACATCGTCTCGATCCCTATGGCTGAGGCCGATCGGACCAAGATGGGCTGCTGCCATGAGGTCTCCACCTGACAGGCGAATCCGTACCAAACCGGGCCAGCCATCGAGAGGGTCGACGACCCTAACAATGTTTCCGGCCAGAGCGACAAGACGGTCTACCAGATCCCGACGCGCCATCGGATCTCCATTCCAGAGAGGTTTCGTCGCGGATTATAGAGATTGGAGGGAGCGAACCAAAGCGTGCTTCAGGGACCAGTTCTTCTGCCACCCCTCCGGGGTTCGGATAGACGCTCTTCCCTTTCCCCGGGGCTCGCGCCCCGGGCTACACCCTGCCGCCCCCTTCGGGGGCTCTCCGGATAACTTGTATGGAGCCCCTCCACGATCTTGGGGACCGCCTCCCCAACGTTGCCCCACGGATGGGAACTGACTTCCGAGCGATCCGAACTCACTTCACGGGGCTCGGAACTGACTTCCGGACCGTCCGATCTCACCTCCGGACGGTTGAAACTGACTTCCGGACGGTTCGGAGCTCACTTCCAGACGGTCGGAGCTCACTCCGGGACGGTCGGAACTGACTTCCGAGCGCAGGGAAGTGACTCCGGGGCGCTCGGAACTGACTTCGCACGGCTGGGAACTCACTTCCGGATCGCTCGCGGCGCCTTCCCTTCTTCGCCTGCGCCTGACATGCCCCCCCGGATTCGTTTCAGCGGGCCCCCGGACGGTCTCGGCGCGTCTCTGCGAAACCTATCCGCGAGCCGTAGTCTCGCGGCGTCTCTCCGTAACCTATCGGCGCCTCTCGATAGACTATCGCCGGCTCCAGAAGTCTATCGGCGGCTCTCCATAGCCTATCGGCGGCTCAAAAAATCTATCGGCGCCTCTCAATAGCCTATAACCGGCTGCCGAAGTCTATCGGCGGCTCTCCATGACCTATAACCGGCTCCCCGAAGTCTATCGGCGAGCCCCGATAGAGTTCAGGGACTCGCCGATAGGTTTCGGCGAGACGCTGCGCGGCTTCCGCGCCTCGCGGAAAGGCTTCCGCATCTCGCCCAGGCACTTCATCGCCCCGCCCCTTCCTCGCCCGCGCCCGGCATGACCCCGGACTGCGCTTCAGCGGCGAAGCCAATTCGCCATCCCGACGTCCTCGGGGATGAACCCGAGGCTCTCGGGGGCATCTCCGAGCTTCTCGGGGGGATTCTTGAGCTTCTCGGGGATTTACCCGAGACGCTCGCCCATCGCCCGCGTCAGCGGCGCGGTCCTACGGAAGGGTCGCAAGCGGCGAAGCGCTAGAGGCTCCACCAATTTTCGATTTGGAGCTTCTCGAACGGGGCAAAGTCATCCACATTCCTCGTGACGAGAACGAGGTCATGCACGAACGCAATGGCTGCGATCTGGCCGTCAAGGAAGGGCGGGGTTCTGCCCGCCCCGGTGAGCCGGGCTCGTTCGCTCGCATGACGCTCCGCGGCTCGTGCGTCATAGGGAAGGATGACGAGAGAGGGGGCAAGGGTCTGCCACAAGTATTCCTCGATCGTCGCGCGCCGCTTCGACTCGGGAAGCCGGTCGCAACCGTAGAGAAGCTCATGCCATACGGGAGAGGCAGTGACGAGATCGGTCCGATTCTTCTCGATCTGCCGCAGAACCGAGGGATTGGGGCTCGGCTCCAGAGGCTCCGACAGGACGTTCGCGTCGACAAGGAACCTTGGGCTCACCACTCGACCTCACGGCTCGACGTACGGTCGCGAACGTTCGCGAAGACCTCTTCGACGTCGAGATCGGAAAGGTCGTGCTCAGCGCGGAATTTCTGAATGGCGGCCCACAGGTCGGGCGGCCCGGTCGTCAGCCTCTCATAGTCGCGGCTGGAGATCAGGACGGCCACCATCTTGCCTCGGCGGGTGAGCTCGACCGGCTCCCCGTGCTCGGCAGAACGAATCAGGGCGGGCAGGTGGTCGCGGGCTTCGGCAATGGAAACGCGCTTGGACATCTCTGCTTTCTCCTCATAGCCATCTAGATGAACATCTAGACTCTGCCCGATCGGAGTGTCAAGCGTCGCCAACACTTCGTCGGTTGTGCCGCTAGCGCATCAGCCGCTCCTTTTCCCGCTCCGGGAGGTGCTTGACCGCTTCCCGGAGCGTCAGGCCCGAGAGCCGGCCCGGACGGGCCGATACGTAGTCGATCACCCTCTCGGGCCGTTTCTTCGCGACTTCTCTCAGCACCCAGCCGATCGCCTTGCGGATGAAGAACTCCTCCGAGGAACTGCAGATCGCTCTTGAGATACGCCTTCGCCCCCTCGGCGGCGTCCGGCGTGCCCAAGGGGCGGAGGATGGCTTCGATGCGCTGGACCTCGGCTTTCATCGGGGTCATGAGATCACACCGGAAAAGCCCGCGGCAGGGCCGTCAATAAGGAAGTAGCTCGTGCTGCGTTCTATCTAAGTTAAGATAGAGATTGAAGCCAAGCCAGCTCGCGGGGGTTTCATGGTAGTTGAAGTTCCGACCACGCCGCTCAGTTTCGTCCCCCTGCTGGGGACATCTGCCGTTCCGTTGTCCTACATCCTCGGCTTGACAGCGGTTTTCCTGCTCGCCTTCCGGCGGAGATGGGCCCACCGGTTCTCCTCGCTGATCCTGGCGGCGCTCTGGGCCTGCATGGCGCTGGCCCTGGTCCTTGCCGATATCGCGGCCCCATCGCCCACATGGCAGTCCATCCTCGCCGCCTTCAACCCCTTCGAGAGGCCGGGCTTGATGACCTGCTTGAGCGCCGTCTTCTTCGTCCAGAGCCTGCTCTTCGTCCTGGAGGGCCTGGTGAGGACCGGCAAGGACGGCACGAAGGGGCGGCTCAGCTTCGAGCCCCGCGCCAGCGCGGGCCCGGTTGCGGGCGGGCTGTTCCTGTTGTACTCCCTGATCATCCATCCCTTGCTGGCCTCCCTGAATGTCGGATTCTTCCCGAAGTCGGTCCTCGGCCTCCCGTTCCATGGGGTTCTGTTCACCTTCGGGCTCCTGCTCTTCCTGAAGCGCGGCTTCCACCGCTACGTCCTTGCCGTGCCGCTCGCCTGGGCTGCGCTCGGGGGTCTGGCGGCGTTCCGCCACGACGAGATCCCGGACTTCGGGCTCCTTGCGGCACTGCTCGCCGGCGCCTTCCTGGCCCTGCCGCGCCGGAAGACGGTCCCCGACCCGGAGGGAAACCTGAGGCTGGAGACCTGGTACGAGCACGCGGCCCGGCACCACCGGACGTGCGGCCGCACGCTGCTGGCCCTGCTCCTCTTGACCTGCATGATCGGGTTCACCCGGGGAGCCGTCGGGAGGAATCATCCGTTCCTCCTGCCCGCAGCGCAGCTCGAGATCAGCTTCACGCTGCTGTCGGCGCTCTTGCTGGGCCTCTGGCTTTCGCTCCCGGCGTGGTACAGCGCGGGGTTCCGCCTCCTGGGATGGGAGGCGGGCCGCTGGCTGCGGGCTGGACGGAAGGGCTGGGATTGGCTGACCGCTCACTGGGGCGGGATCCTCCTCCTGCTCGGGCTGCTCGTCTACGCAGGGTGGGAGGTCTACGATGGCGTGAAGGACATGCGGGCCGCCCGCGAGGCGAGGCGGACCACGGCCGCGCACGTCCAGCAGACCGAAAAGCAGGCAGAGCAACAGGCGGAGCAGGCCGAGGAGGACGCGGAGAAGAACCTCGTCCTGACCGCGCTCGCCATGGTCATGCTCTCCGTCATCTACGGAGCGCGCCGGCGGATCATCATTTCCGGGTTCACCAACCGCACTGGCGAAGCGGAGCTGGACAGCCTGGCGGCGGGTCTGGCCTCGCGGCTGCACAACGAGCTGGCCAGCATCACCAGCCTGTACCGGACGATCGACGAAGCCATGCCGCCGCAGAAGGGCAGCGTGATCGGGGTGACCGTGGGAGTCGAGGACGTGGTGTCTTCCCTGAACGACGTGCTCACGGCCGACGCTTCGATCAAGCTGGGCAAGATCGAGATCCCGGTCGGCCTCCTCTTCCAGGGTCTGAGCCGGCTGGTGCAGGGGCCGCGGTTGAGCGGGAGCGTGCACAGGGAGGGCACGAACTACCTCGTCATCGCCGACCTCACGGGGGGCGGGATGTGCGGATCCTGGAGGGTCGCCTTCGCGGATATCGAAGAGGAGCAGCTCAAGGATGTGGGGACGGCCGCTCCCGCTGACGACGAAGCCGAGAAGGCCGCCGGGCGAGCCATGCTGTACCAGATGGCCGAGCAGCTCGCCTACCGGATCATCACCAGCGTGGGCAACCTCGGCTCGCCGCGCTGGGAGGCCGTGCGGTCGTTCACGCATGGCCTGCGCTCCTACCGGGGGACACAGCACGTCAAGGGGGACGCCAGTCCCGAGCTGCGCGCGGCCGAGCGGGAGTTCATCCAGGCCCTCAGCATGGACCGCAACTTCTCGCAGTGCCATCACAACCTGGGTGTGATCTATCAGGCTCTCGGAGTGCCGGAGTCGGCCGAGGCGGCCTACCGCCAGGCGCTGGCCGAGAACCCCGACTGGTCCGAGGCTTATTACGCGCTCGCCACCGTCTTCTTCGAGAACGAGCTTTACGACAAGGCAGCCATCTTCGCCCGCAAGATGATCGAGATCCGTCCCGACGACGCCCGCGCCTGGAACCTGAACGGCCTCGCCAGGTTCCAGCAGCGGGAGAAGGAGGCTCGGGACAGGAACCAGCTCGAGCAGGAGTACAGCGGCCAGGCCTGGGACGAGATCGTCCAGAGCTTCAAGATCGCGGCCGCCGTGGCATGGCGCGCGCTCTGCCGCGCCGCGCTCAGGGTCTCTTCGCGATCGCTGAGCAAGGAGACGCAGCTCGCGGTCCGCTGCACGAACAACCTCGCCATCGTCAAGGGGGACGAGGGGGACGGCGATGCCCGCCGAACGGTCCTGGAGCAGTCTTTCCGGATCTCTCCGCGCGACCCCAGGGCCCACCTCGTCTGCGGCGAGTCGCTGTTCGAGGAGCAGAAGTGGCATGAGTCCCGGACCGAGCTCTACAAGGTATTTGGCGACGCCCTGGACCTAGTGGACCATGTCGAGCGTTGGATTTACCTCCTCGGCGTGCACTCGGCGGTCTGGAGCCGGTCGCGCTCGGACAGGGACGAGACGGACGTGAAGCGGTCGTACGCGAGCCTGCTCGTCCACGTGGCCCCCCCGGAGAGCATGGTCCTGGCCAACGGGCAGGACGACGAGGCCGATGCGCAGCGCAAGACGGCGTATGACAGGCAGTTGAGGGGCTTCGAGACATCCTTGCTGCTGGTGCGGCGGAGCCTCGGTCCGGGGCACGATCCTTTTGCCGCACCCCTGGCGGCCATTCACTTCCTGCGCGAGCTGGAGGTAAAGGGACAGACCAGTGCCGTGCCGGGAATCGGAGATCCCGACCTGCAGGAGTGGGCGCGGGTCCAGGTCCAGCTCCATCGCGGGCGGAGTCTCGTCGAAACCCAGCCCGCCCAGGCTGCCGAGGAGATCACCGCGGTGATCGAGCACCTGGAAGGGAAACGCCAATCTCGGCAGGCCGAGCTCCTGGATTGGAAAGGCTTGTCGCGGCAGGTCGAGCACCAGGGCCTCTATAGCTTGCTGGCCAAGGCCTGGCTGCTCGCCGACAGGAAAGGGGAGAAGGACCGGGGGACCGCCGCCCGCCACGCGGAGAAGTCGGTCGCCCAGGAGCCGGGGAGCTCGGCGCGGCGCTGGATCCTCGCCGACGCCTACTCCGCTCTCGGCGATTTCCAGGAGGCCTGCAACGAGCGCGAGACGGCGCTGCGGCTCGGCCCGGGCTGGGAGGTCGTGACCGATCTCGCGGCCCTGAACCGGATTGCCCGCGACTACCTGCTGCTCCTCGGGCCCCGGGACATGCCCGCTCCCGAGGCGCGGGTCCGCCGGGGGCTGCGGTTTTTCGAGCGCATCCTGCAGATCATCGAGAGCCGGAGACCCAGCCGCACGCGGGTGCAGTGCACGGCTCACGCCGCGGCTCACTTCTGGCTGGGGAGGCTGCACTGCGAGCTGGGGCAGATCGACCAGGGGCTCGATCACCTGCGGATCGCGCGCTCGATGAGCTTCCGTCCCGTCGAGGTCGCGCTGCAGATGGGCAATCTCTTCTCCTACAAGCGGGATTACGAGGAGGCGGACCGGGCTTTCTTCGAGTCGTTCCGGGCGATGCGGCAGATCGCGCGCGAGAACGGCAACGGCAACAAGCTGCTGGCGGACGGCGGACCGGTCGAGCCGCTGGAGGTGGAGGCCCTGTTGAGCTGGGCGATGCTCTGGGTGGAGCGCGGCATCCGTCTGAAAGACGCGACGCGCCTGTGCAAGTGCGCGGGGGCGCGCCTCCCCAAGGTCAAGGGGGAGCGGCGCAACGCCCTGCGGGCGCTCCACTCCGAGTGTCTCGGCTGGATCCTTTTCCAGGAGGGGAAGATCGACGACGCGCGCAAGGAGCTGGAGCGCGCCGCCCGGCTCAGCTCCGCGCGGAGCATCCAGGCGCGGCTCGCGAAAGTCTACGAGGCCGCGGGGGAAAGCAAACTGCTCGATCCCAAGGAGGCCGCGAAGAAGGTCGCCGAGGCCCGCGGCAAGGCCGGCATCGCCAACGGCAACGTGCATCGGAAAGGCGTCTTCGATCTCTGGCTGCACTGGCAGACGACCAGTGAGACGGCGGCCCCACCCAATTGATCCGGGGCTGCGATCAGCCCCCATTGGTGTGTCAGAATACTGCATGCGCAGGTTCCACTTGGCCGTCTTCACGTTCGTCTTCCTCTCGCTCCCGGTGAAAAGCCTCGCCTGGCCGACCCTGCAGGCCCAGCTCGAGGCCGACCGCGTGGCGCCGGGCAGCGCCCTGGAGCGGCTCATCGCCGCGAACCAGGATTTCGATCTCCTGCCCTCCGAGGAGGCGGACGATCGGCTGCCGGTCCCCGCCTGGCTGCGCGTGCTCTGGCGCAAGAGCCATCCCCTGAACGGGTATCCCCTCGTGCTCAAGGAGATCCACGAGTGGATGGTGTCCCATCCCGACCTGGTGCGCGGCGAGAGGGAGCCCGATCGTCTCCCGCTCGATGTCTTCCCGGGGATCGGCGTGAGCGTCCCCCTCCCGAACCTGCGCATTTCCGGCCAGGCGCCGAACCCGCGCAGCGAGTCGGACATCCAGCTCTTCGAGCTCGACCCGCGGCGGATCGTCGCGGCCTCCAACAACATCGAGGGGAGCGGCAGGCAGGCGCAGTACTGGTCCACGGACGGCGGCGCCACCTGGGGTCAGACCACGCTGGATCTGATCGGCAGCGACTTCATGAACAGCGATCCCACCGTGGGCTGGACCTCGGACGGCACGGCCTGGTCGAGCACGATCGGCGTCGAGGAAGGCTTCACCAACCTGAGATTGCGCCTGTTCAAGTCCACGGACGGCGGCGCCACGTGGACGTTCGACAGCGTGTTTTCCGGCGATCACGAGGCGGCCGACAAGCAGATGGTGGAGATCGACACCTGGCCGGGCTCGCCGTTCCGCGATTCGCTGTACGCCATCTGGCACAACGGCCAGCCGGTCTTCGTGAATCACCGGCGAGCGAACGGAAGCTGGGGTCAGCCGCGGCAGGTGAGCGGCCCGGAGACGATGGGCACGGGCATCGGCGCGGACATCGAGACCAATTCCGCGGGGCACGTCTTCGCCCTCTGGCCGGATACGTGGAGCCGCCGGATCTTCATGGTGAGATCGGCGGATGGCGGAGAGTCATGGTCGCAGCCATCCCTGGTGGCGTCCACTTACGGCACGTACGACATCGGCATCCCGGCGCAGAGCGAACGGCGGCTGTTGATCTACGTGGTCGCCGGAGCCTGGAAGGCTCCAGGCAAGGATCTGGTCTACGCCGCCTGGACCGACATGACAGGCACCCAGAACTGCCGCTCGCCCGCGGCCGAGCCGTGGCAGGCCATCAGTTCCACGTGCAAGACGCGCATCTGGTTCGCCCGCTCGCTCGACGGCGGCGCCACCTGGAGGCCCAAGCGGATGGTCCACCATCCGGACGCGCGAATCGATCAGTTCAATCCGGCCCTGGTTGTCGACCCGGCGACCGGCTACCTCGCCCTGATCTATTACCAGACCGGCGAGGGCTACCCGGGACGGAAGCGGACGCACCTCTGGTACCAGGCTTCCTACGACAACGGGGCCACCTGGACCGAGCCGTTCCGGGTGACCACGGCGAGGAGCAGCGAGTCCAACGCCGAGGCGGACCCTGACAATCAATACGGCGATTACAACGGCATCACGGGCTACGCGGGGACCTTCTTCCCGGCCTGGACCGACCGGCGCGGCAAGAAGAAGGAAGAGATCTGGACGGCGCCGTTGATCGATCCGGGACCGGATTGAAAGGACTAAAAGGACATCAAGGACTTCAAGGACGGCCCCCTCTCCACCGCGCAGGCGGGGGAGAGGGATGGGGAGAGGGGGGATGGGATCAACCCTTACGCCGGCAACTGCTGGCCGCTTCCAGCATCCACCTCGAGCTCGCGGACGATGGCGTCCGTAAACTGAGTGGTGGTGGCCTGGCCGCCGAGGTCGCGGGTCTTGATGCCCTTGTCCACGATCACCTTGCGCAGGGCGCGGCGGACGCGCTCGGCCTCCTCGTCCTTGTGCAGGTGGTAGAGCATCATGATGCCGGAGCGGATCAGGGCGAGCGGGTTCGCGATGTCCTGGCCGGCGATGTCGGGCGCGGTGCCGTGGACCGCCTCGAAAACCGAGGCATGCGTGCCGAAGTTCGCGCCAGGCACCACTCCGAGGCCTCCCACCAGGCCGGCGCAAAGGTCCGAGACGATGTCGCCGTAAAGGTTTTCCATGACCAGCACGTCTGCCCGCTCGGGGTACATGACGAGCTGCATGCACATGTTGTCGATGATCTTCTCGTCAGCCTGGATGTCGGGAAACTGCGGGGCCACCTTGCGGAAGCAGTCCAGGAAGAGGCCGTCGGAAAGCTTCATGATGTTGGCCTTGTGCACGGCCGTGACCTTCTTGCGGCCGTGGCGCTGCGCGTACTCGAAGGCGAACTTCGCGATGCGGGTGGAAGCTTTCTCGGTGATGATCTTGAGGCTCTCCACGACGCCCGGCACGACCTCATGCTCCAGGCCTGAGTAGAGACCTTCGGTGTTCTCGCGGACGACCACGATGTCCACATCCGTGAAGCGGCTGGCGATGCTCGGCAGCGACCTGGAGGGCCGCAGGTTGGCGTAGAGGTCGAGCTCCTGACGGAGCCGCACGTTGATCGATTTGAAGCCGCCGCCGATCTTGGTCTCGACCGGCCCCTTGAGCGCCACCCCGTTGCGGCGGATCGACTCGACGACGTGCGGGGGCAGCGGGTCCTTGAACTCGTCGATGGCCTTGGCGCCCGCGACGTGGGGCTCCCACTCCAGATTCGCGCCGGACGCATCGAGCACCCGCGTGGCCGCCGCGGCCACCTCGGGTCCAATGCCGTCGCCGGCGATGAGGGTCACTTTCTGCTTGGTTGTCGGTTCCACTTCCAGATCCTCCCAGGACGGGGGAGCGTATCAGATAGAATCCGGCCCCGCCGGGCAATCGCCCGGCTACTCCTTGCCGGCGAGGAATTGCTCCCTCTCCCCCGGCACGGGGGAGAGGGCTGGGGAGAGGGGGGATGGGATCAACCATGAAGGGCACCAAGCACCACCTGTCGGGCCGGAAGATCGACCCCAAGCCGCTCACGGGCAAGGAGAGCCTGGAGGAGGTGATCACCCACTCGTTCACCGCCTACAACGCGGGCCGTCTGCGCGAGGCCTGCGAGCTGCTCGTGCAGAAGATGCTCGCGCCCGACTCGACGGTCGCGATGAGCCTTTCCGGCGCGCTCACGCCCGCCGGCTTCGGCAAGTCGTGCCTGGTGCCGCTGATCGAGGCAGGGTGCATCGACTGGATGATCTCCACCGGGGCCAACCTCTACCACGACACCCATCACGCCATCGGCCTCGCCCTCCACGCCGGCAGCCCGGCCTGGAACGACGTCGAGCTGCGCGAGGAGGGGGTGGTGCGGATCTACGACATCGTCTTCGACTATTCCGTGCTCCTGGAGACGGATAAGTTCTACCGCATGGTGATGCGGCTGCCCGAGTTCCAGAAGCCGATGTCCACGCCCGAGTTCCATTACAAGATCGGGCGCTGGGTGGCGGCGGTCGAGGACAAGCTCGGCCTGACCGGCACATCGCTCATCGCGGCCGCCTATCGCCACGCGGTGCCGATCTTCACCTCTTCGCCGGGCGACAGCTCGATCGGCATGAACGTGGCCGAGCTCTCGCTGGAGGGATCGCAGCTCATGTTCGACGTGAACGCGGACGTGAACATGTCAGCCGCTATCGTCTGGCAGGCGAAAGAGGGGGGCGGCAAGAGCGCGGTCTGGATCCTGGGCGGCGGCAGCCCGAAGAACTTCCTGCTGCAGACCGAGCCGCAGATCCAGGAGGTGCTCGGGCTGTCCGAGGCCGGCCATGATTACTTCCTGCAGATCACGGATGCGCGTCCCGATGTGGGCGGTCTCTCCGGAGCCACCCCGGGCGAGGCGGTCTCCTGGGGCAAGGTGGACCCGGACAAGCTCCCCGACGCGGTGGTGGTCTACACCGACTCGACGATCGCGCTGCCCCTCCTCACCCACTACGCCCTCGCCAAGGGAGCGCGCCGCACCCCGAAGAGGCTCTACGAGCGCCTGCCCGATTTCATGGAGCTGCTGAAGCAGCACTTCGCGGGGGTGAAAGAGGAGCGGATGGCGGAGGGGGC
>DATLNC010000134.1:0-17418 GCA_035536935.1 Thermoanaerobaculia bacterium
CAGGACCTGGACGGCCTTGTCCGGCTGCTTCTCCTGAAACCAGGTGCGTGCGATGCCGCGCAGGATGGCCGGATGGTTCTCCGGCTCGAGCTGGACCAGGGCCTTCTCATAGGCGGCGCGGGCCTCGGCGAACTTCTCCTGCGTCAGGAGCTGGTTGCCCTCCTCGATAACCTCGAGGACGCTCGGCCCCTGCTGCGCCGCTGCGGCCTTGGCCTGAGCGGAGGACATGGACTTCAGGCCGATGATGATGGCCTGCGGCGGCGGGCCGGACTCGTTGACCTTGACGATACCCTCGGAGGGTAGGAAACCCTCCTTGACGATGAGGACCCGCCAGTCTCCCTGGGCGAGACCCAGGACGGACCACTTGCCGTTCTTGTTCGTGGTGATCGACTTCGGGCCGTCGCCCGGATTGTTGGGGTCGATCGCGGCGTCGCCCAGGCGCAGCCAGACCGTGGCGCCCTCGACGGGCTTGCCCTGTTCGTCCTTGATCTCTCCGTGCAGGCGGCCCTTGCCGGCCCAGCGCTGGGCCGAGGCGGGCAGGCCCGCGAAGAGCAAAAGCAGCAACAGCGAAAAAACCAGATTCTTATGGCGCATTGATCTTCTCCTTGGGTGCTCTGGTTCATGTCCATAAACAGGGACACACCCCGGTTTATTGCGCCTTCGGCGCGGCGCGCGCGGAATATACCACCCCCAAAACAAAAGCGCCGGGGGCGAACCCCCGGCGCTCCATCAAACGATAGTAGGTAAGGCTTACCGGAAGCTCAGGCGCGCGCCGACACGGAAGATGCGCGGGCTGAGAACCTCGGTGACGTTGTTCGTGGCGCCGATGCCGACCTGGTGCCGCCGCTGCAGCACGAAGTTCTCGTTCAGCACGTTGAACACGTCCACGCCCAGGGTGAGCCCGAAGTCGGAGAAGGTGAACTCCTTCTCGACGCGGGCGTCGAACACGTTGATGTCATCGGTCCGGAACTCGTCCGGATCCTCGGTGACCTGAACGTTGGCCGCAGTCGGAATGCCAGCCCGGTTGAGGCGCCGGAAGTAGGGGATGGGATATCCCTCACGGCCGGTGAGGTTACCCGCGAGGTTGAAGCCCCACGGGCGGTCCGGAGCGATCTGGTAGAGACCGTTCACGCTGTAGGACCAGTTGGAGTTGATGTAGACGCCGCCCTTGGAGCCCGAGCCGGTGCCCGAACCCTGAAGGACAGGGTCGCCGTCCTGACCACCGCCGAGGAACGCGGTGGGATCCTCGAGCTCGCTGTCGGGAACGTTCCAGGACCAGTCCTGCCAGGAAACGTTGCCGCGCAGCATCCAGCGGTTCGCGAGACGCTTGTTGAAGGTCAGCGAAGCGCCGAGGAACTCCTGCTCGCGGTCGCCGTTCTCGTAGAAGAATCCGCCGCGCGAGGTGACGCCCGGCTTCAGGTCGTAGACGGTGACGTTGCGCACGTCGCCGTTGGGCAGCGTGACGCTGATGTTACGGGGCTGATAGTCGCTCCGCCTGTGCTTGCGACCGATGCTGTCGAGATTCTCCAGACCGCTTGCGTTGCCATCGAAGACCAGGCGCTCGAGGTCGACGATGTCGGAGAGGAGACGGTAGGTGAGGTTCACGCCGACCACGAACTCCGGACGGAGGGCGTGCTCGACGCCGAGCAGAAGCTCGTCGGTGATCGGCGCGTCAAGGTCCGAAGACACGCCGTTGGAGACCAGCAGGCCGCCATTGCGCGGATCGTAGTTGCCGCTGGCCTTGAACGGCTTGCCGCCATTGGTGAGGACCTCACCCGCATCGGCGGTGCCGTTGCCGTTCACGTCGTTGTAGTAGAAGTAGGCATAGGTGGCGCCGTACAGCGGGTTGATGGCAACGCCGTTGGCGGTGCCGAGCTGGTCGGCGAACTGGGAGTAGCTGGCGCGCAGCAGGGTCTGACGGCTCTCGCCGAGAGCGTAGGTCAGGCCGAGGCGGGGAGTCAGCGACTTCCACTCGAACCCGATGTCGCCGCCGCCGAAGTTCACGGCCGGCAGGATGGAGGGGTAGGCGGGGTTGGCCAGCACCGTCGTGCTGAGGTTCTCGCCGCCCTGGATGTCGTACCGGAGGCCGACGTTGGCGGTGAGGTTGCCGAACGTCATCGTGTCCTGAAGGTACGCGCTGGTGTACTCCTGCTTGATGGCAGGGAACGCGTCGCGGGTCAGCTCGATGACGTTGTAGGTGTAGCCGTACGACTGGTAGAAGTTGAACTCGACGCCGAAGCCGGGCCAGCGCGTGAGGGAACTGACTTCCGCCTCGCGGTAGCCGGCGCCGAACTTGAGCTCGTGGCTCAGGCTGCCGGTGTTGAAGAAGGACGAAGCGTCAGCCTTGATCTGCTCCTGCGGCCGCGCGGTCTGGTAGAGGAGGAAGTTCTGCTGCCAGATGAAGTTCTCGTCCCACTGCGTGTTCGGATCGGTCCGGCCGGGGCCGCCCTGCGGCACGAGCTGGAAGCCGCCGTTCACCACCGAGTACATGCCGGTGAGGTAGAACGCCGAGCTGAAGATGTGGGTGTCCTCGACCTTCCACGCGGTCGGGTCGGGGCCGTACTTCGACTGGTTGTAGGTGGTCTTCTGCGGACGGGTGGGACCGGCGTTGCGGCCGATCTTCACCTTGTCGCTGTTCAGCGCGAAGGCCGTCGCCGAGTTGCTCGGGGCGAGCTGCGCGTTGAGCTTGACGTTCATCGTCTCGAGCTCGGTGAAGTCCGAGACGTCCGCGATGGTCAGCAGGTCGATCTCCTGCAGGCCGTACGCGCCCCAGATCCACAGGCGGTCCTTGACGATCGGGCCGCCGATCTCACCGCCGCGGTCTTCGACCGACACGATGCGGTTGCCCTGCTTGAACGTCTTCTGGTTGGGGCCGAGCTGGATGCCCGACGTGCTGAAGTCGGACTGCCAATCCTGGTCGGCCAGGAAGTAGCGGGCCGATCCACGCCACTCGTTGGTACCCCGCTTCGTCACGATGTTGAGCGTGACGCCCGGGGTGGCGAGGGTCGTGTCCGAGCCGCCGGTCGTGACCTGCATCTCTTCGAACGAGTCGAAGTCGAAGTAGGCCGGGCTGGAACCCAGAGCCGCCATGTCGGTGATCACAACGCCGTCCACCGCCCACACCGACTGGTCGCCGGACGAGCCGGGACCGACATAAGCCGACTGCTGGCCGCTCTCGTTGCCGCCCACGTTGACGCGGTCGGTGAGAACGCCAGGGGTCGTCTGCAGGATGGCCCAGGGGTCACGGGCCGTCGGGATCTTTTCCAGCTCCGTCTGGCTGACGGTCGAGCCGGTGGAAATCCGGCGCTCGTCGAGCAGCGGCGACTCGGCCGTGACCGTGATCACGTCCTCGACAGCCGCGTTCATCGTCACCTCGATCTCCGTGTTACGTGCCACGTTGACCGTGATGTTCGGGTACTCGACGCTGGAGAAACCTTCCAGCTGCGCATCCAGCCTGTAGGAGCCGGGGCCGAGGTTCAGGAAACGGAAGCGTCCCTGAGCGTCGGTCACCTGCACCATCGGAGCACCGTTGCCCGAAAGGGTCACGGTGACGCCGGGCAGCGCCGCGCCCTGGTCGTCGGTGATGGTGCCGTACAGGTTGCCGGACTGCGCCTGACCGAAGCCGGGAATCCCGACCATCAGCAGCAGCGCGGCGACGGCAACCACCCGTCCCCAAAGATTGATGCTCTTCATATTAGTTGAACCTCCCATGTGTGTTTGTAGGGCGTTGCGCCTCACGCGCCAGGCCCCGAACGAACCAAGTAAGCAAACGTTCCATTGCGCTCTCTCCAGGCAACACCTCCTTCACGTACCCTGCGAGGGTGTACGAAATTACGGCTGAGTGCGGAATTCTAGTCAACATGTCAAAGCCGGGTCAAGCAAGCGGGGTGCCACGGAGGGCCGGCCCTGGCAAAGCGAAATAAGCTCAATGACAGGAGTATCTTACACCATCTGCACCAATCTTGGGAAGAGGCCCGGGAACCCGTGGAATCCAGCGGCTTGAACGGGTTCGATCCAGAAAATTGGAGCGGCCTTTCCGCCGGCTCCCTGGCTTGCGTTCCCTGCTATATTGAATGTCCCATGAGTACCCGTATCCTCCGCCGCCCCCTGCTCTTAGCCGCCCTGCTGGCGGCTGCCGCCTGTGTTCAGTACCAGGACTTCGATTCCGCCGGCCACCTCCGCCAGCAGTTCTCGGAACGCGTCGGCCCCGAGCGCTCGGCCAGCATCGAGATCCCCTACGAGATCACCCCCGAGCTGCGCGCGGCGCTCGAGCAGCGCCTGCGCCAGGCCCCGTCCGAGCGCAGCAAGATCAACGAGGTCCTGCGCTTCATCTTCGAGGACCTCGACCTCAACTACTCCCTGACCCCGACCCGCAACGCGGTGCAGACCTACGAGACCAAGAAGGGCAACTGCCTGTCGTTCGTGAACCTCTTCGTCGGCGTGGCGCGCGAGCTGGGCCTCAACCCCTTCTACGTCGAGGTCACCGACTACCAGAAGTGGAACCACCGCGAGGGCATGGTGGTCAGCCAGGGGCACATCGTCGGCGGCATGTACCTCGAAGGGGAGCTCAAGCCCTACGACTTCCTGCCCTACCGCGCCAAGGCCTACCGCGACTTCAAGCCGATCGACGACCTCACCGCCGTCGCCCACTACTACAACAACCTGGGCGCCGAGGCGCTGATGGCGGGCGACCTGCCCACCGCCCTCCGGCATCTGGAGGTCGCCACCGCCATCGCTCCGAAGTTCGAGAAGGGGCTCAACAACATGGGCGTCGCCCTGGCGCGCAGCGGGCAGTACGACAAGGCCCTGGAGTGGTACCAGAAGGGGCTGGAGATCGACCCCGAGAACCCTATGATCCTGACCAACCTGACGCGGCTCTATCAGCAGACGGGCCGCGCCAAGGAGGCCGACGAGCTGCTCGCCCGCCTGGAGGCGAGCAACGAATCCAATCCGTTCTTCTTCGTCTACCAGGGGGAGATGGCCCTCAGCCGCGGGGAGAACGAAAAGGCGATCGCCTACATGGTCCGCGCCCTGCGCCAGGACAGCGAGCTTCCCGAAGTGCACGTCGGCTTCGTCAAGGTCTACGTCGCCCTGGGGGACCTGGAAAAGGCGAGGCATCACCTGGAGCGAGCGCTCAAGCTGGACGCGACCAACCAGGACGCGCTCGCCTACGCCAGACTGATCGGACAGTGATGCACGATCCGATCGGAGAGAACCTTCTGTCGTTTGGAGGGGACTCACGAAGTTGCCCTCGGTCTCAATGAAGGAGCCTGCAATGAGCCCGGTCCGACGTACCCCGAGATCCTTTCTCCTCCCGCTCCTGCTGATCGTGTGCGCCCCGGCTGCCCACTCGCAGGTCGCCGGGCAGGCGTTCGAGGAGACCTCCCAGGTGGTGGCGGTGGAGGTGCCGGTCAACGTGGTGGACCGCGAAGGCAAGCCCCTGCGCGGGCTGACCGCGGCCGACTTCGAGGTCTTCGACGGCGGCCAGCGGCAGAAGGTCACCGGCTTCGAGGTGGTGGACCTGCGGACGCGGGAGTCCGTGGACGCCAAGGCGGACCCGAAGGAGCCCGTGCGGGAGGATGTGCCGTCCGCGCGGCGCCACTTCCTGCTGCTCTTCGACTTCTCCTTCTCCTCGCCCACGGCCACCCTCAAGGCGCGGCTGGCGGCGCGCGACTTCCTGCTCAACGGGCTCCATCCGAGCGACCTCGCGGCGGTGGCGACCTACTCCGTCGAGCACGGGCCGCAGCTGGTGGTCACGTTCACGCCCGACCGGGCGCAGCTCGCCCGGGCGATCGATACGCTGGGGATGAAGCGCGGGTACTCGGAAGGCTTCAAGCAGGACCCCCTGCGGTTCATGGTCGAGCCCCCGGTCTCGGCGCAGCTCGATCTCGCCACGAGCGCGGGGCGGGGGCCGGACCTCCGGGCCCAGGAAGACCAGGCCGCGCTCGAGTTCATGCAGTCCATCAACAACGCGGCCGAGCGCGACGAGCGCACGTTCGAGCGCAGCCGCATCACCACTTTCACCAAGGCCCTGGGCGCCATGGCGAAGACCCTCGACTCCGTGGCCGGCCGCAAGCACGTCGTGCTCTTCTCCGAGGGCTTCGACAGCAAGCTCCTGATGGGCCGCTCCGACACGACCGACGAAGAGGCCCGGACCGACGAGCAGAACGCCTTCCACGGCCGGGTCTGGATGAGCGACAGCGACCAGCGCTTCGGCAGCACCGGGCTGCAGGGCGACGTCCAGCGGATGCTGGAGGAGTTCAAGCGCGCCGACTGCGTGATCCAGGCGGTGGACATCGGCGGGTTGAGGACCACGGCGGAATCGGCCGGCGGGCGCCCGCGCAGCGGCGGCCAGGAGGCGCTCTTCTACATCGCCAACGAGACCGGCGGCGAGCTGTTCAAGGACACCAACAACCTGGGCAACCAGCTCCGGAGCGTGCTCGAGCGCACCAGCGTCACCTACCTGCTGACCTTCGAGCGCTCCGACCTCAAGCTCAACGGTTCCTACCACCGGCTGCGCGTCAAGGCGAAGCTCCCCTCCGGGGCCCGCCTCTCGCACCGGGTCGGCTATTACGAGCCGCGGCCCTTCAAGGAGCTCGCCCCCCTGGAGAAGAGCCTCCTCGCCTCGAACGGCATCATGAACGCGGCGCCGAAGCGCGATCTGGATCTCAATCTCCTGGTGGCGCCCTTCCGCTCCAGCGAGAAGATGTCCTACGTGCCGGTGATCATCGAGGTGCCGGGGCGCAAGCTCCTGGAGGGCCACAGCGCCGGCAGCCTGAACGTCGAGTTCTACGCCTACGTCAACGATCGCCTGGGGTCGATGCTCGACTACTTCTCCGAGGTGGTAACGCTGGAGATCGGCCATGGCCGGGAGGGGCTGCAGGCGGGCGGCATCAAGTACTACGGCCACTTCGACCTGCCGCCGGGCGACTACAAGGTGCGCGTGCTGGTGCGCAACGCCGACACCGGGCGCACGGTGGTGAGCATGGTGCCGGTGCAGGTGCCCGCCTACACCGCCGACGATCCGGTGCTGCTGCCGCCGTTCTTCATGGAGGAGCAGCGGAGCTGGGTCATGGTGCGCGAGAGCTCCGAGTCGGGCCGGCCGAAAGTGGTCTATCCGTTCACGGTGAACGGCGAGCCGTACGTGCCGTCGGCGAAGCCGATGCTGAAGGCCGAGGGCCAGGCCCGCCTCGTCCTGGTCGCCTACAACCTGTCTCCCGGCGAGGTGGCGGTCGACGCCCAGGTTACGGGGGCAGACGGCAAGGCCATGCCCGGAGGCCGGATCGACAAGGTGGAGCGCACCCCGACCGGCATCTCCGGAGTGGACAAGCTGTTGGCCACCTTCGAGCCCACGGGGCTCGCGGCAGGCGACTACGTGCTCCAGATCGCGGTCACCAACCCCTCGACCGGCATCAAGGAGCTGAGCTCGCTGCCGTTCCAGGTGGTGCAGCGGTAGTCTTCCGGGAGGGTGCTATACCTTTCCTCGGTAGCAGGTGAAGTCGCAGGTCCGGCTTTCGGCATCGCAACCGCAGCTGTAGGTCGAAACGCCCTGATCGCAAATGGCTTTCGCCTTTTCGGAGCAGCGGTCGCAGAAGCTCGTGCAGGTATCGACAATGCCGCTGGAACCGATCACGCGCTTCGGGCCTGCCGGGGGGGCCGCCGATGCCGCGTCCATGAGCTGGACGGCGATGCGGGAGCCGGCTCCCAGCTCCAGGCCGCCGAATCCGGTGAGCACCGAAAGCGAGTCGCCATCGGCGTTCAACATCTCGGGACGGATCGTGAACATGCCTCCTCCGGCAGCGGCACCCGCCGCGGTGAGGATCTCGTACTCCACGCTCGTCCCGGTCGAGTGCCTGCGGGGATCGAGGTTCACGGTCAGCCGGTAAAGCCGAGTGGCATCCAGGGTATCGACCGCTTCAATCTCTCCGGCCGCGACGACCTCGGACCTGGTGACCACCTGGGGCGGCTGAGCCGAAGCGGCCACCGCCAGGGTCGTGGTGAGAAGAATCAGAAGAGAGAGCCTTTTCATGCCTTGCACCCTCCTTTCGCCTAAAGTCTAAAAGACGCCGTCGAAACAAGTCAATCGCCTTCTCCCATGCTACGCTCGACATCCATGCGCCAGGATGAGCTGAGCGAGCTGCGCGCCGTGCTGCGCGAGGCGGTGGCGGCCTGCCGCCGGTCCAACCGCGACCTGGAGGACGATCTCGGCCTCGGGCACGGATCGCTGCAGCGGATGCTCGACGGACGGATCGACATCCGCGTCCACCACCTCGTCGAGATCGCCCGCATCCTCCAGGTCCATCCCATGGAGTTCCTGGAGCTCGCCTTCCCCGACTGGCCGGCCCACCACCATCTGACCGAATGGATGAGGCCGGACCTGCGCAAGAAAGCCCGGAAAAGCCCGGCCTGCCGTCGACGCGCGAGGAGCTGTCCGAGCTGGTCCGCGGAATCGTTCGGGACGAAATGGACGCGCGGGAAGCCCGGAAGCCCTGAAAAGGCCGGATACATCGCAGAAGCGCCGATTTCGTCGCAGCCGCGCCCAATAGGTCTCGCTGCCGCCGATTGCATCGCTCCCCCGCTCGACGCGCACCTCCCCCGCCGCTTTCGCCTCTCCCTCGCCGGATCCGCCTCTCCCCCGCCGCCGGCGCTGCTCCCCCGCTTCTCAGGGGCAAGCAGCTCTTCCCGGGATGCGGAAGGAGTAACATGGAGGGCTGAGCCATCCCACCGAAAGGGGGAGCCATGAGAGCGTTCAGCCCGTCGTTCCTCGTCCTTGCGCTGGCCTTTGCCGGACTCGCGCCGGCTTCCGCGCAGTTCTCGGACACCACGGACGTCACCGCCATCCAGATCCCGGTCCAGGTGGTCGCGGATGGCAAGGCGGTGCGCGGGCTCGCCGCCGCCGACTTCGTGGTGTACGAGGGAAGGCGCCAGCGCCCGGTCGTCGGCTTCGACTCCGTTGACCTCCAGACGCTGCCCGCCGATGCCGAGGTCCCCGGCGCCGCCCGGCGCTGGTTCCTCATGGTCTTCGACCTGGCGTTCTCCGAGCCCGACGGCATCGCCGACGGGCGCGAGGCCGCCATCGGCATGCTCCCTCTCCTCCATCCGTCCGACCTGGTGGCGGTCGCCACCTACCGCCGCTCCGGCATCGACATGGTGCTCGGCTTCACCTCCGACCGCGGCCAGATCGTCGCCGCCCTGCACAGCCTCGGTCTGCCGGAGCTGATCGACCGTGCCGCCGATCCGCTCAAGATCCTCGTGGTCGAGCACGACAACGACTTCGGCGATACCGGGGGAGTCGGCGGCAACGGCCCCAACACGAGCCTGGACACCCGGATCAAACCGCAGCCCAAGCCGCCATCGGCGACGCACGGCGACAGGTACCTCAATGCCTCGAATCCCTTCTCGGGGCTGATGGACCCGCTGTACAACGCCCGCAAGAGCTCGGAGGACGCCGGGCGCGAGGCCCAGAAGGCGGCCCTCGATGCCCTGTCCGACTCGTTCTCGGAGATCGCCCGGCTCATGCGGGGCATCTCGGGCCGCAAGGAGGTCGTCCTCTTCTCCGAGGGCTTCGACAACGCCGTGCTCCAGGGCACCCTGGACAAGGACGAGCGGGACCGCATGTACGTGGAGGGGTCCGAGGCGGGCGCGGTCTGGCGCGTCGATTCCGAGGAGCGCTTCGGCAGCACCGAGGCCCTCGGCGACCTCGAGCGCATGCTGGAGGAGCTGCGCCGCGCCGATTGCCGCGTCCACACGGTGGACGTCGCTGGCCTGCGCCCGGGGGAGCCCGGAGACGGACAGGGGGGGCGCGACAGCCTCTTTCAGATCGCCCGCGACACGGGCGGCGACGCCTACGAGAACTTCAACGACCTGTCCGCGGCCGTGGGCAAGATGCTGGAGCGCTCCGGCGTCACCTACGTGCTCACCATCCAGCCCGAGGACCTGAAGGCGGACGGCTCGTACCACCCGCTGCGCGTGGAGCTGCGCAAGGGCAAGGCGTCCCGCGGCGCCCGCGTGGTCCACCGCCCCGGCTACTACTCGCCCCGCCACTTCGCCGAGCGCGGCAAGCTCGACCGTACCCTGGCCACCGGCGCCCGGCTGCTGAGCGGCGACGAGCCCGGCTCCGTCCCGACGTCGGTGCTCGCCACTCCGTTCCCCAAGGACGGAGGCACTTCCTATGTGCCGATGCTGATCGAGGCCGACGGCCCCGCGCTCCTCGCCGGCAACGGCCCCGGCGAGCTGCTCGCCGAGATCTACATCTACGCCCTGGACGAGAACGGAGGCGTGCGCGACTACCTGGCCCAGGCGCTCGTCCTGGAGCTGGCGAAGGTCGAAACCGGGTTGCGCCAGGGGGGCCTGCGCTTCCTCGGTCACCTGGAGCTGCCGCCCGGCCGCTTCTCCCTGCGCGTCCTGGCCATGAACGGCCGCACCGGCGCCTACGGCCTGCGCACCGCGCGGGTGGAGATCCCGGAGATGGGCGCGGGCCAGCCGGTCCTGCTGCCGCCGCTGTTCCCGGAGCGGCCCGGGCAGGGCGTGCTCGCCCGCCAGGCCTCGTCCGGCGGCGAGGAGGTGCCGTTCCCCTTTACCCAGGGAGAAGTCGCCTATCTGCCCGATCCGCGGCCGGAGCTGCGGCAGGGACAGGAGACGCCGGTGGCCCTGGTGGGCTACCATCTGCCGGGAGACCTGAAGATCCGCACCCAGGTGACGACTCCGGACGGCCGCGAGGTCGCGACCGGCGGGTTGCGGGTGCTCGGACGGGAGAGCGGCGCCGCCGACGGCGCCCAGCGCCTGCGGGCCGCCTTCCTCACACCCCCGCTCGCGCCGGGGGAGTACCTGTTGCGCGTGACCGTGAGCGGCGAGGGTGGTGAGCGCACCAGCAGCGCTCCCTTCGTGATTGCGGCGGACGGCTGAAGTGCGCAGGACTCCTCTTCGCTCCCTCTCCCCCGGCACGGGGGAGAGGGCTGGGGCGAGGGGGAATGGGATCAAGTGCTGTTTCGGAGAGGAGCACCAGGCGGAGGGCATGACCGCCGCGGCGAGCCGCGGGAAGGGGAAATTATGACTGCAGCCTGGCGATTGATGAAAAGGTTTCTATTCTCGCTGACTGGCTTGCTTCTTGCGCTCGCACCGCTCGCCGCCCAGACTCAGACCTACTCCGACGTCACCGAGGTCAACGTCGTCGAGATCCCCGTCCAGGTGCTGCTCGACGGCAAGCCGGTGCGCAACCTGAAGGCCGACAACTTCGTCGTCTACCAGGACAAGGGCAAGCAGCTCGTCACCGGCTTCGAGGCGGTGGACCTCGTCGCCATCCCCGACGACAAGGCGCAGGAGGTGCCCGTGCCGGCGCGGCGGCACTTCCTGTTGCTGTTCGACCTCGCCTTCTCGGAGCCCAAGGCCATCGTGCAGGCGCGCGGGGCGGCCAAGGACCTGCTGACCGGGCTGCACGCGTCCGACCTGGTAGCGGTCGCGACCTACGTGGCCTCCCGCGGTTCCGAGCTGGTCCTCGGATTCACCTCGGACCGCGGCCAGATCGAAGCGGCCATCGACTCGCTGGGCCTCCCCGAGCTGGTGGACCGCACCACCGTGGACCCTCTGCGGCTCTATGTCGAAGAGCTGCGCCGTGAGATCCAGGAGAACACCAACCGGGACACGCAGAGCTCTCCCGAACGCCCGACCATGAAGGCGTTCGCGGACGAGGAGGTGCTCAGGGACATGGAGCAGGCCATGCGCGCCTCCGAAAGCGGGAACACGGAGGTGCAGAAGGACAAGATCACGGCCTTCACCCGCTCGTTCACGGACCTCGCCCGGCTGATGCGCAGCGTCAACGGCCACAAGCACGTGGTCTACCTCTCCGAGGGATATGACAGCTCGATCCTCCTGGGGAGCACGGACAAGGGTTTGGACAAGGAGATGCAGGACGCCCGCGAAAAGGGGGAGGTCTGGAAGGTCGATTCGCAGCAGCGGTTCGGCAGCGCCGACGCGATGAACGACGTCGAGGGCATGCTGGAGGAGCTGCGCCGCGCCGACTGCACGGTGCAGGCGGTGGACATCGCCGGCCTGCGGGGCACGTCGGGGAGCTCGGGCGCGCTCGGCTACGAGCGCAAGGGGGGCCGCGAAAGCCTGTTCCAGATGGCCCGCGACACCGGCGGCGAGCTCTATGAGAACTTCAACGACCTGTCCGCGGCCATGGGCAAGATGCTGGAGCGGACGGGCGTTACCTACGTGCTCACCATCCAGCCCGAGACGCCGCCGGACGGCACCTACCACGCGCTCAAGGTGGAGCTGAGGGGCCTGCCGCGGGGAGCCCGCGTGGTGCACCGCCCCGGGTACTTCGCGCCCAAGCCCTTCGCCCAGCGCACCCGCATGGAGAGGATGCTGCTGACCGCGGGGCAGGTGCTGGCCGGCGAGGAGGGCGGGCAGGTGCGGACCTCGGTGATGACCGCCGCAATACCGGCGGGGGCCGGCACCGATGGGACGGCGGACGTGCCGGTCCTGGTCGAGATCGACGGGCCGTCGCTGCTCCATCTCCACCAGGGGAATGACCTGCCGGCCGAGATCTATGTCTACGCGCTGGACGCCAAGGGCCAGGTGCGCGACTACATCGCCCAGACGCTCACGCTGGACATGTTCAAGGTGGAGGCGAAGCTGCTGCAGGCCGGCCTCAAGTTCTACGGCCACCTGGAGCTGCCGCCCGGCAGCTACAAGGCGCGGGTGCTGGTGCGCAACGGCCGCACCGGCTTCCACGGCCTGCGGGTGGTGCCGCTGGAGGTGCCGTCGTTCGCCGGCGCCGGCCCCGCCGATCCAAAACTGCTGCCGCCGTTCTTTTCCGAGGCCAAGGGGGAGTGGCTGGTGGTCCGCGAAGCGCCCCGGCCCGGCCGGCGCACCGTGGCCGTGCCCTCGCCTACCGCCGCGAGACCCGGGTCGGCATCCCCTCCTTGACCGACCCGACGTCCACCATGGCGCGATCGGTCATCACCACGAACGGCCGGGGCTCGACCGTGAGCCCCCCTTCGCCGTCGTGGGTGACGACCTGCACGGTGCCCATGCCGTAGCCCATGGGGCCGCGGGAGTAGTAGTGCACCCCCAGCCGGTAGGGCGCGGCGCTCCGGGCCGCCGCCGATCCGTACACCGTGAAGCACTCCGGGCCGTAGCCCGTGGTCACGTCGGCGTACAGCTCCCCGCCCGAGGGCAGCGACCTCTGGCTGTAGTAGGCGTGCCCCCCCTTGCGGTCATGGACGTGGAGGTCGACGTCGTTGGCGTCGGTCTCCCAGGTGAGGACGAAGCGCAGCGAGGGCTCGGTCTCGAGCCGGGCACCGTGAGCTTCCAGGCGGCCGAGCACCTCCTCGCGCCGGGCCGGCTCGGCGTGCAGCAGGGCGGCGGCGGCGAGGCCCAGGTCCTCCCGCAGCACCCGGTCGGCGCCGGCGAAGCGCCCGCCCGGATAGCTCTGCCCGAGCCCGGTCTCGAGCGCCGCGAAAGCCTCTTCGAAACGGCCGGCGCGCAGCAGGGCCCAGGCGAGGAGGCGGTGGCCTGAAGGGTGGTCCGGCCGCTCCAGAACGGCCTTCTGATAGGTGTCGATCGCCAGCCCGATTCCCGCCTCACCCAGCCGTTCGAGGCGCTCGCCAGCCAGCCGCCGCAGGTCGACGCGGCGGGGGAAGAGATCGATGAGAGAGCCGTAGGCCCGCGCCGCCGCGGCGGTCTCCCCCGCCGCCTCCCAGGCCTCGCCCAGCGCGATCAGGGCCAGCACGTCGCCCGGAGCCTCGGCGCTCCAGGACTCGGCCAGAGAGCGCGCCGCCGCGATCCGGCCGGCGTCCAGGAGATCCTTCACCTCGGCGAAGCGGCCGGAGTAGGGCGCGACCCGCTTCTCCTGCTCGGAGGTCGAAATCACGGATCTGTCCCTCCTCTCCGCCATGAGCGGCGCCTCGGCTATGGGTATGTTCTCCAACGATTCTGCCGCCGCACCTGTCGAGATACGGCGATCAGCGAGGTCGGATACTCCCCCCGCGACGCCTCCGACCACGCCGCCAACGACACCGCCTTCGACGCCGCCTTCCACGGCGTCGTCCGGGCCGACGAAGTTGGACTGCTGGCCGCTCTCGTTGCCGCCCACGTTGATGCGGTCGGTCTGGACGCCGGGCACGGTCGACAGCACCGCCCAGGGGTCGCGGGCCGAGGGGACTTCGGACTCCGCCGGCTTCGGGGCCTCGGCTACGACGCTGGATCGCGGAATCTGGACCGGCGCCGTGCGGGCGAGCACGCCCAGCCCGCCCGCGCCGACGGTCAGGATGTCGGCGAGCGAGCGCCGGTCGAGCCCGAAGCGTGCGTAGTCATACTCGGTCTCGAGCACCAGCATGGAGGTGAACGGGCTCAAAACCCGGTGCTTGACGCTCACCTCCACGACCTGGAGCGCGAGCGCCCGGCGCGTGTCGGGATCATTGCCGAGGCCGGATTCGCGCAGATGGAGCAGGCGCTCGATGCGGGCCTGCGCCCAGGCGCGTTCGAGCAGGTGCCGCTCGGCGGACACCGGCTCGCCGAGCGCCGCCGGCCGGCCCCCCAGGGTGAGGCGCAACGGCCTGCCCGCCGGCAGGTCGGCATAGACCAGGGCCTCATCGCCGGGCTGGACGCCGTCGAGCGTTTCGGGCCAGACCCAGGCCGCGCCCTCGACCGCCACCGGGATCCCGGAGCGGCAGGCGAGGGTCAGCCGGCGGGCGATCTCGGAGAGGGGCGCGGCGCCGTCGACGCGCTGGCCGTCGTGCGGCAGGTTGCCGGTGGTCAGCTCGCGCAGCACCGCCTCGTCGCGCAGGCCCCCGAAGGCCAGCACATCCAGGCGCTCGACGCCGTGGGCTCCCAGGGCGCGCACCGCCGCCTTGAGCGCCCGCGTCTCGGTCTCGCCGGCCGTGGCCACGCCGTCGGTGATCAGCAGGACCCGCGGATGCTTGCCGGCTCTCTTCGACAGCCAGGAGAGCGCCTGGTGGAGATCGGAAGCGCCCAGCGGCCGGCGGCCAGCGAGGCGCCGCTCCTCCGCCGGACCGTATCCGGCCGCCGTGCCCTCGTAGATCGGCACGACTTCCTGGTCGAAGGCGGCGATGCCTACCGGGATCGAGCCGGCACCGTCGCGCAGGCCGGCGATCAGCTCGCCGAGCCGGCGCACCTGGGCGGCGTAGCCCAAGGCGCGGGAGGCGCTCGAATCGACGAGCACGTAGAGGCCCGTTATCTCCTGCGGAACGCTTTCGACCGGCGCCGCGACGCGCACCACCGCGAGGTTGCCGTGGCGCAGCCCCGTCCGGCTCCCGACCTGGTTCTGGCCGATCTCGAGGTCGCGG
The DNA here is from genome assembly GCA_035536935.1 of Thermoanaerobaculia bacterium. Taxonomy (GTDB): domain Bacteria; phylum Acidobacteriota; class Thermoanaerobaculia; order Multivoradales; family UBA5704; genus DATMER01. The sequence continues at coordinate 15,312 of DATLNC010000134.1, forward strand.
TCGGGGGTCCAGTCCCGCTTGTGCAGCTCGACCATGCGCCGGTCGCTGACTTCACCCCCGAGGTTGGTGGCCGAGCCGGCGGCCGGACGCTCGCCGAGGAGCACGCGCACGTCGAGCCGGCCGACCTCCGAAAGCCCGAGGAGGGGGAGGACGTAGGGCTCCTCCGCCCGCGTGAGCGCGTGGGAGTACGAGACGATCAGCTCCTTGCGCCCGCGGGCCGGGATCGGGAAGACGCGGGCCGAGAACTCGTTGCCGGCCTCCTGCTCGAGCAGCGCCGGGTCCTGCTTGCGGTGCAGGAAGTCCTCATAGGCCACGCGGGCGCGCTGGGTCTCCACCACCTCGCCCTCCTGCCATGCGTCGCCGATCTTCATGGCGAAGCGGGAGAGGGCCGCGCCCGGCGGCAGCGAGATGCTGAAGCGGCCCTCGATCACCTGGTCGCGGGGGTTCTCGAACGTCAGGTGCAGCTCGGTGAAGGCGAGAGGCGGCTCGAGGACGCCGTTCGCCTCCAGGGCCACCAGGGAGAGGCCGGTGCCGTCGGAGGCGGTGAGGCGGATCGGGGTGGACGCTGCGGCCGCCGGTTCGTCGGCGGCAGGCTTCGCGAACCGGAACGAGGCGGGAGCCGCCGCATCCACCGCGAAACCGGTAAAGCCCACGAGGGCGAGAACGAGCAGGCCAAGGAGCGTGACGGCTCGGTACATGGAGGACCTCCCCCTGAACGAGGCGGTCCCGGTCTTGGGACCCCGTATCTCCTTAGACACAGGAAGAACCGAAAACGATCCCGGCGTTTATGACTTGAGCAGCGGCAACCGCTTGCCCGCCCAACCCGGGAAGAGCTTGCCATCCTCCTCGATCCCCAGATGCCTGCCGGCCAGCTCGCAGAAGACGGCGCGGAAGTCGGTGGTCACCGGCAGGTCGCGGCCCTCGTAGAGGATCTCCCGGTCGAGCCCCGGGAAGCTGCCGTGGATTCTTCCTCCTTGGACCTGGTTGCCGAGCACGAACAGACAGGAGCCATGGCCGTGGTCCGTGCCGCCCGAGCCGTTCTCCCGGACGGTGCGGCCGAACTCGGTCATGGTGCTCAGGAGGACGTCGTCCTGCCAGGCCGGGCCGAGATCGGTCCAGAAGGCGTGGATCGACTGCGCGAGGTCCCTCGCCTGCCGCGCGAAGCTGCCGTTGACCGTCCCCTGCTGGACGTGGGTGTCCCAGCCGCCGGATTCCGCGAAAGCGACCTCCAGACCCACGTCGCTCTTGATGAGGAGCGCGATCTGCCGCAGGGCCTGCCCGAGCGCAGTCGTGGGGTACTCGGCGCCGTTCGCCGGACGGTAGCGGGCGATCTTCTCGGGCGTGAGCATGGCCATGGCCTGGAAGGTGTCGTCCGCGGTGTCATGGAGGACCTTCTGGGAAGTCTGCTTGTACAGGGCCTCGAAGCTCTGGCCCGCAGACGGCTCGCGGAAGTCGGCGAGGTCGGTCACCGCGAGGGCCGGCGCGTCGCCGTAGAGGGAGCGCGGCAGGGCCGAGGTCATCGAGACCGCCCGGAACGGGGTCGCCTCGTGGCCGAGGAGGCCCACCGCCCGGTTGAGCCAGCCCGAGGGCGTACCCTTGCGGCCCGGCGTGCCGGTCTCCATGTAGTCCTGGGCGTCGAAGTGGGACCGGGTCGAGTCCGGCGAACCCACGGCGTGGACGATCCCCAGCCGCTTCTCCTTCCAGAGAGGAAGCAGCGGCTCGAACGCCGGATGGAGACCGAAGTCGACTCCGAGGTCGACCAGATCCTTGGCCCCCATGGCGAGCCTCGGCCGGAGGATACGCAGGTCCTCGGACAGCGGCGTCACCGCCATGAGGCCATCCATGGCGCCGCGCTGGAAGATCGTGACCAGCACCTTGCGCCGGCCGTGGGCGGCCAGGGCCGTGCGCGTGAGGAACTGCGGTCCGGCACCGAGAGCGAACAGGGCGACACCGCCCGCTTTGAGGAAGAGTCTGCGGGTCAACATGGTCATTGCTCCTTCAGCCCTGGGAAGGGCTGTACTCTTCTAGCCTGGGGTTTCAACCCCAGGCGGCGGTGTCCAGGCTCACCGCGGTCACCCGCCTGGGGTTGAAACCCCAGGCTAGAAGG
>DATLNC010000135.1:0-16580 GCA_035536935.1 Thermoanaerobaculia bacterium
CGGTGACGAGCTCGCTGGCCGGGATCGACTGCGGGTCCGATTGCAGCGAGTCCTACCCCTACAACACGGCGGTAGCGCTGACGGCGACGCCGGCGGCGGGCTCTGTTTTCGACGGCTGGAGCGGGGCGTGCACGGGCACGGGCGCGTGCAATGTGACGATGGATCAGGCGCGCTCGGTGACGGCGACCTTCTCCGTGGCCAATCACGAGCTGACGGTGAGCCTGTCGGGAGCCGGGAGCGGCTCAGTGATGAGCTCTCCGGCCGGGATCGACTGCGGCTCCGACTGCAGCGAGTCGTACAGCTACAACACCGTGGTCACGCTGACGGCAACGCCGGCAACGGGCTCTGTTTTCGATGGCTGGAGCGGCGACTGCACGGGCACCGACCCCTGCAACGTAACCATGGATCAGGCGCGCTCGGTGACGGCGACCTTCTCGGTGGCGACGTTCGATCTGACCGTGAACCTGGCCGGTCCGGGGAGCGGCTCGGTGTCGAGTTCGCCGGCCGGGATCGACTGCGGCTCCGATTGCAGTGAGACGTACGAGTACAACACCGAGGTCACGTTGACGGCGACTCCTGCCGTGGGCTCGGTGTTCGGCGCCTGGGGCGGGGCCTGCTCAGGCACCGATCCTTGCGTCGTGACCATGGACCAGGCGCGCTCGGTGACGGCGACGTTCGAGGTCGGGAGCTTCGTGCTCAGCGTGGCCAAGGCCGGCGACGGCGCGGGCACGGTGACGAGCTCGCCGGCCGGCATCAACTGCGGCGCCGACTGCTCGGAGAGCTACGCGTACAACACCGCGGTGACCCTCACCGCCACTCCCTACCCCGTCCTCTCGGCTTTCACCGGCTGGAGCGGCGCGTGCTCGGGCACGGGCCCCTGCAACGTGACCATGGATCAGGCGCGGTCGGTCACGGCTACTTTCGACGACCTCGGTCTCGACTTCCACACCGTGACGCCCTGCCGCGTGATCGACACCCGGCTCGGCGCACCTCTGACCTCCGGCGTCACCACCATCATCAACGTTTCCGGGACCTGCGGCATACCGGTCACGGCCAAGGCGGTGTCGGTGAACCTGACCGCAATCCCAGGGACGAAGAGCGGATCCATGGTGCTCTTCCCGGGTGACGCCGCGGTTCCGAACACCGTCACCACCAGCTTCAATGCCTCGAACAACAGGGCCAACAACTCCGTCATGGGGCTGGCTACGAACGGGGACGGCACCCTGGCAGTCCGGGTGACGATCACGGGCGGCGGGACCATCAACATGGTCCTCGACGTCAACGGCTACTTCGAGTAGAGAGAGCGGGTTACAACAGAAGGGAGCGGACCGTCTCCAGAGAGTCCGCTCCCTCGGCCCGCTTGTCCTGCCGCCAGCGCAGAATGCGGGGAAAGCGCACCGCAATCCCCGACTTGTGGCGGGTGGACCTCTGGATGGCTTCGAACGCGAGCTCGAAAACCAGCTCCGGCTTGACCGTGCGCACGGGCCCGAACTTCTCGACCGTGTTGCGGCGGACGAATGAGTCGACCTGGCGGATCTCGGCGTCGGTCAGGCCGCTGTAGGCCTTGGCAAAGGGAACGAGCTGGCCGCCGTCCCAGATGCCGAAGGTGTAATCGGTGTACAGGCTGGCGCGCTTGCCCGAGCCGCGCTGCGCGTAGATCAGGACGGCATCGACCGTGAAGGGCTCGACCTTCCACTTCCACCAGTCGCCGCGCACCCGCCCGACCCGGTAGGGCGCCGTCTTCCTCTTCAGCATCAGGCCTTCGACGCCCCGGTCACGGCAGGCGGCCCTCTGGGCGGCAAGGTCGTCCCAGGAACCGAAGTCCACCAGCGGAGAAACCCGGACGCCGAGCCGTTCGAGGCGCTCGCGCCGCCAGGCGAGCGGCTGCTCGCGCACGTCCCGGCCCTCGATCTCGAGCAGGTCGTAGGCGAGGAACACCGCCGGCACTTCGCCGAGGATTTTCTTGCTCAGCGCCTTGCGGCCGATGCGCCGCTGGAGGTGGGCGAACGGCATCACGCCCTCCTCGTTCCAGGGCAGGACCTCGCCGTCGAGCACCGTGCCGTCGGGCAGGAGATCACCAATGGCCGCGATCTCGGGGAAGCCCCCGCCGATCAGCTCCTCGCCGCGGGACCAGAGAAACGTCTGGCCCGCCCGGCGGATCAATTGGGCGCGGATGCCGTCCCACTTCCATTCCGCCTGCCAGTCGGCGGGATCGCCGAGGGCTTCGGTGCCACCTTCAAGCGGGTGGGCGAGGAAGAACGGGTAAGGCCGTCCCACGTCCGCTCCGTCGGATTCCAGCGAGATCAGCCCCTCATAGAATCCGGGTGTTGGCTCCCAGGAGCCCATCAGCCGGTGCGCGACCATGGAGTCCTCGATCCCGCCGACGCTCGCCAGGGCGCGGGTGATCAGCCGCTGGGACACGCCGACGCGAAAGGCACCGCTGAGGAGCTTGTTCCAGATGAAGCGCTGAGCCCGGTCGAGCTCGCGCCAGGCGCCCGTGACTGCAGCTTTCTGTTCCTCTTCCGTGGCCTTGCGCAGGGGGAGCAGGCGTTCCTCGACCCAATAGCTCAGCGGCCGGTCGCTCGATGCGCCCGTTTCCGGGAGGAGCAGGGTGATGGTCTCGGCCATGTCGCCGACCGCGTCATAGCATTCCCCGAAGAGCCATTCGGAGATGCCAGCTATCTCGTTTGCCCACTCGCGGACCTTGTTCCTGGGGACCACCTGCCTGGGCCGGCGGCCGCTCAGGAAGTAGACCACCCAGGCCGCATCCGCAGGAGGAGCGGCGGAGAAGTAGCGTACGAGCGCGTCCAGCTTCTCGTTGGTCCGCGTGGTCTCGTCCAGCGCGGTATAGAGATCGCCGAAGGCTCTCATTCCTCGATCTCGTCCCCGGAATCATCGCGCTCGTCGGAAAAGCGGGTCGGCACGACGTAGGCGTCGATCCCCTGTTCTCCAAGCCAGCGGACGACGGTCGCGGTATAGCCGTGCGTCACCCAGACCCGCTCCGCGCCCGTCGCCTGGATGGTTTCAGTCAGAGCCGGCCAGTCGACATGATCCGATAGCGCGAAGCCCCGATCGACCGACCGCTGGCGGCGGGCGCCGCGGATCCGCATCCAGCCCGAGGCGAACCCTGTCGAAAGCGCGCCGAACCTGCGCGTCCAGGGGGTGCCCCGCGCCGAAGGGGGGGCGACCACGAGCGCCCGGCTCCAGTCGGGTTTCTCCGCCGCGGCGACGTGCTGCGTCTCCGGAAGAGGGATGCCGGTCGCGCGGTACTCGCGGTTCAGGCGCTCGACCGCGCCATGGGTATAGATCGGGCCGATGGAGGGATCGACGCCCGCGAGCAATCGCTGGGCCTTGCCGAGAGAGTAGCCAAAAAGAAGGCTGGCCCTGCCGGCCTCCTGGTTCTTTTGCCACCAGAGGTTGACGGCCTCGAAAATAACGGCCTGGGGCTCCCATCGATAGATGGGCAATCCGAAGGTCGACTCGGTCACGAAGGTGTGGCAGCGCACGAGGTCGAACGGGGAGCAGGTCGCATCGGGCTCGGTCTTGTAGTCGCCGGTCACGACCCAGACTTCACCCTGATGCTCGACCCGCACCTGGGCCGAGCCCAGGATGTGCCCGGCAGGGTGCAGGGAGACCCGTACGCCGTTCAGGTGGATGGCCTCGCCATAGGGGACCGCCTGGATCGAAGCCGCCTCGCCCAGCCGGGCCCGGCTTACCCGCGCGCCCTCCTCCGACACGAGATGATGGCGGCATCCCCACGTCAGATGATCGCCGTGCGCGTGGGTCACCACGGCACGGTCGACCGGCTGCCAGGGATCGATGTGGAAGCCTCCCACCTCGCAAAAGAGGCCGGCTTCGGTCAGCCGGATCATCCCGCCACTCGCCGCACTCTGAACGCGGCTACAGCCTGAGGTTGGCCCTCGGGCAGGGCAGAAGCCATGCGGCGGGCGACCTTGGCCCAGTTGGCCTGGGCTGTCCATTTCTTGGCCTCGACCGGCTCGCTGACCACGCCGGGGGCGGTCAGCCGGGCGGCGAGGTCCGGCCGGGGCCGCCCCTGCGCATCGACCGCCACGACCTCGAAGTCCACGCCCCTCTTGTAGATGGCCAGCAGGCCGAAGACCTCCTCGTTGCCGGGCACCTGGATGAGAGCCACCTGGCCGCGGGGGCCTTCCTCCAGCTCCATGAGAACCCCCTCGGCCAGCGGATGCCCCGAGGCGAAGTAATCCAGGGTCTCCCGGTCGACGGCCTCGGCGCGGTCGAAGGTGCCGAGATAGCGCGAGCCCGGCGGGACGCCGGGGATGTGATCGACCAGGGCTTCCCACCCGAACTCGATGCCCCAGACGCTCCGGCCGCTCTGGGGCTCCACCAGGAAGCCGAAGCGGCTCGCGGCGCGTAGGACGACTTCCTCGTTGAGGAGATCCAGGTCCGGCGGCACCCGGGCGAGGATTTCTTCTTTCATCTGGGGGCGGTAGGGGTCCCGGTGCAGCTCGTGGTAGGCGGCGCTCCGCACCCGGTCGTGCGCCTCCTGAGCCTCCTTGAGCACCTCTTCGAAGACGATCGGATCGACCTCTTCGGGTCCGTGGAGGGCCTCCCGCTCCACGGCCCTGGCGACGTGCCGCAGCTCCCGCTCGAGGCCGCCGAGCGGCTCCTCGAACAGGCCGATAGCCTCGTAGAGTGCCGCGACCGCCCGGCCCAAGCCGGCCGGCGGACGGAAGTAGACGATCTCGGTGGGGATCGTCCGGCCGATCCGGTCGAGACGCCCGATCCGCTGCTCGACGACGGCCGGGTTCCACGGCAGATCGAAGAGCACGAGCCGGTGGCAGAACTGGAAGTTGCGCCCCTCGCCGCCGGCTTCTGTGGAAATCAGGACCCCCGGCCCTTCCGGCAGCCGGAACTGCGCCACCTCGATGTCCCGGCGCTCGGGCGCGAGGTCCTCATGAAAGAGGCCGGCCCGTACCCGGCCTTCCCGCTCGATGGCCGGCTTGAGCCTGTCCAGGGTCTCCCTGTGCGCCACGAAGACCAGCGTCTTTTCTCCGGCCTGCTGCCAGCGGGCTGCCTGCTCGGCCAGCCAGCGTACCCGCGGGTCGGCGCGCTCGGCCTCGGCGATCAGGTCCGCGAGCTCGGGGTCATGTAGGGCGGCGGGCGAAGACAGCGCCCGGACAATCCTCTCTGCCTTGCGCCGCTCCGCCACGGCATTTTCAGCCGGCTGGGAGCGCACCCGGTGCTCCAGCCGGAGCAGCGCATCCCACCCCTTGGGATCGTCGATCTCGATCGGGACCCCGACCCGCGGCGGGAGGCCTCCGATGTCGACCCGGCGGGTGGAACTGGTGCAGGGGGGGAGGGGCTCGCGCCGGGCGAGGCGCTCCGCGAAGCTCTCCGCTTCCGGAAACTCCTCGGGTCGCAGGAGCTGGAGCAGGCGGAAGAAGCCGTGGGCGTCATCCTCCAGCGGGGTCGCGGTCAGGAGGAGGACGTGCCGGCCCACGGCTGCGATCGGGGCGACGGCCCGGTACGCCTCGTTGCCCGGATGGCCGGGCTGCCGCCGCAGGTGATGGGCCTCGTCGACGACGAGGAGGTCGATCCCGGCCTCGGCAGCCTGCTCGCTGAGCCGCCGCCGGGAGGAGAGCAGGTTGAGCCCGATCACGGAGCGCCGGTGGATGTCGAACGGGTTGAAGTCCGGCCCATGGTCGCGGGCCACGTCGGCCAGTCGCTTCTCGTCGAGGAGGGCGAAGGCCTGGTGGTACTTGCGCCAGAGCTCGCCGAGCCACTGCAGGGTCAGGGTCTCGGGCGCGACGATCAGGGTGCGGTCGGCGCGGCCGGTCTGGAGGAGCCGGTTGAGGATCAGGCAGGCCTCGACGGTCTTGCCGAGCCCCACCTCGTCGGCCAGGAGCCAGCGCACCGGATCGCTGTGGCAGGCGCGCTCGGCGGCGTAGAGCTGGTGGGGAAAGATCTGGATGCGTCCGCCGAGGAAGGAGCCCAGGCCGCCGGCCTGGCGCAGGCGCTGGAGGCGCAGGCCGTCCAGGCGGTTCACGAAGTCGTCGTAGCTGTCCACCTGCCCGCGGGCCAGACGCTCGGTGAGGGGGAGCTCGACGGGCAGCGGCCAGAGGTCTGAGACGGCGACCTCGCGGCCGTCCTCCAGCAGGCAGAAGCCGCCGTCGCAGGAGGCGACCACGACCGGCTCGTCCTGTCCGTCGAGGCGAGCCCGGGTCCCGGGCTTGAGCGCCAGGGCGATGAGAGCGTCCGATCCAATGGCAAAGGCGAGCGTCTGGCCGCTGTCCGGGAAGCGCACCTGGACGTTGCGGCCGAGGATCTCGACCACCTCGCCGGGGCCGAGCTCGGGATTGAATCGGTGTGTCAGACGGTCGCCGGGCTTCCACATCGCGGCGCATTGTAACCGCCGGGGGGGAGCCCGGCCGTTCCTTGACCTAGGCGTACTCGTACAGAGGGATCGTACGGGCGGGTTCAGGCGCGGCTTGGAGCAGAGCTTCGATGTGCCGCACAGTCTCGGGCTTCAGCAGAACGTCTCCGCAGACGGAGCACACCTCGGCGGGGACATGATCGATGACAACAAGCCGGCCCTGGTGCCGCACGGTGTGGGTGATCTGGCGGGCCTCGTACTCCCCGGGGCATCCCTGGATGCTGCACTTCATGGCTTTCTTTCCCTCTGGGTCGGAGTCTCCCATTTGGGCGGCCTTGGCTCGTAGACCGTGATCAAGATCAGGAGTGGCTGCTCGGTCGTACAAACGAGATGGAGAGGCCGCCTCGCCAGAGTATAGCCGCACACCAGACAGCAGGGCCCGCGGCGGTGCTCCGGATAGTGCTCGAGAACCTGAGCCGTCTGTAGTGCTTCCAGCACATCGCCGAGGAGGATGTCCTCCTCGGCCATCTCCTGTTGGGCGTGCTGTGTGACCCGGAGCTCCTGCCGAGCTGCCAGCTGGGCAATCCGCCTCTGGATGAACCTGAATTCGTCGGCTTCCAATCCACCTCCCTGAGCTTTTTCCTTCGGAGAGCGACAGTTTACTCCTTTTCGTGCCTTACTCAGGCGCCAGTCGCTGCTGCGCGAGGTTGAGCGCGTGCCCCCGGAGGTCGGGCGGAAGCGGCTGAAGTCCGAGCGGGTACGGTGCGCGGGCTCCATGCACCGGTGCAGCAACGCCATTCCCCGGGGCGCGAGCTGCGTGCCCTGGGGCTTGCGTTGCGTTCCCCATGCCTCGCGTTGCGTTCCCCGGTGCTCGCGTTGCGTTCCCCGTTCCTCGCGCTGCGTTCCCCGTTCCCCGCGCTGCGTTCCCCGGTGCTTGCGTTGCGTTCCCCATGGCTTGCGTTGCGTTCCCCATGGCACGAGCTGCGTTCCCCAGGGAATTGCGTTGCTGCACCGGTGCACGGAGCCCGTGCCTTGATGGATACTCCCCCCATGGTCACCCTCCTCTGTCCGGTCCGAGCCTGCGGCGCCCCCTTGGAGCGCCGGGAGCAGGCATGGCTCTGCCCGCGGGGACATTCCTTCGACATCGCACGCACCGGCTACTGCAATCTGCTCCAGCCGCAGGACCGCAAGTCGAAGAGCCCCGGTGATCCGAAAGAGGCGGCCCTGGCCCGGCGGCGTTTCCTGGAAGCCGGGCACGGCGACTTCCTCCTCCAAGCTCTCTTGGAAGAGGTGAAAGCATCCACGATCCTGGATGTGGGCTGCGGCGAGGGCTACTTCCTGGGCTCGCTATCTAAAGGCCGAGAGGCCTACGGCGTCGATCTCTCCGTCCCGGCGATCGATCTCGCCGCCCGGCGCTGGCCCGGGGTGAGCTGGTGGGTGGTCAATGCCGACCGTGCCCTCCCTTTCGCGGACGGCTCGTTCGATATGGCGCTCTCCATCGCCGGCCGGCGACCCGCGAGCGAGCTGCGGCGGGTGCTCGCGCCTGAGGGCCGCCTTCTTGTCGCAATCCCCGGGGAGGACGACCTGATCGAGCTGAGAGAGGCTGTGATGGGGGAGGGGAGACTGCTCGGCCGGGTAGAGAGGACTGTCGCCGAGCTGGCCGGAACCTTCGAGCTGGAGGCGCACCGCACCGTGCGATCCGTAGAGAAGGTGAATGCCCGGGATGCCCTGGCTGCCACCTACCGTGGCGCACGGGAGAGCCAGAGAAAGAAGCTGGAGGAGCTCGGCGAAATGCAGGTGACGCTGAGCTTCGACCTGCTGCGGTTCACCAAACACTAGAGAAACTCGACGCGTCCGCGGATCTCCTCGGCTCCGAGCACCTCGTAGACGAGGATCAGCCGGCGGATCATTTCCCCAATCGAATGGGCAGTCCGGTGACAGTAGACGATGCCTGGATGTTCCATGCCTTCGCTGGTCATGCGCAGGAAGTCGGCGTCATGGGTGACGATCACCCTCCCTGAGGCTCTTGCGTACTCGATCTGGCTCCGATCGCTCCGGCTCAGGAGCCGGGCCTCGACCGTGGTGGTGACATCGATTCCATGCCGGCGGAGCGCCCGGGCGATGTCAGGGTCGATGTGCTCGTCTAGGTGGTACCGGATGCGCTCAGCCAAGCGAGAGTGCCTTGAGCTTCTCCCTCAGCGGCGAAACGTTTTGGCGCTCGAAGGCTTCGGCGAACGCGAGATCCTCCTGGATCGAGCGATCCACTTCGCCCTGATGGTCGTAGTAGTAGGCCATGGCCGTATGGACCGCTGCCAGCGGCAGATCGAAGGTGCCGGCGATCTCCTCCAGGGATTTGCCAAGGCGGAGATGGAGGAGGACGACGTCCTCGATGGCAAACCTGGTGCCCGCGAGGCAGACCTTGCCGCTCCGGATGTCCGGCGAGGTTTCGAGATGCTGTGCCAGGAGCGCTTCCATGAGATACCTCTCGGTCTGATTCTACCCCAGTCAGGCCCCCTCTTCCCCGCGCAGGCGGGAGAGGGATGGGGAGAGAGGGGAGGGGATCAAAAGCAAAAACCCCGGCCTCTTGCGAGGCCGGGGCTTTTTAGGTCTGTGTCGGTGGCGTTGGGTTCCCCGTTCGGGTCACCCTCCGTCATCCTTGGAGGAGCCTCTTACGAGGACGCCACCTCCAAACCGTGACTATCGTTCAAGGATCACCTCCTTTCTGGGCGTATCCGTCTTCGGCGGGGCCCAACCCGCCCGGTCCCATTAGCCGCCCAAGCTGCTGAGGACCGCCACGTCACACCCCCGAAAGGAAGCGCGTGGAGCCGGAACGACGACATGGTGCGGGAAAGAGGCGGCAATGTCAACGCCCTATTTACCCCTGTGATACCTTTCGCACCTTGAAAGCAGCACACCCACCGAGGAGCTGACCGCCGATGAAGAAGATCGGGATTCTGTTCGGCCAGGAAGACACCTTCCCCTGGGCCTTTCTGGACCGCGTAAACAGCAAAAAAGCAGCAGGGATTACCGCGGAGCCGGTCCGCATCGACAAGCTCGTCCAAGGTGAGCCGAGCGGATATGCCGTCATTATCGACCGCATCTCCCAGGACGTTCCCTTCTACCGCGCCTACCTGAAGAATGCCGCCCTGAACGGCACCGCCGTCATCAACAACCCGTTCTGGTGGAGCGCGGACGAGAAGTTCTTCAACAACTGCCTGGCCCTCAAAGTCGGCGTGGCCGTGCCCAAGACGGTGCTCCTGCCGTCCAAGGATCATCCGCCGGATACCGGCGACAAATCCTTCCGCAACCTGGCCTATCCCATGGACTGGGACGCCATCTTCAATTACGTCGGCTGGCCCGCTTACTTCAAGCCCTTCGCGGGCGGCGGTTGGAAGAACGTCTACCGGCTGGAGAATCCCGACCAGTTCTTCCGCGTCTACAATGAGACCGGGCAGCTGGTGATGATGCTCCAGGAGGAGATCGTCTTCAGCGAGTACTTCCGCTGCTACAGCCTGGATTGCCAGGACGTGCGCATCATGCAGTACGATCCCAGGCAGCCGTTTCATGCCCGGTACGTGCACGGCGGTCCGGCGACCAGCGCCTCGCGGCTCGAGCAGCTGGAAGATGCCGTCCTCAAGCTCAACAAGGCCCTGGGCTACGACTTCAACACGGTCGAGCTGGCGGTGCGCGACGGCGTGCCCTATGCCATCGACTTCTGCAACCCGGCTCCCGACGCCGACCTGAACTCGATCGGCGCGGAAAACTTCGAGTGGATCGTGGAGCATGCCGCCAGGATGGCCCTCCGCAAGGCCGAGACCTTTGAAGAGGGCAAGGACAATCTCCGTTGGGGGGAGTTCGTCACCAGATGAGTCAATCAAAGCTGTTCACGCTGGGTATCGAGGAAGAGTTCCAACTCATCGACCTGGAGACGCGCGACCTGCGCTCCCACGTGCAGCAGCTCCTGGAAGAAGGGAAGGAGATCCTCAGGGACGAGCTCAAGGCGGAGATGCACCAATCCGTCATCGAGGTCGGCACTCCGATCTGCCAGGACATCAAGGAGGCGCGCCGCGAGGTCGTCCGCCTGCGCAGCCAGCTCGCGGGCCTCGCGCGGCGCAACGGCCTGACCATCGCCGCGGCCGGCACCCACCCCTTCGCCCGCTGGCAGGACCAGCTCATCACCCCGCTCCCGCGCTACGCGGAGATCGTCGAGGACCTGCAGCAGGTGGCGCGCGCCAACCTGATCTTCGGCCTCCATGTCCATGTCGGGATCGACGACCGCGAGACCGCGGTGCACATCATGAACGCGGCCCGCTACTTCCTGCCGCACATCTTCGCCCTGTCCACCAACTCCCCCTTCTGGGAGGGGCGCAACACGGGCTTCAAGTCCTACCGCTGCAAGATCTTCGACCGCTTCCCGCGCACCGGCATCCCCGACCACTTCCAGAGCATTTCGGAATACGACAACTACATCAAGCTGCTGATCAAAACCGGGTGCATCGACAACGCCAAGAAGATCTGGTGGGACATCCGCATGCACCCCTTCTTCGACACGCTCGAGTACCGCATCTGCGACGTGCCCATGCGGGTCGAGGAGACGCTCGTCGTCGCCGCCCTCTGCCAGGCGGTCACCTGCAAGCTGTACAAGCTGATCAAGCGCAACCTCGGCTTCCGCCTCTACCGCAGGCTGCTGATCAGCGAGAACAAGTGGCGGGCCGCGCGCTACGGCATCTCCGGCAAGCTGATCGACTTCGGCAAGCAGGAGGAGGTCGACTGCGCGATGCTGATCCACGAGCTGCTGGAGTTCATCGACGACGTGGTCGACGAGCTGGGCAGCCGCGAGGAGCTTGCCTGGGTCCACGAGATATTGCGGCATGGGACCGGCGCAGACCGACAGCTTGTGGTCTACAATCAGACCAACGACGTAAGGGCGGTAGTGGACCACATCGTGGCCGAGACCCATCAGGGGCTGGACCTGACCTAGGGGGGACAGGCCCGGACCTTGCAGAGGGGGACTCTATGAGAGTTGAAGAGAATAATCTCGTTCCGGAGCTCGCTTCGGAGCTGTCTCCTGGAGCGTACAACGCGATCCATACCTGCCTCCGGCTGCAGCCCGAGGAGCGCGTCACCGTGATCACCGACCTCGAGACCCTCGAGATCGCCGGCGCCCTCGTGCGCGAGATCGAGAGCGCCGGCGCCGAGCACCGCACCTTCGTTCTGGAGGATTACGCCCTGCGCCCCATGGCCACCATGCCGAAGGAGATCCTGGACGACCTGGAGCTGTCCCAGGTCAGCATCTTCGCGGCCCAGGCCCACCAGGGCGAGCTGCCCTCGCGCATCGCCATGACCAGCGTCATCAACCGGCGGCGGATCCGCCACGCGCACATGGTCAACATCGACCGCCAGTGCATGATCGAGGGCATGCGCGCCGACTTCCTGGAGGTCGACGCCCTGAGCCAGCGCCTGGTGGACAGGGCCCGCAAGGCGAAGCAGATCCGCGTCACCTCCAGCGCCGGCACCGATCTGGTGGCCGAGTTCGCGCCCCATCTCAAGTGGCTGAAGACGAGCGGCATCATCTCCCCCGACAAGTGGGGCAACCTGCCGGGCGGCGAGGTCTTCACCTCCCCCTGGACCGTCAACGGCCGCTTCGTCTGCGACGGCGTGGTCGGCGACTACCTCTGCCGCAAGTACGGCGACCTGCGCGGCACGCCGCTGACCATCGAGGTGAAGGACGGCCGCATCGCCGGCCTCGACTGCGCCAACGAGGAGCTGCTGGAAGAGTTCCGGCGCTACACCGCGACCGACGAGAACAGCGACCGGGTAGGCGAGTTCGCCATCGGCACCAACATCGCGGTCGAGGACGTGCGGGGCAACATCCTGCAGGACGAGAAGATCCCGGGCGTGCACATCGCCTTCGGCCACCCCTACGCCGAGCACACCGGCCAGGACTGGGTCTCCACGACTCACATCGACTGCGTCGCGCCGCACGAGGTCACCGTCCGGATGGACGGCGAAGCGGTCATGCGCGACGGCCAGTTCCTGATCTAAGCCGTATGGTCCCGGAGCTGCGGCGGGCCTACAACGAAGCCTTCACCGAGGAGCGCTACCTCGGCCTGCTGCGCGACCTGGACGCCGGCTGCGACGGCCCGATCGCGTTCCGGATCTCCGAGACTCCGCTCTTTCTCTCGCAGGAGATCACCCGCGAGCTCGAAAAGGCCGCCTGGGAGATCCTCGACACCGTCACCTCGGACGGCTACCTCCGCCAAACCGGCCGCGCCGTGCCCGCCGAGCTGGCCGTCCCCGGCGAAGATGCGCTGCCGGTCTTCCTCCAGATCGATTTCGCCCTGGCACTGGACGGGGGACGGATCGTGCCGCGGCTGATCGAGCTGCAGGCGTTCCCCTCGCTCTACGGCTTCCAATGGGTGCTCGACCGCGCTTTCCGGACCAACTTCGATATCCCTTCGGGCATGAGCCCCTACTTCTCGGGTCTCGACGAGACCACCTACGCGGACTGCCTGCGCGAGGTGATCGTGGGGGACTGCGATCCCGAACAGGTCATCCTCCTGGAAGTCGATCCCGAGCAGCAGAAGACCCGCTGCGACTTCATGGCCACCGAGAAGCTCCTGGGGATCTCGACCGTCTGCCCGCGCGATGTGCGGGAGAGCGGCGGCCGGCTCCTGTATCACAGGGGGGACAAAGACATCCCGATCCGGAGGATCTACAACCGGGTGATCTTCGACGAGCTGCAGAGGAAGGGGCTCGCCTTCGACCACCTGTTCCGGCGCGACGTCCGCGACCTGGGCGCCGAGTGGGTGGGGCACCCCAACTGGTACCTGAAGATCAGCAAGTTCGCCCTGCCCTTCCTCCACACCCCCTACGCGCCGGAGGCGCACTTCGTGAGCGATCTGCCGGAGATCCCCGCGGACTTGGAGAACTGGGTGCTCAAGCCGCTCTTCTCCTTTGCCGGCCTGGGGGTCGAGCTGGGGCCGACGCCCGAGCGCCTGCGCGCGATCGAGAACCCCGAGGACTGGCTCCTCCAGAGGAAGATCGAGTACGCCCCGGCGGTGGAGACCCTGGACGTGCCCGCCAAGGCCGAGGTCCGCATGATGTTCGCCTGGAAGGACGGCCGCCCCCGCCTCATCAACAACCTGGTGCGCATGAGCAAGGGGAAGATGATGGGGGTCGACTTCAACAAGAACAAGACCTGGGTGGGCGGCACCCTGGGGTACCACCCGGTATAGCACGTCACCCCCTGTCCCCTCGCCGGGGCAAGAGTTGACCCATTAAGGCGGGTCAATCCTTGATCTGCGCTCAGGCACTGACCCAGCCGGATTCAGGCCTCGTCGCTTGTAAACCTATATATATCCGTCATTTGCCACTTGGCTGAGCCGTGGCACGAACCTTGATCTATCAGGATTGCGAGGGGCTTCGGCGGCCCGCTTTTGCCTGTGACGCGCACCTACAGGGTGTAAGTGAAGTCACGGAATAACCTGGACGATTTTCTTCACCCGACCGTTCGGGTGGGATGAAACGATGATCCTCGAGTTCGGGGGTATCAAAGGAGAACTATGAAGCGCATCACTTGTTCGGCCATGTTGTTGTTGCTGGCGGCAGCCCCAGGCTTCGCCCAAAAGCCGCTTCCCGACTTCCTCGTGTCGTCGGCCAGCGCGCAGGCGGAAGTGGTTGGCACCCAGCGGGATGCCAACACCCGTGCCGTGCAGATGCAGAGGCTGCAGGAGCGGCTCGCCGCAAGCCGGGTCGACAAGGCGCTGACCCAGCCGGTAGTCATCCAGCTCACCGCGTCCGAGCGCAACCAGATCAACGATCTCAGCCGCGTTGAGAAGAGGTACCAGGTCGGCATCTCCAGGACGCTCGCCGGGGCCGTGGCCTCATCCGTTGCCAACAGCAGCCTGAACCTTGGCGCTACCCGCAGCACCCGTGAAGGTTCCGTCACGACCACCGCGATTCGGGTCCCCGGCGCTACCGCCCTCCGCCTCCACCTCACCGGCGTCGATCTGCCGCGGGGAGCCGAGCTCTACGTCTACAATCTCGCCGGCCAGGCCTTCGGCCCCTACACGGGCCGCGGCCCGCTCGGCAACGGCGACATGCACACCAACACGGTGTTCGGCGAGCAGCTGCTGCTCCAGCTCCATACGCCGGCTGACGCGCCGCGCGCTCCGCGGCTGAACATCGCGGAAGTCGGCATCATGGGCGCCCGCTTCGCCGCTCCGCGCTACGGCCCGAAGGGTGTGTACGCTGACGACCTCAGCGCCATCACCGCCCAGGCCAGCAACCTTTGCTCGAACAACGCCGATTGCATCGTCAACGCGGCGTGCCAGTCGAGCGCGGTGGTCAACACCGTCAAGGACGCGGTAGCCACGATCCTGTTCCAGTCCGGGGCCTCCTTCTACATCTGCACCGGCGGCCTGATCGCGGACAACGTCACCACTTCGGTCATCCCCTTCTTCCTCACGGCCCACCATTGCATCAGCACCAGCGGCGAAGCCTCCAGCGTGGAGACCTACTTCGACTACGCCACCACCTGCAGCAGCCCGAACTGCACGCAGCCCTATAACAACACCGGCGAGACCGTCGGCTCCACGATCAAGGCCAGCAGCTCGACGTCCGATGTCACGCTGTTGCAGCTTGCTTCGTCGCCGACGACGCCGGACGGCGTTGCCGCCTACCTCGGCTGGACGAACACGCCGGTCGCCAACACCAACAACCTGGCGCTCTACCGCATCAGCCATCCCTCGGGCTCTCCTCAGGCCTATACGGAGGGCGTGGTCGACACCACCAAGGGGACCTGCCGCACCCTGGCGCGCGGCAACTTCATCTACAGCCGTGACACCCTGGGCGGCACCGAGGGCGGCAGCAGCGGCTCGCCGGTCGTCAACGCCTCCAGCCAGATCGTCGGCCAGCTCTACGGTGCGTGCGGCACCAACGTCAACAACTCCTGCGACGCCGCGGCCAATGCCACGGTCGATGGCGCCTTCGCGGTTTCCTACTCCCTTCTGGCGCCGTTCCTGAACCCGGGCAGCGGCGGCGGTTGCGCCGCAAGGGGCGCGAGCTGCACCCTGAACAGCCAGTGCTGCTCGAACAGCTGCGTTGGCAAGACGGGCGCGAAGACCTGCAAGTGAGCTGAGGCTCGTCTTGTCATGATTCAGGGGGCTCCTCTTGGGAGCCCCCTTTTGTTTCAGCGCCTGACCAGCGTCGCTACCGTCCCCGCGGGGTGCTCGTAAAAGCCGGGGTCCTCGTCGTAGCTCCGCAGCCCCTCGCGGATCTTCACGACCGTGAACATGCCGCCCATGTAGATCGAGCCGAACGGCCCCTCGCCCGCTCCCATGGGCAGCGAGTTGCGCGGCCTGCCCATGTCCATCATGTGGCCCATGCCGGTGCTGCCCATCGGCATGTAGCCGGGGAGCAGCTTCTCGACTGTTCCCGTCACTCCGGACTGGTCCACGCCGGTCATGACCGGCAGGTTGTGCCCCATCTGGTTCATCGTGTGGTGCATCTTGTGGCAGTGCAGCGCCCAGTCGCCGGGATTGTCGGCGATGAACTCGATATCGCGAGTGGTGCCGGGCGGGACGTTGATGCTGGTCTCGGGGATCCACGCCGTTTCCGGCAGCGGCCCGCCGTCGCTGCCCGTCCAGCGGAAGGTATGGCCGTGCAGGTGGATGGGGTGGGAGTCCATGCTGATGTTGGCGATCCGGATGCGCACCCGGTCGCCGAGCCGGGCGAGCAGCGGCTCGGTGCCGGGGAAGACCCGGCTGTTGAAGGTGAAGACATTGAAGTCGAGCATCACCGTCGGATCGGGCACGGAGGTGCCCGGCTTGATGAACCACTCATTTAAAAAGATCGCGTAGTCGCGGTCGATCCGGCGCGCGGGGCGCCGCGGGTGGAAGATGAGGAAGCCCATCATCCCCATCGACTGCTGCACCATCTCGTCGAAGTGCGGGTGGTACATGTGGGTGCCGTGCTGCCGCACCACGAACTCGTACTTGAAGGTCTCGCCAGGCTCGATCCGCCGCTGGTTGAGTCCGGAGACGCCGTCCATGCCGTTGGGCAGGAGCACGCCGTGCCAGTGCACGCTCGTCGGCTCGGGCAGCTTGTTCGTGACGTAGATGCGGACCCGGTCGCCCTCCACGCACTCGATGAGCGGACCCGGCGTCGTGCCGCTGTAGCCCCACGCCTCGATCTCGAGGCCGGGCGCGATCTCGTGCTTCAC
>DATLNC010000136.1:0-2134 GCA_035536935.1 Thermoanaerobaculia bacterium
GGGTATCGATCAGCCTGTAATGATCGAATTTTCCATAAGCAACGCCGGCATGATGCGAGTCCCGCAGCAGGTAATCCATCCGGTCGGCACCGAAGGCATCCCCTGTGATGATCTCCGAGAGAATAACCTCCCAGCTCGAAAATCGTGCGGATTTCAGCTTCTTCGGACCCACGGCGAGCTTGGCGACATCTGCGGCGCGAACCGGAGGCGTCATGCCTTGGAAGATCGACTGCATCTCCTCACTGTTCAGGAGATCGAGAGTCAGGCGTTCATGGTCCCACCCCGTGGGAAGAAGCTCGTGCTCGGCCGCATGGGAAAAAGGGAGATGGCCGATATCGTGGCAAAGAGCGGCCATCCGCAGCACCCGGCGCCAGTAACTCAGCTTTTCGGTATCCGAAAGCTCCGGCAGCAACTGGCGGATCTCATCGGTCAAGTTCCCGGCTTGGGTGACGACATCGAAGATTCGGCCGGCAAGCTCCATGACCCCGAGGGAGTGCTCGAATCTCCGGTGAGTTGCTCCGGGATAGACGAGATAGGTCAGCGCGAGTTGGTGGACGTACCGCAGGCGCTGGAACGGGCGGGAGTCGAGAACCTTCCGCTCCTCAGAGCTCAACCTGATAAAGACGTGGATCGGGTCCCGCAACTCGTGCAGGTTTTTTGACATGAGTCCGTTACGAGGCCGCGGAAAGTAATGCCAGGCCTTACGCCTTTCTACCGCCGCATTATGCTTTTCCGCGACCTCGTCGTCAACTCTCTACGGAGACGGTCTCTCCGTCAGGAGCCCGGCACCTGGGCCGTGACCGCTAGATCCCGGCCAGCGCCGTCCGCGCCTCGGCCAGCAGCGCTCCGGCCGAGATCGGACTTCCCACGGCGCCGCGCACCCAGGCGTCCGGGGTGAGCCGGCCCTGGCGGGCGATGCGCTCCATCTCGGCGCCAAAATCCCCCTGCCAAAGCTTCTGGGCGATCTGGAAGGCCAGGATGTGGCCGATCGCGTAGTCCGGCAGGTAGAGGCCGTAGACGATCATGTGGGAGTAGATCGCCAGGATCTCCGAGTCCCGGACGCCGAAGACAGGGGCGAAGTAGCGGTTCCAGACGTCGCGGGCGAGGGCGAGCGCCGCCTCCCGCAGCTCGGCCGGAGTGGCGTCCGGGTGCTGGTACATCCAGTTCCAGACCCCCATGTCGACCAGGGAGACGCCGGCGATCTCGTAGGTGTTCCACAGGATCCCCAGGGTTTCGGCGCGCCGGGCCTCCTCGCCCTCGGAGCCCATCCCCAGCATCTCCAGGTCGCGGTGCTGAAAGATGAAGGCGAACGCCTCGGTGCAGGCGTTGTTGGGCACGCCCGCCAGCGGCCAGTGGTCGATGCCGTTCAGGGAGAAGACCTGCTCGACGTTGTGACCGAGCTCGTGCATCGCCACGTTGTAGCCCTTGTAGTCCATGCCGCCCTGGGGCACCCGCGTCCGCAGATGGGCCTTGTCCTCCCGCCGCAGGGCTTGCACGGCGTGGCCGGCTCCCCGCGCCGGGTCCACCTCCATGCGCTCGGCCAGCCACTTGGCGCGCTCCGGGGAGAAGCCCATCCCAGCGAGCAGCTCCGGCAGGGCGGCCGCGAAGGCGGGGAGGTCGGGGTAGCGGGCCCGGGCGGCCTCGTCGAGCTCGGCCTCCGGGAAGCCGCCCCGGGACTTGAAGCCGGCGTACCAGATGTCGAACGGCTCCAGGGGACGGCCGAGCCGGCGCTCGATCAGCCGGCCGAGGTCCGCCACCTCGGGCGAGGTCAGCACGGAGACGAGCAGGGCTTCGACTTCCTTTTCGGGGATCTGGCGGTCCCGCTCGAAGCGGCGGGCGACGAAGGTCGGCTCGGTCGGGCTGTAGGGATCGGCCTTGCGGAACGCGTGGAAGATCTGGAGCAGGGTGGCGTAGCGGGTGTCAGGCTCGCGGGCGGCGAGGTCCTCGGCCACGTTCCCCTCCAGGGTCCGGACGATATTGGTCTCCGGGTCCCACAGGAGATCCGGATTGTCGACCACCGCCGCCGGGATCTCCTGCCGGACGATGCGCTCCATGACCCGCAGGATGAGCCGTTGGCGGGCGAGGCCGGCCGGAGCCGGATCGGCGTAGTAGGAGGCCAGCTCGTCGCGCAGGC
>DATLNC010000137.1:0-86920 GCA_035536935.1 Thermoanaerobaculia bacterium
TGCGCGGCGTCCTCGATGTGCCCGCGCTCGCCGCGGCCTTGGACGGGGTCGTGCGCCGGCACGAGGCGCTGCGCACGGTCTTCGACGAGATCGAGGACGGTCCGGTGCAGGTGGTCCTTCCCGTCCTATCGGTCCCGCTGCCGGTGGTGGACCTCACCGGCCTGCCTGGGCCCGTCCGGCGCGCCGAGGCCCGCCGCCTTGCTCGGGAGACGGCGAGGCTGCCGTTCGACCTGCGCCGGGGGCCGATGCTGCGCGCTGCGCTGTTGCGCCTGGGCGCGGAAGAGCACGCGCTGCGGCTGGACGTCAACCACATCGCCACGGACGGCTGGTCCATGGTCCTCCTCCAGCGCGAGCTGGAGGCCCTCTACCGCTTCGAGCTGCCACCCGTTCCTCCCGTGCAGTACGCGGATTACGCGGTCTGGCAGCGGCGCTGGCTGGAGCGCGAGGGGGCCGCGCAACTGGAGGCTTGGCGCCTCCGCCTGGAAGGGCTGCCGCCCGCGTTGGAGCTGCCGGCGGACCGGCCTCGGCCTGCTGTGCAGGGACTGGACGGGGCACTGGAGCGGATGGCGCTCCCCGCGGAGCTGGCCGGCCGCCTGGAGGAGGTAGGACGCGGAGGTGCTGCGACGCTCTTCATGGTGCTGCTCGCGGCATTCCAGGCCTGGCTCCATCGGATCACCGGCCGCGAGGACCTGGCCGTGGGCGTGCCCTCGGCGAACCGCGGCCGGCCGGAGATCGAGGGGCTGATCGGCTTCTTCGTGAACAACCTCGTGATCCGCGTCGATCTGTCGGGCGATCCGTCATTCGCCGAGGCGCTGGGACGGTTGCGGGAAGCGGCGCTGTTCGCTTACGCGCATCCGGACCTCCCGTTCGAGAAGCTGGTGGCGGAGCTGGCGCCGGACCGCGACCTCTCTCGCCCGCCGATCTACCAGATGGCCTTCTCGCTCCAGGACCCGCCGCCGGCCCTGGACTTCGGAGGCGGACTGCGCGGCGAGATGTCGGACGTGCACACGGGCACCGCCAAGTTCGACCTCTGGCTTCAAGTGGACCGGGAAGATTCAGGTTGGAGTCTGCGGGCCGAGTATCCGACCGCCCTGTTCGACGCCGCGACCGTGCGCCGCTGGCTTGGTCATCTGCGGGTGCTCCTCGAGGGGATCGTGGCGCACCCGGAGTCCCGCCTCTCCGACCTGCCGCTGCTGACCCCCGAAGAATGCGAGCAGCTCGTGGTCTGGAACCGGACGGCGGCCGAGGTCCCGGCCTTGCCTGTGCACGAGCTGTTCGTGAAGCGCGCCCGGATGGAGCCTGACGCGGTCGCCGTGGTATCGAACGGGGGGAGCCTGACTTATGGCGAGCTGCTGCGCCGGTCCCTTCGTCTGGCCGGCTGGCTGCGCAACCTCGGCCTCGGGCCCGAGAATCTCGTTGCGCTGAGCCTTGAACGCTCGCCGGAGCTGGTGACGGCCAGTGTGGGCGTGCTCCTGGCGGGTGCCGCCTACCTGCCGACCGATCCCTCCAACCCGCCGGAGCGGCTGGCCCGGGTGCTGCGCGATTCCGGCGCCTCCCTGCTGCTCACGAAGGAGCTGCTGGAGGGGCTCGGCCTGGATGAAATCGAGCTGCCGGGCGAGCCGCTGCCGAGGCCCGATCTGGACCGCCTCGCCTACGTGATCTACACGTCGGGCTCGACCGGCCAGCCCAAGGGGATCGACCTCGCTCATCGCGGGTTGGCGAACACGATCGCTCACTACCGCCGCCGCTATCCGCTCGGGTTTGGCGACCGCACGACGATGCTGGCCAGTCCCGCGTTCGACGCCTCACTGTTCGAGATGTGGGGCGCTCTGGTTGCGGGAGCGGCGCTGCACGTGGTGCCGGCCGAAATCGTGGCTTCGCCCATGGAGCTGCTCGACTGGCTCGCCCGCGAGAAGATCGTCCTGACCTTCCTGCCGCCCGCGCTCATGGAGTCGATGCTGGCCGAGCCCGGGCAGTTACCGCCCGGGCTGGCGCTGCGCCGGGCGATGGCCGGGGGAGACCGCCTGCGGCTGCGGCCCGCGCCGGGCCTGCCCTTCACGGTGGTGAACAACTACGGACCCACCGAGGCGAGCATCGCCTCGACGGAGATCACCGTGTCTCCGAAAGGCGATCGACCGCCGTCGATCGGCCGTCCTCTTGCCAACGTCCGCGTCTATCTTCTCGATCCCGGGTTGCAGCCGGTGCCGGTGGGCGCGGCGGGGGAACTGTGCATCGCGGGCATCGGCGTGGCGCGGGGCTACCGCGGCCGGCCCGAGCTGACGGCGGAGCGCTTCATCCCCGATCCGTTCGGTCCGCCGGGCTCCCGGATCTACCGCACCGGCGACCTGGCGCGCTGGCTGCCCTCCGGCGAGATCGACTTCATCGGCCGGCTCGACTACCAGGTCAAAATTCGCGGCTACCGCATCGAGCTGGGTGAGATCGAGGCGGTGCTTGCCCTGCATCCGGCGGTGCGCGAGGCCGCGGTGCTGGCGCAGGAGGGCCGGCTGGTAGCTTTCGTCGTGGGGCAGTCCGCCGATCTCCGATCGTTCCTCGGCGCCCGTCTGCCCGACTACATGGTCCCGTCCGGCTGGGTCTTTCTGGAGGCCCTGCCGCTCACCTCGAGCGGCAAGGTGGACCGCCGCGCCCTGGCCGGGCTGGCGCCGGTCCGGGACGCCGAGAGCGCGGAGCCGCCGCTTGCCGGCCTGGAGACCGAGCTCGCCGCGGTGTGGACCGATCTCTTCGGGGTCTCCGTGAGCCGGCAGGACGACTTTTTCGCGCTCGGCGGCCACTCGCTCCTGGCGGCGCGGCTCGCCTTCCGGGTGCGCGAGAGGCTCGGCGTCGATCTGCCGTTGCGGGCGGTCTTCGAGGCGCCCACTCTCGCCGCGCTTGCCGGGGTTGCCGAGCGTGTCCGGCGGGAGGTCCGCTCGACGGACGACCTTCCCCTGGTGGCCGGAGCGCCCCGTCCCGCGCCCGCATCCTTCGCGCAGCAACGGCTCTGGTTCCTGGACCGGCTGCAGCCGGGCTCGCCGGCCTTCAACATGCCGTTCGTCCTGCGCTTCTCCGGACCGTTCCGCGCCGGAGCGCTGGGCGCGTCGCTGTCCGAGGTGGTGCGGCGCCACGAGGTCCTGCGCACCACGCTCGCGCTGCCGCCCGGCGAGATGGAACCGGTGCAGATCGTGGGCATGCCGTCCGTGTCCCTGCCGGTGGTCGACCTCGCCGGCCTGCCGGCCGGCATGGGTGAGGTCGAGGCCGGCCGGCTGGCCGCCGGCGAGGCGCGCCTTCCCTTCGATCTCGAAGCGGGTCCGCTCCTGCGCACCACGCTCCTGCGCCTGTCCGGGGAAGACCACCGGCTGCTGCTCACGATGCACCATGCCGTGTTCGACGGCTGGTCGATGGGAGTGCTGCTGCGCGAGCTGAGCGGCGCGCCCCTGCAGCCGCTGCCGGTCCAGTACTCCGATTTCGCCGCGTGGCAGCGGCAATGGCTGTCGGGGGACAGGCTGGAGGCGCAGCTCGCCTTCTGGCTGAAGCGGCTCGCCGGCCGCGAGAGTGTTGCGGAGCTGCCGGCCGACCGGCCGCGTCCGGCGGCGGCGTCTTTGCGCGGCGCGCGCGAGTCCATGCCCCTGCCGGAAGGGCTCCTCGCCGAGGTGGAGCGCGTCGGCCGTCGGCACGGAGCCACGGCCTTCATGATCCTGCTCGCTGCCTTCCAGGCGCTGATCTACCGCATCACCGGCCACGAGGACCTGGTGGTCGGCTCGCCCGTGGCGGGCCGGCGCCGGCCCGAGGTCGAGGGGCTGATCGGCCTCTTCGTGAACCTGCTGCCACTCCGCGTCCGTCTGGACGGCGAGCTCTCCCTCGCGGCCCTGCTGGAGCGGACCCGCGAGACCGCGGTGTCGGCCCTGGAGCACCAGGACGTTCCGTTCGAGCGTCTCGTCGCCGAGCTGGAGCCGGACCGCGACCTGTCGCGCCATCCTGTCTTCCAGGCCGTGCTCGTGGTGGAGGACGCGCCGGCCGCGTCCTCTGAGATCGCGATCCAGGAGGTGCCTACCGGCACGGCCAAGCTGGACCTCACCCTGGCGCTGACCGGCACGGCTCTCGAAGCCCGGTACGCGACCGATCTCTTCGACGCGGCCACGATGCGCCGGCTGCTGGGCCATTACCGCAACCTGCTTCAGGGATTCGCGGAAGTGGATGGGAACACGCGCGTCGGAGACCTGCCGCTCCTCGATGCTGCCGAGCGCGAGCAGCTGCTCGTGGCCTGGAACCGGACGGAGCGCATGATCCCGGAGGAGCCGGTGCACCGGCTGTTCTTCCAGTGGGCGGAGCGCACGCCCGATGCGCCCGCGGTCGTCTGGGAGGGCGGGCGTCTCACCTATGCCGAGCTCGCCGGTCGCGCGAAAGGGCTGGCCGGGCCCCTGCGGGAGCGGGGGGTGGGGCCGGAGACGCTCGTCGCCTTCTGCCTGGAGCGCTCGCCCGAGCTGTTGACCGCGGCCGTGGCGGTGCTGGAGGCAGGCGGCGCCTACCTGCCGATCGATCCGGCATATCCGGAGGAGCGGCGGACCTGGATCGTGGAGGACTCGGGCGCGGCGATGGTGATCCGGAAAGGACCACAAGGACAGCAAGGACAGCAAGGACGTGGAGACCGGGCTTTTGTCCTTGAGGTCCTTGGTGTCCCTGGTGTCCTTGGTGTCCTTTCCGACCTGGCCTACGTCATCTACACCTCGGGCTCGACCGGCCGGCCCAAGGGCGTGGAGCTGCGCCACCGCGGCCTCTCCAGCCTGATCGCCTGGCACCGGCGGACCTATGCGATGACCCCTGCGGACCGCTGCGCCCTGGTAGCCGGGCCGGGCTTCGACGCCTCGGTCTGGGAGATGTGGCCGGCGCTGACCTCCGGGGCCTCGCTGCACATCCCGCCGCGGGACGTGATCCTCTCACCTCCGGCCCTCCTGGCCTGGATGGCGGAATCCGGCATCACCATGGCGCTCCTCCCCGCAGCGCTGGGGGAGGCCGTGATGGCCGAGCGGTTGCCCGAGGATCTCGCGCTGCGCGTCGTGCTCACGGGCGCGGACCGGATCCGGCAGCGGCCCGCGTTGGAAGCCCGGTTCCAGCTCGTCAACCACTACGGCCCGACGGAGTGCACCATTCTCGTCACGGCGGGGCGCATCCTGCCGGAGGGAGAGCGGCCTCCGACGATCGGCTCGCCGGTGGACAACAGCCGGATCTATGTCCTCGATCGCTGGCTGCAGCCGGTGCCGGTGGGCGCGCCCGGCGAGCTCTGCCTGGCGGGCGCGGGCCTGGCGCGTGGCTACCGCGGCCGGCCGGAGCTGACGGCCGAGCGCTTCGTGCCCGATCCGTTTTCGGACGGCGGCCGGCTCTACCGGTCGGGAGACGTGGGCCGCTGGCTCCCCGCGGGCGAGTTGGAGTTCCTGGGCCGGCGCGACCACCAGGTGAAGATCCGCGGGTTCCGTATCGAGCTGGGAGAGATCGAGTCCACGCTGTGCCGGCATCCGGCGGTGCGCGAGGCCGTGGTGCTGGCGCTCGAGGGGCGGCTGGTGGCCTATGCGGTTCTCCGCGAACAGGCGGACAAGGAGGAGCTGCGGAGCTACGTGTCCGCGAGCCTGCCCGAGGTCATGGTCCCCGCGGGCTGGGTGTTCCTGGAGAGCCTGCCGGTGACTCCCAACGCCAAGGTCGACCGCCGCGCCCTGGCGGCCCTGGAGTTGGAGGAGCCGGAGGCGCCGGAGGAGACGGATGCGCCCCGCACGCCCTTGGAGGAGCTGGTGGCCGGCCTGTTCGCCCAGGTGCTGGGCCTGGACCGGGCTGTCGGCCCGAGCGAGGATTTCTTCCATCTCGGCGGCCATTCGCTTCTCGCCACCCGGCTTGCCTCGCGGGTGCGGGAGGTCTGCGGCGTCGAGCTCGGCGTGCGCAGTATCTTCGAGCGTTCCACAGTGGCCGAGCTGGCAGCCGCGGTCGAAGGGCGGGGCCGTATGGAGGGGCCGCCGCTGGTGCCTGCTCAACGGACGGGAAGCCTGCCCCTCTCCTTTGCACAGCAGCGCCTCTGGTTCGTGGAAAGCCTGCAGCCGGGCACGGCGCTCTACAACCTGCCGCAGGTCTGGCACCTGCAAGGCCCGCTCTCCCTGCCGACTCTCGCGGAGGCGCTGGGCGGGCTGGTGCGCCGCCACGAATCCCTGCGCACGGTCTTCACGGCGCAGGGGCAGGTGGTGCAGCCCGCCGTGCCCGGTCCGTTCCCGCTGCCGTTGATCGAGGATCTGGACGAAGAGATCCGGCGGCCGTTCGATCTGGAGCGGGGGCCGCTGTTCCGAGCGGCGCTCGTGCGGCTGGGAGAAGAGGAGCACCGGCTCCTGCTCTCCATGCATCACATCATTGCGGACGGCGCGTCCATGGACGTGCTGGCGCGGGAGCTCTCCCTGCTCTACCGGGGCGAGACGCTGACGCCGCTCCCGGTGCAGTACGTCGACTTCGCGCTCTGGCAGCGGAGCTGGCTCCAGGGCGGCGTGCTGGAGAGCCACCTGGCCTGGTGGCGGGAGCGTCTGGCCGGCGCCCCGGCCGTGCTGGATCTGCCCACGGATTGGCCGCGGCCTCCGGCTGCCTCGTTCGCGGGAGCGACGGAGCGTCTCGGGCTCGGGGACGAGCTGGACGCCGCGCTCGCCGGGGTCGCGAGGCAGGTAGGCGCGACGTTCTTCATGACTATGCTCGCCGCCTTCCAGGCGCTCCTGCACCGCTACACCGGTCAGGACGACCTCCTGGTGGGCTCGCCCGTGGCGGGGCGCGACCGGCGCGAGCTCGAAGGGCTGATCGGCTTCTTCGTGAACCTGGTGCCGTTGCACGCCGCGTTCGCGGAGGACCCCGCGTTCGACCGTCTGCTGGGCGCCGCCCGCGAGTCCGCGCTGGGTGCCTTTGCACACCAGGAAGTCCCTTTCGAGCGCCTCGTCGAGGAGCTGGCACCGGAGCGCGATCTTTCCCGCGCGCCGCTCGTGCAGGCGCTGCTGCTCGTGCAGGGCGCGGCCGCCGTGCCGGACCTGCCCGGAGTCGAGGCCACGCCTGTCCGGGTCCACCCGGGTACCGCGAAGTTCGACCTGACCCTCACGCTGGACCGCGGGCAGGGCTTCCACGCGCAGGTGGAATACGCCTCCAGCCTGTTCGAGGCCGCGACGGCGCGGCGTCTGCTGGGCCATTTTCGGACGCTGCTGGAGGGGATCGCGGTCGATCCCGGGGTGAGGGTCTCGGACCTGCCGCTCCTCGACGAGGCCGAACGGAATCAGCTCACGGCCTGGAACCGCGAGATGCGGCGCGGGCACCCGGAAGGCACTCTCCACGGATTGTTCGAGGAGCAGGCGCGCCGGACGCCGGAGGCCCTGGCCCTGGTCGCCGCGGGCGAGCGCCTGACCTACGCCGAGCTGGAGCGGCGCTCGGCGCGCCTGGCCGGGCACCTGAGGAGGCTGGGCATCGGACCCGAGGTGGGGGCGGGCGTCTTCCTGAAGCGTTCGGCGGACCTGGTGACCGCCATGCTGGGCGT
The DNA here is from genome assembly GCA_035536935.1 of Thermoanaerobaculia bacterium. GTDB lineage: Bacteria > Acidobacteriota > Thermoanaerobaculia > Multivoradales > UBA5704 > DATMER01. The sequence goes on from DATLNC010000137.1 coordinate 7,532, forward strand.
GCTGCGCGCAGGCGGCTTCTACGTGCCCATCGATCCCGCCTATCCGGCGGAGAGGGTCGGCTTCCTGTTGGAGGACAGCGGCTGCCCCGTGCTGCTGACTCAGAGCGATCTCCTGGAGAAGCTCCCGCGGACCGCCGCGGAGAAGGTGCTCATGGCTTCCGGCTCCCTCTCCCGCGAAACGGGGGAGGGTTGGGGAGGGGGCCCGCTTCCCGGCAACCTGGCCTACCTCATCTACACCTCCGGTTCGACCGGCCGCCCCAAGGGCGTGGCCATCGAGCACCGCAGCGCCGTCACGCTGGCGCACTGGGGGCGGGAAGTGTTCTCCCCCGAGGAGCTGTCCGGCGTGATCGCCTCCACCTCGGTCACGTTCGACCTCTCGGTTCACGAGCTCTTCGTCACCCTCGCCTGGGGCGGCACCGTCTTCCTGGTCGACAACGCGCTCGCCATTCCGGACTTCTTCGCCGCCGAGGAGCTGCCGCCGGACGCCGGCGTGCCTAGGTTGATCAACACCGTGCCCTCGGCCATGGCGGAGCTGCTGCGCCTCGACGCCCTGCCTGCCTCGGTGCGCACGATCAGCCTGGCCGGCGAGGCGCTGACGAGGGCGCTGTCCAACCAGGTCTACGAGCGTCCGGCCACGGAGCGGCTGTACAACCTCTACGGCCCGTCCGAGGACACGACCTACTCGACCTGGTCGCTCATCGGGAGGTCGGGGGAGCGCTCGCCGGCCATCGGCCGCCCGGTCCACGACACGAGCGCCTGGGTGCTCGATCCGGCCCTGCAGCCCCTGCCGGTCGGCGTTCCCGGCGAGCTCTACCTGGCCGGCCGCGGTCTGGCCCGCGGCTATTACGGCCGGCCCGAGCTGACGGCGGACCGCTTCATCCCCGATCCGTTCGGCGGCGAGCCGGGCGGCCGGATGTACCGCACAGGCGACCGCGTGAGCCTGCGTCCCGACGGAGAGCTGGAGTACCTGGGCCGTCTCGATCATCAAGTCAAGATCCGCGGCTTCCGCATCGAGCTGGGCGAGGTCGAGGCCGCGCTGGCGCTGCATCCAGCCGTGCTGCAGGCGGCGGTCCTGGCGCGGGAAGGCCGCCTGCTTGCCTGGGTGGCGGCCGGGAACGCGACCAGGGACGTCCTGCGCGCCTGGCTCGCGGAGCGCCTGCCCGAACACATGGTGCCCGGCCTGTGGGGCTTCCTGGACGAGCTGCCGCTCACGCCGAACGGCAAGGTGGACCGCAAGGCCCTGGCGCGGCTGGAGCCGTCGGAAGAGAGGACCGAGGATGCGCCGCGCAATCCGGTCGAGGAGCTGCTGGCAGCGCTGTTCGCCGAGGTGCTGGGGCTCGCAAGCCCGCCCGGCGTGAGGGAGGACTTCTTCCGCCTGGGCGGGCATTCGCTTCTCGCCGTGCAGCTCGCCACGCGGGTGCGCGCCGCCTTTGGCGTGGAGCTGCCCGTCCGCGCCGTGTTCGAGCACCCGACCGTCGCCGGGCTGGCGGAGGCGCTCGCGGGACCGTCTTCGGCGCCGGCCCTGGTCCCGGTGGAGCGGACCGGCAGCATCCCGCTTTCCTTCGCCCAGGAGCGGCTCTGGTTCCTCGACCGGTTCGAGCAGGGAACGTCTGTCTACAACCTCCCGCTCGTGTTCCGTATTCAAGGGGAGGGCCTGCGGGTCGAAGCGCTGGCCGCCGCCCTGAGGCAGGTCGTACGGCGGCACGAGGCGCTGCGCACGGTCTTCCGCGAGGGGGCCGACGGTCAGCCCGAGCAGTTGGTCCTGCCTCTGGAGACGACGCTGGAGGTGGTGGACCTCTCCGGGATCGACGATCCCGACCGCCGGTTGCTGGAGCTGGCGGAGCTGCCGTTCGACCTCGCCGCCGGACCATTGCTCCGCGGTGTTCTTCTCCGGGTGAGCGGCGGCGATCACCGGCTGCTGCTCTCCATGCACCACGTGGCCTCCGACGGCTGGTCGATCGGCGTGCTGGCGCGGGAGCTCTCCGCACTCTACCTGGGCCAGCCGTTGCCGGAGCTGCCGGTGCAATACGCCGACTACGCGGTCTGGCAGCGCGGCTGGCTGTCAGGTCCGGCGCTGGAGGCGGAGCTCGCCTGGTGGCGCGAGCGGCTGGCGGGTATCCCGGCCGGTCTCGAGCTGCCCGTGGACCGGCCCCGGCCGGCCATGCAGAGCTACCGCGGCGATGTCCGGAGCCTCGCCATTGATTCGATCGGCGGCGGCGAGGCGCTGGCCGCGCTCGGGCGGCGCTGCGGCGCCACGTTCTTCATGACGGCGCTGGCCGCCTTCGATGTCCTCCTCCATCGCATCACGCACGCGGAAGATCTGGTCGTGGGCACGCCGGTGGCGAACCGCGACCGCGCCGAGGTCGAGGGGCTCGTCGGCTTTTTCGTCAACACCCTCGTCCTGCGCGCGTCGCTGGCGGGAGATCCCGTCTTCGAGGATCTGCTGGCACGGGTCCGCGCCTCATCCCTCCAGGCCTATGCCCACCAGGACCTGCCGTTCGAGAAGCTCGTGGCCGAGCTGTCGCCCGAGCGCGACCTGTCGCGCCACCCGCTCTTCCAGGTCTCGCTGTCGGTCCAGCAAGGGACGCGGCCGAGCCTGGACCTCGGCCCCGGGCTGTCCTCGGCTGCCGGCGAGGTGCGGATCCCCAGCTCCAAGTTCGACCTTTCCTTGCACCTCGGCGGCGAGCTTGCGCAGCTCGAGTACGCCTCTGACCTCTTCGACGCGGCTACGATCGATCGCTTCCTGCGCTGGTTCCGGACACTGCTCGCCGGGATTGAGGACAGGCCGGCGGCGCGAATTTCGGAGCTGCCGCTTCTCACCGTGGAGGAGCGCGGCCAGCTCCGACTCGTGGGAGAGGCGGCAGCTCCGGGCCACACCCTGCATGGACTGGTGGAGGAGCAGGCCCGCCGCGCTCCGGGCGCGGTCGCTCTGGTCGCGGCCGACGGGCGGCTCGTCACCTACGGCGAGATGATGGAGCGCGCCGGGTCGCTCGCCAGGCGGCTGCACGGCCTGGGTGTGCGCGCTGAGACGCGGGTGGCGCTCTGCGCCGACCGCTCGCCCGAGCTGGTGATCGGTTTGCTGGGAATCCTCGAAGCGGGCGGCGCGTGCGTGCCCCTGGACCCCGGCCATATCTCCGAACGCCTCTCCTTCGTGCTGGAGGACTCGGGCGCCCTCGTGCTGGCGACCACGTCGGCGCAGTCTCTGCGCCTGCCCGCGGGGGTGCCCCGGGTGTTCCTCGACGTGCATGACGAGGTTGCCGGTCCGGTCCTGGATGCGGTCGAGCCCGAGCAGATCGCCTACGTGATCTACACCTCGGGCTCGACGGGCCGGCCCAAGGGCGTGGCGGTTTCCCATGGAGAAGCGGCGGCCCACTGCGAGGCCGCGATCCGGCTCTATGGCGTATCTCCGGATGACCGTGTGCTGCAGTTCGCGTCGCCGGCCTTCGACGTCTCCCTGGAGGAGATCCTCTCGACCCTCGGCGCGGGCGCGGCCCTGGTCCTGCACGGCGGGACCTGGGACACGGAGATGATGGCGCGGCGGGTCGAAGAGCTCGGCATCACCGTGCTCAACCTGCCGAGCGCGGTGTGGCACCACTGGGCGCACGACGCCGGTTCCATGTCGCGGTCTTCGCGGCCTTCGCGGCTTCGCCTGATCGTCGTCGGCGGCGAGGAAGTGCTGACCGAGCCTGCGCGCCAGTGGCTGCGCTCGCCGCTGGCGGAGATCCCGGTGCTGAACGGCTACGGCCCCACCGAGGCGGTGATCACGGCCACGCTGCACGAGGTGGCGGCGGATACCCTCGGCGCAACGGGCACGGTACCGATCGGCCGGCCGCTGCCCGGCCGTTCCGCGCTCGTCCTGGACACCCGCGGCAACCCGGTGCCGGCGGGCGTCTCCGGAGAGCTCTACCTCGGCGGCTGCCTGGCCCGCGGCTATCTGGGACGGCCCGGCCTGACCGCGGAGCGCTTCGTCCCTGATCCGCTCGGCGAGCCGGGGGCGCGCCTGTACCGGACGGGCGACCTCGTCAGATATCGGACGGAGATCGGCGCGTTGGAGTTCCTGGGCCGCATCGACCAGCAGATCAAGATCCGCGGTTTCCGGGTGGAGCCTGCCGAAATCGAGACGGCGCTCGCCGCGTTCCCCGGCGTGGCCGCGGCCGCGGTCCTGGTCCGCGAGTCGGGCAGGGAGAAGCAACTCGTGGCTTTCGTCGAGACCGACGGAGCGCCATCCATCGACGATCTGCGCTCCTTCCTCGAAGCGCGGCTGCCCGCCTGGATGGTGCCGGCCGGGTTCGCGATGGTCGACACCCTGCCTCTCAATGCCAGCGGCAAGGTCGACCGCGCCGCCCTCGCACGCCGGCCCGTCGACGTTCGCCGTGCTGCCACCGAGGCCCCTCAGAGCGAGGTCGAGCGTGCTCTCGCCATCATTTGGGATGAAGTGCTGGAGGTAGGGGAGGTTGCCCGCGGCGACCACTTCTTCCACCTCGGCGGTCATTCGCTGCTCGCCATGCGGCTGGCGTCCAGAGTACGCGCGGGCTTTGGGGTCGAGCTGGAGCTGCGCGACGTCTTCGAGGCGCCCACCCTTGCGGGGCAGGCGGCAAGGATCGAAGAGAGGCTGCGGTCCGGCTTGGATGACGACGAAGTGCGGCCGCCGCAGGAAGCGGCGGCGCCGCCGCTCGTCCGGGTGGAGCGGGGAAGCGAGGCCCCTCTCTCCTTCTCCCAGGAGCGGATCTGGTTCCTCGACCGTCTGGAACCCGGCACGGTCGCCTACAACATTCCGGCTGTCTTCCACTTCCGTGGACCTCTAAAGCCTGAGGCTCTGGCAGGCGCGCTCGGCGAGGTCGTACGGCGGCACGAGGTACTGCACACGGTCTTCCTCGAGGGTGCCGATGGCGTGCCGGAGCAGGTGGTCCAAGGCTTCGCCCCGGTGCCGTTGCCCTTGGTGGATCTCTCGGGCTTGGCCGATCCCGCGCCAGAAACCGCGCGCCTGGAGACGCGCATGGCGAGGCGGCCTTTCGACCTCGCCCGTGGGCCGCTGCTGCGCGCCGTTCTCCTGCGGATCGGAGGCGCGGAGCACCGGCTGTTCCTCGGCCTGCATCACAGTGTTTTCGACGGCTGGTCAGGGGGCGTGCTGGAGCGTGAGCTCGCGGCGGCGTACCTGGAAGAGCGCCTGCCCGAGCTGCCGGTGCAGTACGCCGATTACGCCATCTGGCAGCGGCGCTGGCTGACGGGCGAGGTGCTCGCGGCCGAACTGGGCTGGTGGCGCGAGCGGCTCGCCGGGGTTCCTACCGTGCTGGCGCTGCCCGCCGACCGGCCGCGGCCGGCCCGCCGGAGCTTCCGCGGCGCGCACCGACTGGACGCGCTGCCGGCGGAGCTCGTGACCCGGCTGACCCTCCTCGGCCGTTCCCGGGATGCCTCGTTCTTCATGGTGGTCCTCGCCGCCTACCAGGCCCTGCTGGCGCGCCTTTCCGGCGCCGACCGCCTGCTGGTAGGCACCCCGATCGCCAACCGCCGCCATGCCGAGGTCGAGGGGCTGATCGGGCTCTTCGTGAACACCCTGGCGCTGCCGGTCGACCTCTCGGACGGTCCGTCCTTCACCACGCATCTCGAACGCACCCGCCATCTGCTGATGGGCGCCTTCGACCATCAGGACCTGCCGTTCGAGCGGCTGGTCGAGGAGCTGGCGCCGGAGCGCGATCTCTCCCGCACCCCGCTCGTGCAGACGCTGATCGTCCTGGGCGGCGCTCTGGGGACGCCGACGGAGCTGGTGCCTGGCCTGACCATGAAACCAGGCGGCATCGGGACAGGCATGGGTACGTCCAAGATGGATCTCTCCCTCCACGTCGGGGAGTCTGGCGACGGCGGCCTCGCGGTCGCCTGGGAGGGCAATGCCGACCTCTTCGACGCCGCCACCCTGGCGCGGATCTCCGGCTGGCTGCGGAGCCTGCTGGAGGGCCTGGCTGCCGCGCCGGAGCGCGCCGTGCGCGAGGTCTCGTTGCTGAGCGAGATGGAACGCCGCGAGCTGCAGGCGTGGAGCGGGGAAGCGACGCGGGAGGTTCCTCCGACGATCCTGGAGCGGCTCGCCTTCTGGATGGAGCGGACGCCGGATGCCCTGGCGCTCGCCGGTGCAGGCGAGCCGCTCTCCTGGCGCGAGCTGGACCTGCTTTCCGCCCGGCTGGCCCGGCGCCTGCGCAGCCTCGGGGCGATGCCGGAGGCACGGGTGGCGGTCTGCCTGGAGCGCTCGCCCGACCTGGTGGTGGCGATCCTGGGCGTGCTGCGTTCCGGCGCCGCCTATGTCGTCCTCGACCCTGATCAGCCGGCTGGCCGGCGCCGGAAGATCCTGGAGGGCTCGGGCGCCCTGGCGCTCATTACCCGGCCCGGCCTGGTTCGGGACCTCGAGAGCTTGCCCCAGGTAGGGATCGAGAAGGCGGAGGACGGCCATGAGTCGGAGGGCGCTCCGGTGGACCGGCCGGAGCCGTCGAGCCTGGCTTACGTGCTCTACACCTCGGGCTCCACCGGCGAGCCCAAGGGCGTGGCGGTCGAGCATCGGCAGCTCGCGAGCTACGTGGCCGCCGTGCTGGACCGGCTCGACCTCCCCGAAGGATCGAGCTTCGCCACGGTGACCACGTTCGCGGCCGACCTCGGCCACACCTCGGTTTTCGGAGCTCTGGCCTCGGGTGGCACCCTCCACGTCGTGCCGCGGGAGCTATCCGCCGACCCTGCTCGCCTGGCCATGCGCTTCGCGGCCTATCCAGTCGACGTGCTCAAGATCGTGCCCTCTCACCTTGCGGCGCTGCTGGCCGCGGCGCCGCGGCCCGAAAGGGTGCTGCCGCGCCGCTGCCTGGTGGTGGGCGGCGAGCCCTCGCGCTGGGAGCTGATCGATCGCGTGCGTGATCTGGCTCCCGGTTGCCGCGTGCTCAACCACTATGGACCGACCGAGACCACTGTAGGCGTGCTCACCTTTGAAGCCCGGCTGGACCGCATCGGGGAGAAGGTACCCCTGGGCCGGCCCTTGCACGGCAACGTCGTGCGGTTGCTCGACGCCGGGCTGGAGCCGGTGCCCGTGGGTGTTCCGGGAGAGGTCTGGGTGGGCGGTGCCCAGGTAGCGCGCGGCTATCTGGGACAGCCGGACCGCACGGCCGAGAGGTTCCTTCCCGACCCGTACGGGGAGCGTGGGGCCCGCCTGTACCGGACTGGCGACCTGGCGCGCTGGCTTGCGTCTGGCGATCTGGAGTTCCTGGGACGCGCCGACGATCAGCTCAAAGTGCGCGGCCATCGCGTCGAGCCCGGCGAGATTGCGACGGTCCTGGCCCGCCATCCGGCCGTGAGCGAGGCCGCCGTGCTGCCGGTGGAGCGGGCGGGGGAGGTGCGGCTGGCTGCCTGTGTCGTGCCCGAGCCGGGCGCAGGCGTCCCGAGCCGCGGCGAGCTGCGCTCCTGGCTCTCCGACCGCCTGCCGGAGCCGATGATCCCTTCCGAGATCCTCCTGCTCGACGCGCTGCCGCTCACCTCGAATGGCAAGCTCGACCGATGGGCCCTCCGGACCATCGCGGCGCATGCCGAGGCCAATGCGGAACCGCTGCAGGACGCGGCTCCTGCGAGCCCCGTCGAGGAGCTGGTGGCGACGCTGTTCGCCGAGCTGCTCGGGCGGGAGAGGGTGGCGCGCACCGACGACTTCTTCGACCTCGGCGGCCACTCGCTCCTCGCGGTGCGCCTGCTGGCTCGGGCCCGGGAGGTCTTCGTCACCGAGCTGGACGTGCGCTCCGTGTTCGAGAGGCGGACGGTCGCCGGCTTGGCCGCCCGGGTGGAGGAGCTGCTGCGCGGCGAAGAGGAGACCGGCATGGCGCCGCCCCCCCTGCTGCGCCGAGCCGGGAGCACGCCTCCGCTCTCCTTTGGGCAGGAGCGGCTCTGGTTTCTCGACCGCCTGGAGCCCGGCACGGCCACCTACAACGTCGTCCGGGAGCTGCGCCTGCGCGGGCCGCTGGACGCCACGGCTCTGGCCGCGGCGCTCGCGGAGGTGGTGCGCCGGCACGAGCCGCTGCGCACCCGGTTCGAGGCCGTGGACGGCGAGCCCGTCCAGATCGTGCTGCCGTTCACGCCCGGGCTCCTGCCGCTGGCGGACCTGTCGGCCCTGCCGGAGCCCGAGCGGCGGGCGGAGGCCATGCGGCTTGCCGCGCTGGAGGGTCGGCGGCCCTTCGACCTGCGCCGCGGCCCCATGCTGCGCGCCGCTCTGCTCCGGCTCACGCCCGAGGAGCACGTGCTGCTGCTCGGCGTGCACCACATTTCCTTCGACGGCTGGTCGCTCGACGTGCTGCGCCGCGAGCTGGGAGCGCTGTACACCGCTTTCGCTGCCGGCCGGAATTCTCCCCTGGCGCCGCTGCCCGTGCGCTACGCGGACTACGCGGTCTGGCAGCGGCAGTGGCTCCAGGGCGAGGTCCTGGAGGCCCAGCTCGCCTGGTGGCGGGAGCGGCTGGCGGGCAGCCCGCCAGCGGCGCTGGAGCTGCCGTTCGACCGGCCGCGGCCCGAGACGCAGAGCCTGCGCGGCGGCGTCGAGCGGACTGCCCTTCCGCCCGGCCTGTTCCAGAGCCGGGGAGGCGCCACCCCCTTCATGACGCTCCTCGCGGCCGTCCAGGCCTTCCTGCACCGGATCACCGGCCAGGATGGTTTCCTGGTGGGCACACCGGTGGCGAACCGCGACCGCGCCGAGGTCCAGGGGCTCGTCGGGTTCTTCGTCAACACGCTGGTGCTGCGGGCCGACCTGTCGGGCGATCCCACCTTCCCCGAGCTGCTGGCGCGGGTGCGGGAGACGGCTCTGTCGGCCTATGCGCACCAGGACCTCCCGTTCGAGCGCCTGGTCCAAGCGCTGGCGCCGGGGCGCGACCTCGCGCGCACCCCGCTCTTCCAGGTGGTCTTCTCCTGGCAGCCGCCCCGCGCCGGAGCGGCCGAGCTTGCCCCGGGGCTGGGCCTGGAGATCGCGGACGTGGACTCCGGCACCTCCAAGTTCGACCTCTCGCTCTTCATGGGAGAGTCGCGCACGGGGTCAGGCATCGCGGTCGAGTACGCGGCCGACCTCTTCGACCGCACCACGGTCCGCCGGCTTCTCGGGAACCTCGTTCGACTCCTGGAAGGGATCACGGCCGAGGGTGGAGATCGGGTGCCGGTCTCCGCGCTTCCCCTGATGGGCGAGGAGGAGCGCGCGCAGGTCGTCGGTCAGTGGAACGACACGGCCACCGGCTATCCCCGCTCTGCCACGGTCCACGGATTGTTCGAGGAGCAGGCGCGGCGCTACCCCCGGTCCGTGGCCGTGGTCTGCGGCGGCGAGGAGCTGACCTACGCGGAGCTGGACCTCCGGGCGGAACGGATCGCGTCCCGCCTGCTGGCCCTGGGAGTGCGGCCGGACGACGCCGTGGGGCTTTGCGCGGAGCGCTCCGCCGGCCTGATCGCCGCCTTGCTGGGCATCCTCAAGGCGGGCGGCGCCTATCTGCCGCTCGACCCGCAGTACCCGGGCGAGAGGCTCGCCTGCATGCTGGCGGACGCGGGAGCCAGGGTGCTGGTGGTGGAGGAGGGGCTGGAGCACCGGCTCCCGATGACCGGCGCGCCCCGGCTGCCATTGCGCGAGGCTCTCGCCACGGAGGTGGGAACGCTGCAACGTCCGCGGGTCGATCCCCGCAACCTGGCGTACGTGCTGTTCACCTCCGGCTCCACGGGGCGGCCCAAAGGGGTGGCGGTCACCCACCGCAACGTGGTGCGGCTGGTGCGGGAGACGGACTACCTCTCCTTCGGCCCGGAGGAGGTCTTCCTGCAGTTCGCTCCGGTGTCGTTCGACGCTTCGACTCTGGAGATCTGGGGGCCGCTGCTCAACGGCGGGCAACTGGCGGTCTTCCCGCCGGGGCCGCCGGATCTTCGCCTGCTCGGCGAAGCGGTGGAGCGCTACGGCGTGACTTCGCTCTGGCTCACGGCCGGACTGTTCCAGCAGATGATCGAGTCCCACTTGCCTCGCCTGCGGAACGTTCGGCAGCTCGCGGCGGGCGGCGACGTCCTGTCGCCGGGCCACGTACGGCGCGCGCTCGCCGGCCTGCCCGGAATCACCTTGGTCAACGGCTACGGGCCCACTGAAGGGACGACCTTCACCTGCTGTCATCGGATCGGAGGGATCGGAGGGATCGGAGGTATCGGAGCCGGGCCCATCCCGATCGGGCGGCCGATCTCCAACACCCAGGTCTATGTTCTGGATGGCTCGTCAAGACCGGTCCCGGTCGGAGTGGTGGGGCAGCTCTACGCTGCCGGCGACGGCCTGGCGCGAGGGTACGTGGGGCGGCCGGACCTCACGGCCGAGCGGTTCGTCCCGGATCCGGTGAGCGGCGCGCCTGGCGCGCGCCTGTACGCCACGGGCGACCTCGCCCGCTGGCTTGCCGGCGGCGAGATCGAGTTCCTCGGCCGGGCCGACCAGCAGGTCAAGATCCGCGGCTACCGCATCGAGCTGGGGGAGATCGAGGCCGTGCTCGCCGCGCATCCCGAGGTGGAGACGGCGGTGGTGCTCGCCCGCGACGACATGCCGGGAGACCGGCGCCTCGTGGCTTATGTCGTGCCCGCGCCGGAGCAGTCGCCCGATGTAGCTGAGCTGCGGGGGTTCCTGGCGCTCCGGCTGCCGGCCTACATGGTCCCGGCGGCGTTCGTGCTCCTGCCTGCTCTGCCCTTGACGGCCAACGGCAAGGTCGACCGCGGGGCGTTGCCGGCGCCCGGGCTCTCCCAGGGTGCCGCGGAGCCGGTCCCGCCGCGCACTCCGCTGGAGAGGGAAGTGGCGAAGATCTGGCGGGAAATACTCGGCGTGGAGAGCATCGGCGTGGAGGACAACTTCTGGGAGCTGGGCGGCCACTCTCTGCTCGCCACGAAGGTCCTGTCACGGCTCTGTGACAGCCTGGGCCTGGATCTGCCCCTACAGTCGCTGTTCGAAGCGCCGACGCTCGCGGGCTTCGCCCAGAGCATCGGCCATCACCTCCTCGCCTCGTCGGGGACGGAGCTGGAGCTGGGCGACCTGCTGGACGAGCTGGAGGGGTTGTCCGAGGCCGATCTCCAGGTTCTGATCGAAGAGGAAACGCGCAAGCGCTAACAGGTTGACAATGAATAGCTTAAGCGTGTCGGGTCTGTCCCGTTTCGGAATCCGCAGGGCACTTAGGAGGGTGAGCGCCCCCCGACGGAGTGCCTGTTGAAACCCATGAACTCAAGTGTTCGCCCTTCGGCGGCTCTCAGGCCGCAGCTCGACTTCTGGCGTAGCCGGTTGGTGGGGCTTCCTGCGCCCATCGAGCTGCCTGCCGACCGCCTGCGCGCATCCGGCCCGCTGCTGCGCCGCGAGTTGGAGATCCTGGACCTTCCGGAAGGGTTGCTCGATGCGCTGGAACAGGCCGGCCACCGGCATGGGGCGGACCTCTCGATGACCCTGCTCGCCGGCTTTCTTGCGCTGCTCCACCGATATACCGGGCGCGAGGACCTGGTCATCGGCGCGCCTCTGGCGGATGCCGAGGATGCGGGTCTGCTCCCGCTGCGTGTGGACGTCGGCGGGGATCCTCCATTCGCGGAGTTGCTCGGCCGCATCCGTGAGGCCGTACGCTCGGCCAGGGACCACCAGGACCTCTCGCTGGAGGAGCTTCTGGAGGAGCTCCGGAAGGAGATGCCGACGGAGCTGGGAACAGGGCTCGATCCGTCCCGGCATCCGCTGTTTCAGGTGGCGTTCGTGCCCGGGGCGAACCTGGACAGCGCTGGTCTCGACATGGAGCTGGGCCTCGTGCGCCGTAGCAGCCGGGTCGCACTCGCCGCCGGCTACGCGTCCGACCTGTTCGACGCGGCCACGGTGAGCCGTCTGCTCGGCCACTTCCTGAACCTGCTGGAGGGGATCGCCGCCGGAGACGGCGAAGGCGTCCGGGTGTCGGAGCTCCCCCTGCTCGGCTCCGAGGAGCGAAAACAGGTGCTGTTGACTTGGAGCGGCTCGGATACCGGGCTCCACGAAGCCCCGGTGCACGAGATCGCCCTGCAGCAGGCTCTCGCCCGGCCCGAGGCGCTGGCTGTGTCCTGGGATGGCGGCAGCCTGACCTACGGCGAGCTGCTGGATCGGTCCCTGCGCTTGGCGACCTGGCTGCGCCGCCGCGGCCTCGGCGCCGAGGACCTGGTGGCTCTGCGGTTGGAGCGCTCCCCGGAGCTGGTGGTCTCCAGCCTCGGCGTCCTGCTGGCTGGTGCCGCCTACCTGCCGATCGACCCCTCCAACCCGCCCGAGCGTCTGGCCTACGTGGTCCGCGACTCCGGGGCCTCGCTGCTGCTGACAGTGGAGCGGCTGCGCTCCCCCGGCGTGCCGCTGGAGCAGGTGGTATTGGAATCGCTGGAATCGTTGGAATCGTTGGAATCGTTGGAGTCCTTCGACCCGAAGGGCGATCTGCATCCGGAGCCGCAGCTGGAGCCCGATCCCGACCGGCTGGCCTACGTGATCTACACCTCGGGCTCTACCGGCGCTCCCAAGGGGACCGACCTCATCCATCGCGGGCTGTCAAACACGATCGCACACTACCTGAGCAAGTACCTGGCCGGAGCTGGGGAGCGGCTGGCGCTGCTCGCCAGCCCCGGGTTCGATGCCTCCGTGTTGGAAATCTGGCTCGCCCTGACCACCGGCTCCTCGCTTCACGTCGCGCCTGCGGAGATCCTGGCCTCGGCGCCGGACCTGCTCGACTGGTACGCGCGCGAGGGGATCACCCATTCCTACGCCCCCCCGGTCCAGGTGGAGGCGATGCTCGGGGAGACGATGCCGCCCGACCTGAAGCTGCGCCGGCTGCTGTCGGGTGGCGACCGCCTGCGACTGCGGCCCCGGGCGGACTGCCCGTTCGTCGTCGTGAACAACTATGGCCCGACCGAGGTCAGCATCGCCACCACCGAGGCCATTGTCGCGACGGACGGCGACCGGTCTCCCACCATTGGCCGGCCTCTCGACAACGTGCGCGTCTATCTGCTCGACGCCGCTTTCCAGCCGGTGCCGACGGGCGTGCCAGGCGAGCTGTACATCGGCGGTGAAGGCGTGGCACGGGGCTATCGCGGGCGGCCGGACCTGACGGCCGAGCGGTTCGTCCCCGATCCATTCGGTCCGCCCGGAGCCCGGCTCTATCGATCCGGCGACCTGGCGCGCTGGCTCTCGTCCGGCGAGATCGATTTCATCGGCCGCGCCGACCATCAGGTCAAGCTCCGTGGCTTCCGGATCGAGTTGGGCGAGGTCGAGTCGGTGCTGCTCGGCCATCCGGGCGTACGCGAGGCCGCGGTGCTTCTGCGCACCGCCGAGGGCCGGCTCGCCGGTTATGTGGCCCTGGCGCCCAACGGAGAGGCGCCATCGATCCCCGAGCTGCGGAAGCATCTGGCTTCCCAACTCCCCGAGTACATGGTGCCAACCGCCTGGGCCGTGCTCGAATCTCTGCCGTTGAGCGCCAGCGGCAAGGTGGACCGCCGCGCCCTGGAGCGCGTGCAGACCGCAGCTGTGGCAGATGAAGGCGAGACGGCTCCGCGCACCCAGCTCGAGGAGTTGCTGGTCGACCTCTTCACCGAGGTTCTGGACGTCCCGGGCGGCATCGGCATCCACCAGGACTTCTTCCAGCTCGGCGGCCACTCTCTCCTCGCCACGCGGCTCGCCTCGCGGGTGCGCGAGCTGTGCGGCGTCGATCTGGGCCTGCGCTCCGTGTTCGAGCATCCGACCGTGGCAAGCCTGGCTTCCTGGATCGAGCGCCAGCAGGGCCGCGGTCTTGAGGGGGAAACTGCGATCCCGCTCACTCCAGCCCCCGCCGGACCGGCGCCCCTATCGAGCGCCCAGCAGCGCCTTTGGTTCCTGGAGCGGCTCCGTCCCGGCACCGCGCTCTACAATCTGGCCCAGCTCTTCGACCTGCGTGGAGAGCTGGCCGTGCCCGCGCTGGCCGCGGCCTTCGATGGGGTCGTCCGCCGCCACGAGGCGTTGCGCACGCTGTTTGCTCCCGACTCCGAGGGGGGGAGCCTCGGAGACGATCCGGTCCAACTCGTCTGCCGCGAGTCGCTGCAGCCCGAGCCCCTGCCCGTCGTCGACCTGGGCGACCTGCCCGAGCCGGCCCGCCAGGCCGAGGCAGAACGGATCACCCAGGAGGAGGCGCGCCGGCCGTACGACCTGGAGCGTGGTCCTCTCATGAGGACCGCCCTGCTGCGGCTCGGCCCCGAGGAGCACCGGCTCCTGATCGGTACCCACCACATCGTGTCCGACGCCTGGTCGGTGGGCGTGCTCCTGCGCGAGCTGTCGGCCCTCTACCGGGCTGCCCTCGCCGTCCATGCCTCCCCTCTGCCGCCCCTGCCCGTGCAGTATCCCGGGTTCGCCGTCTGGCAGCACCGCCGGCTGACGGAGGAGGCCGCGGAGGTTCAGCTCGCCTGGTGGCGCGAGCACCTGGCCGGGGTGCCCGCGGTCCTGGAGCTTCCCCCTGACCGGCCTCGGCCCGCGGTCCCGTCGTTCCGGGGCGAGCGGCTGCGGGTCCCCCTCGGGGCCGACCTTGAGCCCGCCATCCTCGCCCTCGGCCGGCGCCAGGGCGCCACCCTCTTCATGACCCTGCTGGCCGCCTTCCAGGCGCTCCTGCACCGCTACACGCTCCAGGAAGACTTCGTGATCGGCTCACCCGTGGCGGGCCGGGACCGGCTGGAGCTGGAGGCGCTGATCGGGTTCTTCGTCAACATGCTGCCGCTGCGCGCCGAAGCGTCGGAGGAGACGGTGTTCTCAGGCCTGCTCGCCAGCGTGCGCGAGTCGGTGCTGGCCGGCTTCGCCCACCAGGCCCTCCCCTTCGACCGCCTCGTCGAAGAGCTGGCGCCGCAGCGCGACCTGTCGCGCATGCCACTGTTCCAAGTGGTCTTCGCCCTCCAGGAGGCGATGGCCGGACCGGACCTCGGCGTCGCGGTGACGGCGGCCGTCGAGGTCGATACCGGCGTCTCAAAGTTCGACTTCGCCTTGTTGGTAGAGCGCGGCCCGCGCGGGCTCGACGCCATCGCCGAGTACTCCCTCGACCTCTTCGAGCGTGCAAGCGTGGAGAGGATGCTCGGCGCCTTCCGCGTGCTCGTCGCGGGCGCGCTGGCCGATCCGGCCGCGCCGCTAGCGGAACTGCCCCTGCTGGCTTCCGGGGAGCGCGAGCAGGTGGTGTTCGGCTGGAACCGGACCGTGGCAGACATCCCCGACCAGCCAGTTCACCGGCTGTTCGAGCGGCAGGCCGCTGCCCGTCCGGGAGCCCTGGCCGTAGCCTCCGCGGAGGAGGCCTTGACATACGGCGAGCTGGAGCGGCGCGCCAACCTGCTGGCGTGGCGGCTGCGTCGGTTGGGCGTCGGTCCCGACGACCTGGTGGCGGTGCTGCTTGAGCGCTCTGTCGAGCTGCCGCTCGCTGCGCTAGCGGCGCTCAAGGCGGGGGGGACCTACCTGCCGATCGATCCCGCTTACCCGTCTGAGCGGGTGCTCTACATTCTGCGCGACGCCGGGGCCCGGGCGCTGCTGACCAGCTCCCGTGTACTGGCCACGCTGCCCGAGGTGCTGCTCCACGGCGGGCGTATGATCCTGTTCGACGGCGAGGCCGATCCGCTCGAGAGCCTGGAAGAGGGCGCCGATGAGGGCAAGGTGCCGCCGCCGGTCGACTTCGATCCCGACGGGCTCGCCTATGTTATCTACACCTCGGGCTCGACCGGCGCGCCGAAGGGCACCGAGCTGCACCACCGCGGCCTCTCCAACCTCATGGCCTGGCACAGCCGCGACAACGGCATGAGCCCCGTGGACCGCTCGTCGCTGGTGGCCGGCCCGGGCTTCGACGCGTCGGTCTGGGAGACGTGGCCGCCGCTCGTCGCGGGCGCCTCCATCCATGTGGCGCCGCCGGACGTCCTGCTCTCGCCACCGGCGATCCTCTTCTGGATGGCGGAGCGCGGCATCACAGTGGCGTTCCTGCCCACGCCGCTCGCCGAAGGGGTGCTTGCCGAGCCGATGCCCGAGGGCCTCGCGCTGCGCGTCCTCCACACCGGCGGCGACCGGCTCCATCGGCGGCCGAGCGCGGACGTGCGCTTTGAGCTCGTCAACCTCTACGGTCCGACCGAGTCCACGGCGGTGACCACCTACTGCCATGTCGCCTCGGTGGGGGAGAAGGCGCCGCACATCGGCCTTCCGATCTCGAACCTGCGCGTCCATATCCTCGACCGCGGCTTCGCCCCCGTACCGGTGGGAGTGCCCGGCGAGCTCTGCGCGGCCGGCGTGGCGCTGGCGCGCGGCTACAGGCGGCGGCCCGACCTCACGGCCGAGAGGTTCATCCCCGATCCGCTGGGCGGGCCCGGCGAGCGGATCTACCGCACGGGCGACTTGGCACGCCGTCTACCGAACGGCGAGCTCGAGTTCCTCGGCCGGATCGACCATCAGGTCAAGATCCGCGGCTACCGGATCGAACTGGGGGAGATCGAGGCCGCGATTCGGCGCCACCCCGGCGTGCGCGAGGCCGTCGCGCTGGTGCGTGAGACCGACAAGCGCCTGGTCGGCTGCCTCGTGCTGAACGAGGACGGCGGGCTGCGCGCGGATGGCGCTGGCGAGGCGCTGCGCGCGTTCCTCTCCAGCTCGCTTCCCGAGATCATGATCCCATCGGCTTGGGTCTACCTCGAGGCGCTGCCGCTCACTCCGAACGGCAAGGTGGACCGCCGTGCCCTGGCTCGTATCGCTCCCGCTCCCGAAGCGCACGCTGCGTCCGCGCCGCCGCGCACTCCGACCGAGGCGGCGGTGGCCGAGGTCTGGTCGGACCTGCTGGGTGTCGAGGGGATCGGCGCCTTCGACGATTTCTTCGCGCTCGGCGGCCATTCGCTGCTCGCCGCCCGCCTGGCCGCCCGCATCCAGGAGCGGCTCGGCGTCGAGCTGCCGTTGCGCGTGATCTTCCAAGAGCCAACGGTAGCCCGCCTGGCCGCCTGGATCGAGGCCGAGCGGCACCATGGTGATGTTGCCGCCGGTCCTAGCTTGGCGGCGGGTGTGGCGGCGGCGCCGCTCTCCTTCGCGCAGCAGCGCCTGTGGCTCCTGGATCGGATGGAGCCGGGCTCGGCTGCATACAATATGCCGATTCTCCTGCACCTCTCGGGCTCGCTGCGGCCGGATGTCCTGGCCCTGGTGCTGGCCGAGGTGGTACGTCGTCATGCCGCGCTGCGCACCACGTTCGAGGTGCCCGAGGGCGCCGAGGATCCTGTCCAGGTCGTGCACCCTCTGGTTGGCTGGAACCTGCCCCTGGTGAACCTCGCGGGCCTACCCGGGTGGCCTGGGTGCGAAGCCGAGGCGGTCCGCCTCGTCACGGAGGAGTCCAGCCGTCCGTTCGACCTGCAACGCGGGCCCCTGTTGAGGACCGCCCTGCTGCGTATGGGGGCGGACGATCACCGCCTGGTCGTCACGATGCACCACATCGTCTCCGACGGCTGGTCTGTAGAGGTGCTGCTGCGCGAGTTGGGGGCTGTCTACCGGGCTTTCATCGCCGGACGGCCGTCGCCGCTGCTGGATCTGCCGGTGCAGTACCCTGACTTCTCGGTCTGGCAGCGGAACTGGCTTGCGGGGGAGGAGCAGGAGCGCCAGCTCGCTTATTGGCGCAGGCGCCTCGACGGAATGGCCGTGCCGCAGGTCCTCGAGCTTCCTGCGGACCGGCCCCGCCCGACCGTGTGGAGCTATCGCGGCGCGGCCTACGAGGAGGAGGTGACGCGGGAGCTGGCCGGAAGGCTCGAGCAGCTCGGCCAGCGCTATGGAGCCACCCCGTTCATGACCTTTCTCGCCGCCTTTTTCGCGCTGCTGCACCGCTACACGGCGCAAGAGGACCTCCTGGTCGGAGCGCCGCTGGCTGGTCGCGGTCGGCCTGAGATCGCGGGGCTGATCGGCTTTTTCGTCAACAGCCTGGCTCTGCGGGTGAGCCTGGCTGGCGACCCCACCTTCCCGGAGCTGCTCGCGCGGGTTCGGGAGGCGGTGCTCGGAGCGCATGCCCACCAGGATCTCCCGTTCGAGAAGCTCGTGGCGGACCTGGTGCCCAGCCGCGATCTCTCGCGCAACCCCTTGTTCCAGGTGATGCTCGCTTTCCAGAGTTCCCCGCCCGAGGAGCGCATCGCCGAGGGGCTGGCGATGAAGCTGGCCGCGATCCCGAGTGTCACGGCGAAGTTCGACCTCACCTTTGGGGTGCGGCTCGAAAGCGAGCGGACAGTCTTCGATCTCGAGTACAGCACCGACCTGTTCGACGCCGCCACCATGCGGCGCTTCGTCCAGCACTTCGTCCGGTTGCTCGAGGGCATCGTGGAGGTCCCTGCGAGGCGCGCCTCGGAGCTGCCGCTGCTGACAGAGGCCGAGGCACAGCAGCTCGTCGAGTGGAACGACACGGCGGCGGCCTTCCCGGAAGGACTCTGCCTTCACGAGTTGATCGAGGGGCAGGTGGAGCGCACGCCTGGGAGACCGGCGGTGACCTGCGACGGCCGCAGTCTCACCTACCGGGAGCTGAACGATGCGGCCGACCGCCTCACGCGACGTCTGCGGTCGGCAGGGGTGGGGCCGGAGAGCGTCGTTGGCTTCCTTGCTGAGCGGTCGCTCGAAATGGTGGTTGGCCTGCTGGCCGTGCTCAAGTCGGGAGGGGCCTACCTTCCGCTCGATCCGGACCATCCCTCGGAGCGGCTGGCCCTCATGCTCGCTGACTCAGGAGCGTGCCTCGTGCTGGTGCAGGAACGGCTGCAGGAGAAGCTGAGGTCGCTTGCGGCGCCGATCCTCCCTCTCGATGGCGTGGCGGAGCCGGGCCTGGATGCGGAGCGGCCGACGCCGCGGTCGGAGGTACAGCCGGACAACCTGGCGTACGTGATCTACACCTCGGGCTCGACGGGACTGCCGAAAGGGACGATGGTCCCGCACCGGGCGATCGTCAACCACATGTTCTGGATGCAGTCGCAGCTCCCTCTCGGCTCTTCGGACCGGGTTCTCCAGAAGACTACGTTCAGCTTCGACGCTTCGATATGGGAGTTCTGGGCTCCGCTGATGGCCGGCTCGCTGCTGGTGATGGCCCTGCCGGGGGAGCAGCGCGATCCCGGCGCCCTGGTGCGCAGGATCCAGGAGGACGAAGTGACCGTGCTGCAGGTGGTGCCGTCGCTGCTCGGCGCCCTGGTGGAGTTCGGCGGGTTTGGGGATTGCCGCAGCCTGCGGCGGGTCTGCTGTGGCGGTGAAGCGCTGTCCCCCGACTTGGTGGCGGACTTCTTCCGGGTTTCCCAAGCGGAGCTGCTCAACCTCTACGGCCCGACGGAGGCGGCGGTGGACGTCACCTCGTGGGCCTGCGAATGGGCCGGCCGCCGGGGGAAAGTGCCGATCGGCCGTCCTGTGTCCAACACCCGGGTCCATGTCATGGACCGCGGGTTGCGCGCCGTGCCGGTCGGAGTTCCGGGGGAACTGCTGATCGGTGGCGTGCAGGTGGGCCGGGGCTACCTGACGCGGCCGGAGCTGACCGCGGCGCGCTTCGTGCCCGACCCGATTTCCGGGGAGGCGGGAGCGCGGCTCTACCGTACCGGTGATTTGGTGAGACGGCTGCCGGACGGGTCGGTGGACTTCCTGGGCCGGATCGATCATCAGGTCAAGCTACGGGGCCTGCGCATCGAGCTGGGAGAAATTGAGGCGGCGCTCTGCCGTCATCCGGGCGTCTCGCGCGCGGCCGTCCTGGCGCGGGAAGAGAGGATCGGGGCCTTCTACGTGCCTGCCGGAGAGAGCATCCCCAACCCGGCCGATCTGGTTGCCGCGTTGCGCCGGGAGCTGCCGGAATACATGATCCCGGCGTGGTTCGTGGCGCTCCCCGCCCTGCCGCTCACCTCGAACGGCAAGATCGACCGGCGCGCTCTGACGGGGATCGCGCCGGCTGCCGTGGAGAGCGTCTCGGACATCCCTCCTCGGACCCCTGTGGAAAGGGAGTTGGCCCGGATCTGGTCGGCCCTTCTGGGGATCGAGGGGATCGGCGCCCACGACGACTTCTTCGCATTGGGCGGCCACTCGCTTCTGGCCGCGCGGCTGACCGCGCGAGTGCACGAGCGGCTCGGCGTCGACCTGCCGTTGCGCGTGATCTTTCAGGAGCCCACGGTCGTCCGCCTCGCCGGCTGGATCGAGGCCGCTCGCCAAGGGTTGTCCGCGGGTCCGAGCCTCGTGGCGGGCCTTGCCGGCGAGGTGGCACCCCTTTCGTTTGCTCAGCAGCGCCTCTGGTTCTTCGAGCAGCTCCAGCCGGGATCTCCGGCCTATAACATCCCGATCCCTTTCCGCCTCACCGGGCCGCTGCGGCCGGAGCTGCTGGCTGCGGCGCTGGCCGAGGTGGTGCGCCGCCATGGCACCTTGCGCACCACGTTCGAGGTGCCCGAGGGCGCCGCCGAGCCGGTGCAGGTGGTCCATCCCGCGGTTGGCTGGCACCTCCCCGCGATCGATCTGGGAGCCTTGCCTCCGGAGCTGCGCGAGGCCGAGGCCGGGCGGGTGGCTGCCGAGGACTCGCGCCGGCCGTTCGACATTCGGCGGTTCCCGCTGATGCGCACGACCCTGCTCCGTCTTGGTGCGAGCGAGCACCGGCTGCTCGCCACTCTGCACCACATCGTCTCCGACGGCTGGTCGATGGAGATTCTGGAGCGCGAGCTGGGGATCCTCTACGACGCGCTCTCCACGGACCGGCCGTCGCTCCTGCCGGAGCTGCCAGTGCAGTACGGCGATTTTGCAGTCTGGCAGCGGAGCTGGCTGTCCGGCCACGAGCTGGAGCGGCAGCTCGCCTACTGGCGCAGCCGCCTGGCCGAGCCTCCGGCGCTGGAACTGCCCACCGACCATCCGCGACCCGCGATCTGGAGCCAGCTCGGGGCCATGGAGATGGCTTTCCTGCCGGGCGAGCTGGCGGACCGGCTGGACGAGGTGGGCCGGAGCTACGGCGCCACGTCGTTCATGACGCTCTTCGCGGCCTTCCTGGCACTGCTTCAGCGCTACACCTCGCAGGAGGATCTCGTCGTGGGGACGCCCCTGGCCGGGCGCGGCAGGCCGGAGATCCAGGATCTCATCGGCTTCTTCGTCAACACCCTGGCCCTGCGGGTATCGCTCGACGGCGATCCATCTTTTGAGACGCTGCTCGCCCGAGCGCGCGAGTGCGTGCTGGAGGCCTACGACCATCAGGACGTCCCCTTCGAGAAGCTCGTGGCCGAGCTGGCGCCCACTCCCGACCTGTCGCGTAACCCGCTGTTCCAGGTGGCCTTCACCGTCCAGGAGCGCCAGGAGCCGGTGCGGATCGGCGACGATCTGGTCCTCTCCACAGGAGAGTGGGTTCACCACGGCACTGCCAAGTTCGACTTGTCGCTCCACGCCCAACGCACGGCGCAGGGGCTGGAGCTCTTGGCGGAGTACGGCACCGACCTCTTCGACGGGTCCACGGTTCGGCGCCTGATGGGCCACTTCCGTCGGCTCGTGGAGGGGATCGCGGCGGCGGGAGGGGAGCGGGCGCGCCTGTCCGAGCTGCCGTTGCTCGACGGGGCCGAGCGCGAGCAGGTGCTCACGGCGTGGAACCGGACGGCGGAGGAGATCCCGGAGGAACCGGTCCACCGACTGGTTTTCCGGTGGGCGGAGGTCACGCCCGACGCGATTGCGGTGTCCTGGGAGGGTGGGAGCCTGACCTATGCCGGGCTGGCCCGCCGGGCCGCGGACCTGGCGGACCGTCTGCTCGGCAAAGGGGTGGGACCGGAGACCGTGGTGGCGCTACGCCTTGAGCGCTCGGCCGATCTGGTGGCCGCGGCTCTGGCCGTTCTAGAAACAGGTGGAGCCTACCTGCCCATTGACCCGGCGCATCCGGAGGAGCGGGCGGAGTGGATCGTGAGGGATTCAGGAGCAGCGCTCCTGCTGACGGCGGAGACCCTCGAGGCTCTGGAACAGGAGGCGGTTCCCTCTCCTGCCCGGCAGCGCAGGGGAGGGCGGGGCAGGGGGCTTCTTCCCAACTCCCTCGCCTATGTCATCTACACGTCGGGTTCCACCGGCACCCCCAAGGGCACGGAGCTGTGCCATCGCGGGCTCTCCAATCTGATCGCCTGGCATCGCCGGGCCCATGCCCTCGGTCCGGGTGACGCGTCTACTCTGTTGGCCGGCCCGGGGTTCGACGCTTCGGTCTGGGAAACGTGGTTCCCGCTCACCGCCGGGGCCACCTTGCACGTGCCGCCGCGAGATGTGCTGCTGTCGTCCCCAAGATTGCTGGAGTGGTTGGCGATGAAGGAGCTCACGTTCGCCTTCCTCCCCACACCGCTGGCCGAGGCGGTACTCCTCGAGCCGCTGCCGGCCGGGCTTTCCCTGCACACCCTTTTCACCGGCGGCGACCGGCTTCGGCTGCGGCCAGCGCCGGACCTGCCGTTCGCATTGGTCAATCTCTACGGCCCCGCCGAGTGCACCGTGGTGGCCCTGGCCGGCCGTGTGGCACCGGCGGGGGAGCGGAGGGCGGAGCTCCCGGAGATCGGCTTCCCTATCGCTAACACCCGGGCCTACATCCTCGACCGCTGGCTGCAGCTGGTTCCGGTCGGAGTACCCGGCGAGATCTGCCTGGCCGGCGAGGGCCTGGCCCGTTGCTACCGCAACCGGCCGGAGCTGACCGCGCGTGCCTTCGTCCCCGATCCCTTCGACGAGGGAAAGCGCCTGTACCGCACCGGCGACCTGGCGCGCTGGCTCCCGTCGGGCACGATCGAGTTCCTCGGCCGGGCCGATCATCAGGTAAAGATCCGTGGCCAGCGCATCGAGCTCGGCGAGATCGAGGTCAGCCTGGGCCGCCATCCGGCCGTGCGCGACTCTGTGGTGCTGGTGCGCGACAGGCGTCTCGTAGCCTATGTGGTCACCCACGAGGCGGTCACCGTCGAAGCTTTGCGCGCCTGGCTCGCCAGGAACCTGCCCGAAGCCATGGTTCCCACGGCCTGGGTCTTCCTGGATGCCTTACCCCTCACGCCCAATGGCAAGGTCGATCGCCGCGCTCTGCCCTCCCCGGCAGTGCCGCACGACAAGGGGACCTTCGTCAATCCGTCCACCCCTACGCAGCGCGCCCTGGCCAGGATCTGGGGCGCCCTCCTAGGCCTGGAGCGGGTGGGTGCCCAGGACAACTTCTTCCAACTCGGCGGGCACTCCCTCTCGGCCACGCAGATGGCCACCCGAGTGCACGAGCGCTTCGGGATCGATTTGGAGCTGCGCGCGGTCTTCGAGAACCCGGTCCTCCAGGCGCTGGCAGCCCACGTCGACAGCGTGCGCGGCGCGTTGCGGGGCGATGCCGAGAGCGAAGGCATGTACCCGCTCTCATTTGGGCAGCAGCGCCTCTGGTTCCTCGATCGGTTGCAGCCGGGTTCGGCAGCCTACAACATTCCGGCCCTGTTGCGCTTCGTGGGGCCGTTGCGGCCGGAGATCCTCGCCGCCGTGCTGACCAGGGTGGTGAGCCGCCATGCCGCGCTGCGCACCACCTTCGAGACGTCCGAGGTCGGGGATGCCGTGCAAGTGGTGCACCGGCCAGACCCCTGGTCCCTGCCCCTGATCGACCTCGCAGGCCTGTCCGCTGACGAGCGCGAGACCGAGGCCTGGCGGCTCACGAAAGAGGAAGCCGAGAAACCGTTCGACCTCCAGCGCGGGCCGATGCTGCGCACGTCCCTGCTGCGCCTCGGCCCTCTGGGGGAGGATACCGAGCACCGGCTGCTTGCCACGATGCACCACATCGTCGCCGACGGCTGGTCTCTGGATCTGTTTTTGCGCGAGATCGGGATCCTCTACGGCGCCTGCGCCGAGGGGCGGCCCTCCCCCCTTCCGGAGCTGCCAATGCAGTACCCGGACTTCGCGGTCTGGCAACGGAGCTGGCTTACGGGAGACGAGTTGGAGCGGCAGCTCGGCTACTGGCGCGTGCGCCTGGCGCAACCGCCGGTCTTCGAGCTGCCCATGGACCGGCCCCGGCCGGCGATCTGGAGCTTCCCCGGCGATGTCGTGAGGATGGAATTGCCGGAGACGTTGGCGGGCCGACTGGAACGCTTTGGCCAGAGCCGCCAAGCTACGCCGTTCATGACCCTCTTTGCCGGCTTCCTGGTCCTGCTGTATCGCTATACCGGGAAGGCGGATCTGCTGGTGGGCACTCCCGTGGCGGGACGGAGCCGCGTCGATATCGAAGCGCTGATCGGGTTTTTCGTCAACATGCTGCCGCTGCGGGTCAGCCTTGAGGGAGAGCCGACCTTCCTCGAGGTTCTGGACCGCGTGCGGGAGTCAGCGCTCGCGGCGTACGCCTACCAGGACATCCCGTTCGAGAAGCTGGTCGCGGAGGTGGCGCCGGAGCGCGACCTGTCGCGCAACCCTCTGTTCCAGGTGCTCTTCGCGTTCCTGGACGGTGGCGAGCGGACTCCGATCGCTCCCGGCCTGACGATGACGCTGGAGGATCTGGTGCACTCCGGCACTTCGAAGTTCGACCTCTCGTTTCACGTCACCCGCACGGCAGGCCGGCTGCACATCTGGGCGGAGTACGCGACTGCTCTCTTCGACCGTGCCACGGTCCTGAGGCTGAGTGAGCACTTCGGCCGTCTTCTGGAGGAGGCGCTGGCTCATCCGGAGTTGCCGGTCGCGAGGCTGCCGCTCCTCGGCGAGGCCGAGCGCGCTCAGCTCGCCGCCTGGGACGAAGCCGGACGCCGCAAGCATCCCGAGGGGCTGCTGCACGGCCTGTTCGAGGCTCAGGCAAAGCGCACACCCGAGGCCGTGGCGCTGGTGGTTGGCAAAGACATGCTCTCTTATGCGGAACTGGAGGATCGCTCGTCTCTTCTCGCTGGCCGGCTCCGCGCCCTGGGGGCAGGGCCTGAGGTCGGAGTGGCGGTCTGCCTGGGGCGCACGACCGAGCTGGTGGTGGCGCTGTTGGCGGTGTTGCGCTCCGGTTCGTTCTACGTGCCGCTCGACCCGCGCTATCCCGCGGAGAGGCTGAGCTTCCTGCTGGAGGACAGCGGCGCCTGGATCGTCGTGACGGAGAGTCAGACCGCATTGGAGCGTCTGCCTCTGATGGCGCGGACCGTGCTCCTGGACCGGCCGGAGCCGGTCGCCTCTGTACCCGACCTTCCTGTGGAGGTGACGCCGCGCAACCTGGCGTACCTGATCTACACTTCGGGCTCTACCGGCAAGCCCAAGGCCGTCGCCATCGAGCACCGCAGCGCCACCGTGTTCGCGCAGTGGGCGCGCGAGGCCTTCTCGCCCGAGGAGCTCTGCGGCGTGCTCGCCTCGACCTCGGTAACCTTCGATCTTTCGGTGTTCGAGATTTTCGTGACGCTGGCCTGGGGGGGCACAGTAGTGCTGGTGGAGAACGCTCTGGCAGATTTCCCCGCTGGCACTGAGGTCACGCTGATCAACACCGTGCCCTCGGCCATGGCCGAGCTGCTGCGCAACGGCAGGCTGCCGGCTTCGGTGAGGACCATCAACCTGGCGGGCGAGTCGCTGCCGCGCTCGTTGGCGGATCGGGCCTACGCGCGGGTCGAGACCGATCGGCTGTGCAATCTCTACGGCCCGTCGGAGGACACGACATACTCGACCTGGACGGTGGTGGAGCGCGCCGCGGAGCGTCTGCCGTCGATCGGCCGGCCCGTGCACGGCACGAGCGGCTACGTGCTGGACCGCAACTTGGATCGCCTGCCAGTGAGAGTCCCCGGCGAGCTGTGCCTGGCGGGCACGGGTCTGGCCCGCGGCTATCTGGGCCGTCCGGAGCTGACAGCCGAGCGCTTCCTGCCCGATCCGTTCTCGGCCGATCCCGGAGCGCGGATGTATCGTACGGGCGACCTGGTGCGGCTGCGACAGGATGGTGAGCTGGACTACCTGGGTCGCCTGGATCATCAGGTCAAGGTGCGGGGCTTCCGTATCGAGCTAGGGGAGGTGGAGGCCGCTCTCGCCCGGCAACCCGGGGTAGAGTCCGCGGTGGCGCTGGCCCGGGAGGACGTACCCGGCGACAAGCGGCTGGTGGCCTACGTTGTGGCGCCCGTTGGCAAGGTCTCGGCCACGGATCTTCGCCACGCTCTCCTTCAGGAGCTGCCCGACCCGATGGTGCCGTCGGCCTTCGTCTTCCTGGAGGCCCTCCCCCTCACTCCGCATGGCAAGGTCGATCGCCGATCCCTGCCGGCGCCTGACGCCGCACATCCTACGACCGGCGCCGAGTTCGTGCCTCCGCGAACCCCCCTGGAGGAGGAGGTGGCGCGGGTGTGGGCCGAGGTGCTGGGCGTGGAACGCGTCGGCTCGAATCACAACTTTTGGGAGCTGGGCGGTCACTCGTTGCTGGCCACGCGGGCGCTCGCTCGCTTGGAGGCTTCCTTCGGTGTGACACTGCCGCTCCAATCCCTGTTCGCGTTCCCGACGCTGGCGGAGTTCTCCTCCGTTCTCGCGGAGAGTGTGCTCGCGGGGGAGGGGGAGGCGGAGATCGATGAGGCCCTGGCGGCGCTGGGGGACATGTCTGAAGAAGAAGTACGAGCCCTGATCGAGCAGACGGTCCGCGAGCTCGAGGAGTTGGCATGAGCGACGGTGTTTCCAAGCGGATGGGCAATCTCTCTCCGGAGAAGCAGGCCCTGCTCGTCCTGCAGATGAAGAAGAAGAAGGCCGCCGAAGCCGCGGCTGCGCGCGCAGCCGCCGCGGCGATGCCCCGCCGCCTCGATGCGTCCGGTCCGGCGCCGCTCTCGTTCGCCCAGCAGCGCCTCTGGCTGCTGGATCGTCTGGAGCCGGGCACCACGGCCTACAACATGCCGGCTCAGATGCGCCTACGCGGCCCATTGGATACCGCGGCCCTGGAGCTCGCCATCGGCGGAATCCTCCGCCGCCATGAGGCCCTACGCACCACCTTTTCCGAGCGGGATTCCCAGCCGGTGCAGGTGATCGCTCCCGCGGAGAGCTTCGAACTGTCCATCGCGGACCTCACCGGCCTGCCGGAGGAGGTACTCCGGGCCGAGGAGCGGCGCCTCCTCGCCGCCAGCGGACGGCCCTTCGACCTGGAGCGGGGACCGCTGTTCCGGGCGGCGCTGGTGCGCCTCGCCGCGGGGGAGCACCTGCTTCTGCTCGACATGCACCACATCGTGTCGGACGGGTGGTCCTTCGGCGTCTTCTTTCGTGAGCTGGCAGCGCTCTACGAGTCCTTCCACGAAGGCCAGGCTCCGTCGCTGCCGGAGCTCCCTGTCCAATACTCCGACTTCGCCGTCTGGCAGCGGGAGTGGCTGCAGGGAGCCGTGTTGGAAGAGCAACTGGCTTATTGGCGCGAGCGGCTGGCCGAGGCTCCCCCGGAGCTGGAGCTGCCGCTCGACCGCGTGCGGCCGGCGGTTCAGGCCCATCGCGGACGCAGCGCTCATGCCGATCTGCCACCCGCGCTCACAGCACGTCTGCGGGAGCTGACGCTGCACGAGGGCGGCTCGCCGTTCATGATCTTCCTGGCGGCGTTCCAGCTCCTGCTTTCCCGCCTTTCAGGCCAGGATGACGTAGTCGTGGGCTCGCCCAGCGCCGGCCGCTCCCGGGGCGAGATCGAAGGGCTGATCGGCATGTTCCTCAACACGCTGGTGCTGCGCACCAGCTTGTCGGGCGACCCGACCTTTCGCGAGCTGCTGGGCCGGGTCAAGGAGGTGGTGCTCGGCGCCTACCGGTACCAGGCGATCCCGTTCGAGCGCCTGCTGGAGGAACTGCAGCCCGAGCGGCAGCTCAGCCGCACGCCCATCTTCCAGGTCCTATTCAACTTCGTCTCGATCTCGAACCTCCGAATGAGCCTGTCCGGCATCGAGGTCGACCTGATCGAGTCCGGAGAGGCCGAGTCGAAGTTCGACTTCACCCTCTACGTCAACGAGCTGCCGGACTCGCTCCGCTTTGACCTGGTGTACAACGCTGACCTCTTCGAGCCGGAGCGCATGGCTGAGATGCTACGCCAGCTCGAGCACTTGCTGACGCAGGCGGCCGCTGATCCGGACCGGCGGATCGGCGAGATGTCGCTGGTGACTCCCGCGGCCGCCGCCTTGCTGCCGGACCCTGCGCAGCCGCTCGCAGGCGAGTGGCACGGCGCGATCCACCAGGCGCTCTCCCGCACTGCCGCCGGGCATCCGGACCGCATCGCCGTGCAGGACGCGCAGGAGACGGTCTGGACCTATGCAGAGTTGGAGGCCCGCGCGAACCGCCTCGCTCAGTACTTGATCTCGCGAGGGGTGAAGAAGGGGGATGCCGTGGCCGTCTGGGCGCACCGGAGCGCGCCTCTCGTCCAGGCACTGATGGGCACGCTCAAGGCCGGCGCGGCTTTCATGATCCTCGACCCGGCCTACCCGGTCACGCGCCTGCTCGATTATCTGCGCATCGGCCGTCCCGCGGCCTGGATCGCATTGCCGGGCGCGCCTCCGCCGCCCGCGGAGGTGGAGGAGGCCGTATCCGCGCTCTGCCGAGTGGAGCTGGGCGCGCTGTCTAGCCAACCGGAGACAGACCCGGACATTCCCATCGGTCCAGATGATCCCGCCTGCCTCACCTTCACTTCGGGCTCCACCGGCATGCCCAAGGGGGTGGTCGGACGGCACGGTCCTCTGACCCACTTCTACCCCTGGATGGCGGAGCGCTTCGCCTTGAGCTCGGAGGATCGGTTCGGCATGCTCTCGGCGCTGTCGCACGACCCGCTGCAGCGCGACGTGTTCACACCTGTCTGGCTCGGCGGCCACATGGTGCTGCCCGATCCTGACTGGATAGGCGCGCCGGGCTATCTCGCGGGATGGCTGCGGAGTGAGCGGGTGACCGTCCTCCACCTCACTCCGGCCATGATGGAGATGGTGCTCGAGTCGACCAGCAACGGGTCCGAGCCGATCTCCGGGCTTCCGGACCTGCGTTGGGCATTCGTCGTGGGAGACCTGCTCAAGAAGGGCGATGTCGAGCGCCTGCAGGAGCTCGCTCCGTCAGCCATTTGCGTGAACCTCTACGGCTCGACCGAGACGCAGCGGTCGGTGTCTTACTTCGAGGTTCTCCGTCATCCGGGGCTCGATCGTCTCGGTAAGGAGGTCCTGCCGCTCGGCCGCGGCATGGAGGGCTGCCAGCTCCTGGTGCTGAACCGGGGGGGCGGCCTAGCGGGCGTGGGGGAGTCGGGCGAGATCCATCTCCGTAGCCGTCATCTCGCGCACGGCTACCTCGGTGACGAGGCGCTCACGGCGGAGCGCTTCCGGCCCAACCCGCTGCTGGCGAGCCCCGAGGCGGGGGACCGGGTCTACCGGACTGGCGACCTCGGCCGCTACCTGCCCGACGGGGGAGTGGAATTCGCCGGCCGGGCCGACTTTCAGGTCAAGCTGCGCGGCTTCCGCATCGAGTTGGGCGAGGTGGAGGCGGCGCTGGCGCGCTACCCGGGTGTGCGCGAGTGCGTGGTGATCGCTCGCGAGGACCGGCCCGGCGACCGCCGGCTGGTGGGCTATCTGGTGGGTTCCTTCGCGCCCGAGCAGCACGAGCTGCGCGCCTTCCTCGGCTCGCGTCTGCCGGACTACATGGTGCCCTCGGCGTTCGTGGTGCTGCCCGCTCTGCCGCTGACCCGCACGGGCAAGGTGGACCGCCGCGCCCTGCCGCCGCCGGCCGAAGAGCAGCATGAAGCCGATCGGACCGTCGAGAAGAGCCCGGTGGAGGAGCTGCTGGCCGGGATCTGGGCCGACCTGCTCGGCTTGACCGATGTCGCGCCCCACCAGAGCTTCTTCGAGCTCGGGGGGCACTCCCTTCTGGCTACACGGATGATCTCGCGCGTGCGTGCCGTGCTCGGAGTGGAGATGCCCCTGCGCTCGGTTTTTGAGGCGCCCACGCTGGCCGCGTTCGCCATGCTGGCCGAGCGCGCGCGGCAGGGGGCCAAGGGCGCGCTGGTGCCATCGCTGATACGGGTGCCGCGCAGCGGTCCCCTGCCGACCTCGTTCGCCCAGCAGCGGCTCTGGTTCCTGGACCAGCTCGAGCCGGGCAGCTTCGCCTACAACCTCGCAGGAGCCGTGCGCCTGGAGGGCTCTCTGGACGTTGCGGCCTTGTCCGCCGCTCTGAGCGACATTGTTCAACGGCACGAGTCGCTGCGTACCGTCTTCAAGGAAGAGGATGGAGAACCGCGGCAGGTGATCCTGAACCTCGCTCCCCTGGCGCTGGCGGTTCTGGATGTCTCGGCCCTTCCGGCTCAGGAGGAGGAAGTGCGCCTCATTGCCGCGGCCGAGGCCCGCCGGCCCTACGATCTGTCCCGCGGACCGCTCGCGCGCTTCGCGCTGCTGCGGCTGGGCGAACGCGAGCACGTTCTGCTCGTGGGCATGCACCACATCGTGTCCGATGGCTGGTCCATGGGCATTTTCGTGCGCGAGCTGGGTGCGCTCTACCGAGGTGACACGGCAGTCCTGCCAAAGCTTCCTATCCAATATGCGGACTACGCCTCGTGGCAGCGGCAATGGCTGAGCGGCGAGGTGATGGAGGACCGGCTCGCCTGGTGGAAGGGGCAGCTGGCCGGGGCGCCGCAGGTGGTGGATCTCCCACTGGACCGGCAGCGTCCGGCCGTTCAGAGCTACCGTGGCGGCCGGGCGTATCTGACGATCAGTGGAGAGGTCGAAGCCACGGCCCGGCGCCTCGGTGTGACCCCGTTCATGGCTCTGCTCTCCGGGTTCGCCACTCTGCTGGCCCGCTACGGCAGTCAAAGCGATGTGGTCGTGGGCACGCCGATCGCGAACCGCGGCCGTGCCGAGCTGGAAGACCTGATCGGGTTCTTTGCCAACACGCTTGCGCTGCGCATGGATCTGTCCGGAGATCCCGGTTTCGATGAGCTTGCCCGCCGGGTCCGGGAGGTCTCTCTCGGCGCCTACGCTCGTCAGGACATCCCCTTCGAGCGCCTGGTGAGCGAGTTGCAGCCGGAGCGTGACCTGAGCCATTCGCCGGTGTTCCAGGTGATGCTGGCCCTGCAGAACCTGCCGGAGTCTCAACTGGACCTCGCCGGGCTGACGCTCTCGCCCATGGAGCTGGACTTCGGCCGGACCCAGTACGACCTGTCGCTGTTTCTCTTTCCGCATGATGGCGGTCTGCTGGCGCGGCTGGAGTACGCGCGCGACCTGTTCGATGCAGGCACCGCGGAGCGGCTTCTCGCTCATTTGCGCAACCTCCTGGCCGGGATCCCGGAGGCTGCGGAGCGGCGGCTTTCGGATCTGCCGTTGCTCGCGCCGGAAGAGCGCCAGGAGCTGCTGGCAGCCGGGAACCTCACGGCGGCCGAGGTGCCGGAGCTTCTGCTCCATCAGTTCTTCGAGGCCATGGCTGCGGAGAGGCCTGATGAGGTGGCGGTCTCCTTCGAAGGAGAGGTCCTCACCTACGCCGGGCTGAACGCTTCGGCAAACCGCCTGGCTCACCATCTGCGGCGGCTCGGCATCGGGCCGGAGAGCCTGGTGGCGGTCTGTCTGGAGCGCTCTCCCGACCTGCTGATCGCCCTGCTGGGTGTGCTCAAGTCCGGCGGCGCCTATGTCCCGCTTGATCCGACCTACCCGGCGGAGCGGGTGTCCTGGGTGCTCGAAGACAGCCGGGCTTCGGTGCTGCTGACCCAGAGCAGCTTGGTGGAGGTGCTCCCGAACCATGGCCGCACGATCGTCCTCGAAGACGTCGATCTCTCCGGCCAAAGTCGATCGGATATGGCGCCGATGGCCGGTCCCGAGAACCTGGCCTACGTCCTCTACACCTCCGGTTCCACCGGCCGTCCCAAGGGAGTGGCGGTACGTCAGCGCGGCGCGGTCAACTTCCTGGCCTCCATGGCACAGCGGCCGGGGCTCGGTGCTGACGACGTGCTGCTCGCCGTCACCACCATCGCTTTCGACATTTCGGTTCTGGAGCTGTTCCTGCCGCTGTCCCGGGGCGCCCGCATCGAGCTGGCGGGAAGGGAGACCCTGGTCGACGGCCGGCGCCTGATGGAGCGCATGGCGGAGTCGGGTGCCACGGTGATGCAAGCCACTCCGGCAACCTGGCGTCTTCTTCTGGAGGCGGGCTGGGAGGGGAGTTCGAGGCTGAAGGTGCTGTGCGGGGGGGAGGCTCTGCCGCCGGATCTCGCGCGCGAGCTGCTGGCTCGGACGGGGGAGGTGTGGAACGTCTATGGCCCGACGGAGACCACGGTCTGGTCTGCAGTCCACCAGGTCACCGCGCTCGATGCAATCGGATCGCGCCCGGTGCCCCTGGGTGGGGCGGTGGCCAACACGGAGATCTACCTGCTCGGCCGCTTCGAGCGGACGCTGGAACCGGTGCCTCCCGGAGCCCCCGGCGAGCTGTACATCGGCGGCGAGGGGCTGGCCCGCGGCTATCTTGGCCGGCCTGACCTCTCGGCCGAGCGCTTCGTGCCCGACCCCTTCTCCGGCCGTCCCGGCGCGCGCCTCTATCGCACGGGTGACCTGGTACGCCGACGTCAGGACGGTGCCCTGGAGTTTCTTGGCCGGGCCGACAATCAGGTCAAGATCCGCGGCTTCCGGATCGAGCTCGGCGAGATCGAGTCAGTGCTGGGTTCCCATCTCGCGGTGCGCGAGTGTGCGGTGGTGGTGCGGGAGGATGTGGAGGGTGCGAAACGCCTGGTGGCTTACCTGGCGCTCGAAGGCGGTGACGTCGAGACTCTGCGCAATGAGCTGCGCGAGAAGCTGCCCGAGTACATGGTGCCGACGGCTTTCGTCGTGCTCCCGTCCCTGCCGCTGACTCCAAACGGCAAGGTGG
This sequence comes from Thermoanaerobaculia bacterium, assembly GCA_035536935.1. Taxonomy (GTDB): domain Bacteria; phylum Acidobacteriota; class Thermoanaerobaculia; order Multivoradales; family UBA5704; genus DATMER01. The sequence continues at coordinate 40,218 of DATLNC010000137.1, forward strand.
ACCGCCGCGCCCTGCCGTCTCCCATCGAGGAGCGCCGCGAGGTGGAGCTGTCGGGGGAGAGAAGCCCTGTGGAGGAGCTGTTGGCCGGCATCTGGGCCAGGGTCCTGGGTGTGCCCGACGTCGCTCCTCATGAGAGCTTCTTCGAGCTCGGAGGGCACTCCCTTCTTGCTACACGGATGATCTCGCGGGTCCGCACGGTGCTCGGCGTGGAGCTGCCGATGCGGGCGGTGTTCGAGGAACCCACGCTGGCCGGCTTCGCGGCCCTGGCCGAGCGGGCGCGCCGGGGGGATTCTGAAGACCAGTTGGTGCTTCCTCTGGTCCGGGTGCCGCGCAGTGGGCCTCTGCCCACCTCGTTCTCCCAGCATCGGCTCTGGTTCCTGGATCAGCTCGAGCCGGGAAGCTTCGCATACAACCTGGCTGAAGCGGTGCGCCTGGAAGGCTCGTTAAACGTTGCGGCTCTAGCCGGGGCGCTCTCCGAGATCGTCGTGCGGCATGAATCGCTGCGCACGCGCTTCATCGAGCAGGACGGAGAGGCGCTGCAGGTGATTGAGGATCCCGCACCGCTCTCGCTGCCGGTCGTCGACCTTTCCAGCCTGGCAGCCGAGACGCTGGAAGAGGAGATGCGTCATGTGGCTGGCGCCGAGGCCCGCCGGCCCTACGACCTGTCCCGCGGACCGCTCGTGCGCTTCTCGCTGTTGCGGCTGGGGCAGGGACAGCATGTCCTTTTCTTCGGAATGCACCACATCGTCTCCGACGGCTGGTCCATGGGTATCTTCGTGCGCGAACTGGGCGCGCTCTACCGGGCTCTGACCACGGGTGAGCCCGCGGCCTTGCCGGAGCTGCCTGTCCAGTACGCTGACTTCGCCGCCTGGCAGCGGCAGTGGCTGAGCGGGGAGGTGATGGAGGATCGACTCGCCTGGTGGAAATGGCAGCTCTCCGGTGTACCGCAGGTGTTGGAGCTTCCCCTGGACCGGCCCCGTCCGGCCGTTCAGAGCTATCTCGGTGGCGGCCGTGCTCACCTGACGATCAGTCGCGAGCTGGAGGCCCGCCTGGAGACTGTGACCCGGCGCCTCGGAGTAACGCCGTTCATGGGTCTGCTTGCCGGATTCGCCACCTTGCTGTCCCGCTACGGCAGCCAGACCGATGTGGTCGTGGGCACTCCAATCGCCAACCGGGGACGTGCCGAGCTCGAGGACGTGATCGGCTTCTTCGCCAACACGGTGCCGTTGCGGGTGGATCTCTCCGGGGATCCGGGATTTGACGAGTTGGCCCGGCGCGTGCGGGCGATGGCCCTCGGAAGCTACGCGCACCAGGACATCCCCTTCGAGCGGCTGGTTAGCGACCTGCAGCCGGAACGGGATCTGAGCCGCGCGCCCGTGTTTCAGGTCATGCTCGCTCTGCAGAACCTCCCGGACGTCCGTCTGGACCTGGCGGACCTTACGCTTTCGCATTTGGAAATCGACTTTGGCCGGACGCAGTTCGACCTCTCTCTGTTCCTGTTTCCCGAGCCGGAGCAGGGCGGCCTTCTGGGCTGGCTAGAGTACCCGCGCGACCTGTTCGACGCCGGAACCGCGGAGCGCCTGCTCGCCCATCTGCACAACCTCCTGGTTGGAATCGTGGACGCTCCGGAGCAGCGGCTCTCGGAGCTGTCCTTGCTCGCTCCCGAGGAGCACCGGGCGTTGCTGGCGGTCGGCAACCACACGGCAGCCGAGGTGCCCGGATGTCTGCTGCATCAGCTCTTCGAGGCCATGGCCGCGGAGCGGCCGGATGCAGTGGCCGTGGTGCACGAGGGAGAAATTCTCACCTACGCGGAGCTGAACGCCTCGGCCAACCGTGTTGCCCACCTGCTTCGGCGGCTCGGAGTAGCACCGGAGAGCTTGGTGGCGGTCTGTCTCGAGCGCTCGCCAGAGATGCTTTCGGCCCTGCTGGGTGTGCTCAAAGCTGGAGGGGCCTACATCCCACTGGATCCCACGTATCCGGCAGAACGGATAGCCTGGGTGCTCGAAGACAGCCGCGCCTCGGTGCTGCTCACCCAGGGCAGCCTCGTGGACATGCTCCCGAGCCATGGCAGCCGGAGGATTGTCCTCGATCAGACCGATCTCTCCGCAGAGAGCGAGGCCGATCCGACACCTCTCGCCGGCCCCGAAAGCCTGGCCTACGTCATCTACACCTCCGGTTCTACCGGCCGGCCCAAGGGGGCTGCTGTGCGCCAGCGGGGTGCGGTCAACTTCCTGGCGTCCATGGCAAGCCGTCCCGGTGTTGGACCCGATGACGTGGTGCTCGCGGTTACCACCATCGCCTTCGATATTTCGGTGCTGGAGCTGTTCCTGCCGCTGTCTCGGGGCGCCCGCATCGAGCTGGTGGGGAGGGAGACCGCATGTGACGGCTTCCGGCTCAAGGAAAAGCTCGCCGAAGTCACTTTGGCGCAGGCCACTCCGGCGACCTGGCGTCTTCTTCTGGAGGCGGGCTGGGAGAGGAGCCCCGGCCTCAAGGCGCTTTGCGGAGGGGAGGCCCTGCCGCCGGATCTCGCGCGCGAGCTGCTGGCCAGGACGGGTGAGCTGTGGAACGTCTATGGCCCAACGGAGACTACGGTCTGGTCTGCTGTCCACCCGGTCGCCGCGCTCGATGCCATTGGTTCGCGGCCGCTGCCTCTGGGCGAGTCCATCGCCAATACGGAGCTCTATCTGCTCAGCCGCTTCGAACAGGCGCTACAGCCGGTGCCCCTTGGAGCTCCCGGCGAGCTGTACATCGGTGGGGAGGGGCTCGCTCGTGGCTATCTGGGGCGGCCCGAGCTCACGGCCGAGCGCTTCGTGCCGGATCCGTTCTCAGGCCGGCCCGGAGCCCGCCTCTACCGTACGGGCGACCTGGTGCGCCGACGTCAGGACGGTGCCCTGGAGTTCCTCGGCCGGGTGGACCAACAGGTCAAGATCCGCGGCTTCCGGATCGAGCTCGGCGAGATCGAATCGGTGCTGGGCTCCCATCCCGCGGTGCGCGAGTGCGCGGTGGTGGTGCGGGAGGATGTGCCTGGCGCGAAGCGCCTGGTGGCCTACCTGGCTCTCGAAGGCGGCGACGTGGAGGCTTTGCGCAACCAGCTGCGCGACAAGCTGCCCGAGTACATGGTGCCGACGGCCTTCGTGGTGCTCCCGTCCCTGCCGCTGACTCCGAATGGCAAGGTGGACCGCCGCGCCTTGCCGTCTCCCGTCGAGGAACGCCGCGAAGTGGAGCGGTCGGGGGAGAGGAGCCCAGTGGAGGAGCTGTTGGCCGGCATCTGGGCCAGGGTCCTGGGTGTGCCCGACGTCGCTCCTCACGAGAGCTTCTTCAAGCTCGGGGGGCACTCCCTCCTTGCCACGCGGATGATCTCGCGGGTCCGCGCGGTGCTCGGCGTGGAGATGCCGATACGAGCGGTGTTCGAGGCGCCCACGCTGGCTGCCTTCGCCATGCTGGCCGAGCTCGCGCGGCAGGGGGCCGAAGGCGCGCTGGTGCCGCCGCTGGTCCGGGTGCCGCGCAGCGGACCCCTGCCCACCTCGTTCGCCCAGCAGCGGCTCTGGTTCCTGGACCAGCTCGAGCCGGGGAGCTTCGCCTACAACCTCGCGGGAGCCGTCCGCCTGGAGGGCACGCTGGACGTCACGGCCCTGTCCGGTGCTCTGATCGGCATTGTTCGACGACACGAGTCGCTGCGCACCGTCTTCGAGGAAGAGAATGGAGAGCCGCGGCAGGTGATCCTGGAGCCTGCTTCGCTGCCGTTGGCGGTCATCGACCTCTCTGGCCTTCCGGCACGGGAGGAGGAAGTGCGCCGTATCGCCGCCGCCGAGGCTCGCCGGCCGTACGACCTGTCTCGCGGGTCGCTCGTGCGCTCGGCGCTGCTGCGGCTGGGCGAGCGCGAGCACGCCCTGCTCGTCGGCATGCACCACATCGTATCGGACGGCTGGTCGATGGGGATCTTCGTGCGCGAGTTGGGCGCGCTCTACGCGGGCAATGTCGGCGATACCGCGGCTCTCCCCAGGCTCCCGCTCCAGTATGCTGACTTCGCCGTCTGGCAGCGGCAGTGCCTGAGCGGAGAGGTTATGGAGGACCGGCTTGCCTGGTGGAAGGACCGGCTCGGCGGCGCCCCCCAGGTGATCGACCTCCCTCTCGACCACCTTCGCCCGGCCATTCAGAGCTACCGCGGCGGACGCGCGGATCTGGCGATCGGGCGCGAGCTCGTGGGGCGTTTGGAGGAGACGGCCCGGAGCCTCGGCGTGACCCCGTTCATGGCCCTGCTCGCCGGGTTCGCCACACTGCTGAGTCGCTATGGCAGCCAGCCCGACGTGGTCATGGGCACGCCGGTCGCCAACCGCAGCCGTGCCGAGTTGGAAGATCTGATCGGCTTCTTCGTCAATACCCTCGCGCTGCGCGTCGACCTCTCCGGAGATCCAGGTTTCGACGACCTGGCCCGCCGTGTCCGGGAGATGGCTCTCGGAGGTTTTGCGCACCAGGACGTCCCGTTCGAGCGCTTGGTGAGCGATCTGCGGCCGGAGCGCAGCCTGAGCCATGCGCCCGTGTTCCAGGTCTTGCTTGCCTTCCAGAACCTCCCCGACTCCCAGCTGGAGTTGGAGGGGCTCACGTTGTCGTCGCTGACGTACGACGCGGACCGGACTCAGTACGACCTCTCCCTCTTTGCTTTTCCCCTGCCGGAAGGCGGCCTGCTGGCGCGGCTGGAGTATGCCCGCGATCTGTTCGATGCTGCTACGGCGGAGCGCATCCTCGGGCACTTCCAGACTCTGCTGGAAGGAGCGGTGGCCGAGCCGGAGGCGCCGCTGTCGCAGCTGCCCCTCCTCACCGCGGGCGAGCGGGCGCAACTCGCCGCTCGGGATCAGGTCGAGCACCGCGGCCATTCCGAGGGATTGCTGCACGCGCTCTTTGAATCCCAGGCGCAGCGCACGCCCGAGGCGGTGGCACTCGTGGCGGGCGACGCCGTGCTCACCTACGCGGAGCTGGAGGAGAAATCGGCCCAGCTGGCGGCGCGTCTGCGGTCGCTGGGAATCGGTCCAGAGACCGGTGTGGCGGTCTGCCTGGAGAGGACAGCGGACCTCGTCGTCTCGCTGCTGGGTGTTCTGCGCTCCGGCGGCTTCTACGTGCCGCTTGACCCGCGCTACCCGGCCGAGAGGCTGCGCTTCCTGGTGGAGGACAGCGGCGCCAAGCTCGTACTGACCCAGGACCGTCTGGGCGAGCTGCTTGCTGAGCCGGAGCCGGTCTCCGTTCCAAAGGCGGACGTGACGCCGGGCAACCTGGCCTACCTGATCTACACCTCGGGTTCCACCGGCGGGCCCAAGGCGGTGGCGATCGAGCACCGTAGCGCCGCGGTGTTCGCGCAGTGGGCGCGCGATGCCTTCTCGCCGGAGGAGCTGCGCGGCGTGCTCGCCTCGACCGCGGTCACGTTCGACCTCTCGGTGTTCGAGCTTTTCGTAACGCTGGCCTGGGGCGGAACCGTGGTGCTGGTGGAGAACGCGCTCGCGGATCTACCCGTCGGTATCGAAGTTACGCTGATCAACACCGTGCCTTCCGCAATGGCCGAGCTGCTCCGCAACGACAGCCTGCGGGGCTCGATACGGACGATCAACCTGGCCGGCGAAGCGCTGCCGCGCTGGCTGGCTGACCTGGCCTACGCGCGGCCCGAGACTGTCCGGCTGTGCAACCTCTATGGCCCATCGGAGGACACGACCTACTCGACCTGGACCGTGGTGGAGCGCTCCACGGATCGGGCGCCGTCGATCGGCCGGCCGGTGCACGACACGCGGGCTTACGTGCTGGACCCGGGCATGGAGCGTCTGCCGGTGGGAGTGCCGGGGGAGCTGTGTTTGGCTGGCGCGGGTCTGGCCCGCGGCTATCTGGGCCGGCCGGAGCTGACGGCCGAGCGTTTCGTGCCCGATCCGTTCTCGACCGAGCCGGGTGCGCGGATGTACCGCACTGGTGACTTGGCACGGCTCCGCGCCGACGGCGAGCTGGACTACCTGGGCCGGCTGGATCACCAAGTCAAGGTGCGGGGCTTCCGGATCGAGCTGGGGGAGGTGGAGGCCGCTCTCGCCCGACAGCTGGGGGTGGAGTCGGCGGTTGTTCTGGCTCGCGAGGACGTGCCGGGCGACAAGCGGCTGGTGGCATACATCGTGGGTTCTACCGCGGATCTGCGCCAGGCGCTCAAGCAGGAGCTGCCTGAGCCCATGGTGCCGTCGTCGTTCGTCTTCCTGGATGCATTCCCTCTCACTCCGCATGGCAAGGTGGACCGCCGCGCCCTGCCGGCTCCGCAAGCGAGCCACGAGGTCGAGGCCTCCGTGGAGAGGAGCCCGGCCGAGGAGCTGCTGGCCGGGATCTGGTCGGCTCTGCTTAGGGTGTCCGCGATCGGGCAAAAGGACAACTTCTTCGACCTGGGCGGCCATTCTCTTCTCGCTACTCAGGTCGTCTCGCGGGTGCGGGAGGTCTTCGGGGTGGAGCTGCCGCTGCGTGCCCTGTTCGAGACGCCGACCCTGGCGGGCCTGGCGGCGCGGATCCAGGAGGCGCGGAATGAGGATCTCGGACTCCAGGCGCCCCCGATCTTGGCGCTGCCGCGCGATGGCGAGGTCCGCGCCTCCTTTGCCCAGGAGCGTCTCTGGTTCCTCGACCGGTTCGGCACGGATCGAGCGTCCTACAACATCCCGGCCGCTGTCCGTCTGCAAGGCTGGCTCGACGTATCGGCGCTCACCGCTTGCCTGACGGAGATCGTGCGCCGGCACGAGTCGCTACGCACGACCTTCAAGGTGACCGGAGGGGCGGAACCACGGGTCCTCCAGGTGATCGCACCGGCCTCCGATCTGACGCTATCGGTCGCGGACCTGGCAGGGCTGCCCGACGTCGAACGCGAGGCCGAGGTCGTCCGTCTCGCCCACGAGGAGGCGCGCCGGCTGTTTGACCTCAAGACCGGGCCGCTCCTGCGGGCCGGCCTCGCGCGGCTCGGCGAGCGTGAGCACATGCTCCTGCTCTCCGTGCACCACATCGTCGCGGACGGCTGGTCGATCGGCATCCTGGTGCGCGAGCTGTCCGCCCTGTACGCGGCGTTCGTCCAGGGACGTCCGTCCCTGCTGCCGGACCTGCCGGTCCAGTACGCCGACTTCGCCGTCTGGCAGCGGGCCTGGCTGCAGGGAGAGGTGCTGGAGGCGCAGCTCGGCTGGTGGCGCGAGCGGCTGACTGGCGCGCCGGCGGTGATCGATCTGGCCGCCGACCGGCCGCGTCCGGCGGTGCAGAGCGCCCGTGGCGGACGCCTGGGCTATGCGCTGCCCATGGAGCTCTCTCAGGGAATGCAGGCGCTCGTCCGCGCCGAGGGCGCGACGCTGTTCATGGCGCTGCTCGCCGGCTTCCAGTTGCTGCTGGCCCGTACCACTGGCCGCGAGGACCTGCCGGTCGGCACTCCGATCGCCAACCGCAACCGCGCCGAGACCGAAGGCCTGATCGGCTTCTTCGTGAACACTCTGGTGCTGCGCGGCGACCTGGCGGGCGATCCGAGCTTCCGCGAGCTGCTTGGGCGCTCGCGGGAGGCCGCCCTCGGCGCCTATGCCCATCAGGACGTGCCCTTCGAGAAGCTCGTCGAGGAGCTGCGGCCGGAGCGCGACCTCAGCCACTCGCCGCTCTTCCAGGTGATGGTCATGCTCCAGAACGCCCCCACGGAGGCGCTGGAGCTTCCGGACCTCACCATTGTGCCTCAGGGCGCTGACAGCGGCACGACCAAGTTCGACCTGCGGCTCGGCCTGATGCAGACGCCTGAAGGGCTTGCCGGCAGCTTGGTCTACAACCGTGACCTGTTTGACGCCACCACCGTGGAGCGTCTAGGTGGATACCTGGAGACGCTGCTGACCGCGGCCGTTGCCTATCCCGAGCTGCCGCTTTCGGAGCTGCCGCTCCTCGGTGAGGCCGAGCGCAGCCAGCTCCTCCAATGGGGTGACGCGCGGCCCACCTCCGACGGCAAGGCCTTGCTGCACCGCCTGTTCGAGGCGCAGGCCGCGAGCGGGAGAACCGCCGTCACCTGCTCCGGCGAGCACCTGACGTATCAGGAACTGAATGTGCGGGCGAACCGGCTTGCCCATGCCCTGATCGCGTGCGGCGTGCGTCCGGGCGATCTCGTGGGGCTCCGCCTGGAGCGGTCGCTCGACATGGTCGTGGCCGTCCTGGGCGTGCTCAAGGCTGGCGGCGCCTACCTGCCTCTCGATCCGGCCTATCCCGAGGAGCGCCTCGCTTTCGCGATCGAGGACAGCCGGGTCGCCGTGGTGGTCACGCAGGAGTGGCTCGAGCGCGCGGAGATCGGGCACCAGAGCTCGGAGAGCCCGGCCGTGGAGGTGACTCCCGACTTCCCGGCCTACGTCATCTACACCTCCGGTTCGACCGGCCGTCCCAAGGGCGTGGTGGTGACCCACGCCAACGCCGCGCGCCTGTTTGCGGCCACAGACGCCTGGTTCGGCTTCGGTCCGGACGACGTCTGGACCCTGTTTCACTCCTACGCCTTCGACTTCTCGGTCTGGGAGCTGTGGGGGGCGCTGCTCTATGGCGGGCGGTTGGTGGTGGTGCCCTATTGGGTGAGCCGCTCGCCCGAGGCCTTCTACGAGCTGGTGCGCGACGAGCGGGTGACGGTGCTGAACCAGACACCCTCGGCGTTCCGCCAGCTCGTCTGGGCCGAGCAGTCGATCCTGACGTCACTCGGCCAGGCCGAACCCGATCTGGCGCTGCGCTACGTAGTCTTCGGCGGCGAAGCCCTGGAGCTGGCGAGTCTCGCTCCTTGGTACGAGCGCCACGCGGACGACCGGCCGCGGCTGGTCAACATGTACGGCATCACCGAGACCACGGTGCACGTGACCTACCGGCCGCTGTCGCGCAAGGACGTGGAGGAGGCGCATGGCAGCGTGATCGGCGTGCCGATCCCGGACCTGTCGCTGCGGGTGCTCGACCGCGATTTGAGGCTGCAGCCGATCGGCGTGCCAGGGGAGATCCACGTCGGTGGAGAAGGTCTGGCCCTCGGCTACCTCGGGCGGCCGGAGCTGACTGCCGAGCGCTTCGTGCCCGATCCGTTCGGCCCGGCTGGCGCGCGGCTCTACCGTTCAGGCGACCTGGCCCGCTACCTGCCCGATGGCGACGTGGAGTACCTGGGACGGATCGACCACCAGGTGAAGATCCGCGGCTTCCGCATCGAGCTGGGGGAGATCGAGACCGCCCTCACCTTGCAGCCGGAGATCCGCGAGGCCGTGGTCCTGGCCCGGGAGGACAAGCCAGGCGACAAGCGGCTCGTTGCCTACTTGGTGGCGGAGCGCGAGCTGCCGGCTGGCGAGCTGCGCGAGCGCCTCAAGGCGAAGCTGCCCGAATACATGGTTCCGGCCGCTTTCGTGACCTTGCCCGCCCTGCCGCTCACTTCGAACGGCAAGGTGGACCGCAAGGCGCTGCCGGCGCCCGAGGCCGCCTCGTTGGCGCAGAAGCGAGAGCGGGTGGCGCCCCGCACCGGGCTGGAGCTCTCCCTGGCCGACCTGTGGCAGACGGCGCTGAGTTCGTCCTGGGAAGTCGGCATCGAGGACGACTTCTTCGAGCTGGGCGGCAACTCCATTACCGGCGCCATCCTGATCAACCGGCTGCAGGAGGTCCTAGGCGAGATCGTCCACGTGGTCGTTATCTTCGACGCGCCGACCATCGAGCGCATGGCCGCCTACCTGATCGGGAACCACACCGAGGCGGTGGCGCGGGTCTGGGGTGAGGAGAGCCTGGGCGGGGCCGTGGCAGGCCGCGAGCGGGTCGAGCGGATCGATATCGCCAGTGTTGAGCAGATGCGCGGGCTCGTCCGTCCGCTGCCGCCGCTCGCCCGTCGGGGGCCGAAGAACCCGCCGGCGATCTTCGTGCTGGCGCCGCCGCGCTCGGGCACGACGCTGATGCGTGTGCTGCTCGGCGGGCATCCGCGCCTGTTCGCGCCGCCCGAGCTGGAGCTGCTGTCCTACAACACGCTGGCCGAGCGCAAGGCGACCTACACCGGCCGCGACGCCTTCTGGCTGGAGGGGCTCGTCCGGGCCGTCATGGAGATCCGCGGCTGCACGGCCGAGGAGGCAACGGAGATCATCGCGGGCTGGGAGAAGGAGGGGTGGACAGCACGCCGCACCTATGGGCAGCTCCAGGAGTGGCTCGGGGAGCGTAGCCTTGTGGACAAGACGCCGTCCTACGCGCTCGATCCCGCCATTCTTCAGCGTGCCGAGGAGGACTTTGAGGAGCCGCTCTACGTCCACCTGGTGCGCCATCCCTACGGCATGATCCGCTCCTTCGAGGAGGCCAAGCTCGACCAGATCTTCTTCCGCCAGGCCCACCCCTTCACCCGGAGGGAGCTGGCGGAGCTGATCTGGCTGGTCAGTCAGGAGAACATCCTGAGCTTCCTGGAGCAGGTGCCTGCGAGGCGGCGCCATCTCGTGCGCTTCGAGGATCTGGTCAGTGATCCGGAGCCGGTCCTGCGCGGCCTCTGCGACTTCCTCGGCCTCGACTTCCATCTGGCCATGCTGCGGCCCTACGAGGACCGGTCCCGCCGGATGACGGACGGCGTCTACGCCGAGTCCCGCATGCTGGGCGACGTCAAATTCCACACCCATTCCGGCATCGACGCGAGTACCGCCGAGCGCTGGCGGGAGGCCTACCAGGAGGACTTCCTGGGCACCCCCACCGCGCGCATGGCCGTCGCTCTGGGCTATGAGGTCCGCGCCGGTGGAGCCTCCGCCGCGATCCCGCGCCGCGACTGGCAGCCGGGTGAGCCGCGGCCCCTCTCCTTCGCCCAGCAGCGGCTCTGGTTCCTCGACCGCCTCGAGCCGGCGAGCTACGCCTACAACATCGCCGGAGCCGTGCGCCTCACGGGACCACTCAACGTCGCGGCGCTGTCCGGGGCGCTATGCACGATCATCAACCGGCACGAGTCGTTGCGCACCACCTTCGGGGAGAGGGACGGCGAGCCGTACCAGGTCATCGCGGAGCCTGTCCCAATGCTCCTGCCGGTCCTCGACATCTCCGGCCTGCCTGCCGCCGTCCGGGAGGAAGAGGCGCGCCGTGTCGCCACGGCCGAGTCCCGCCGGGCCTTCGACCTTGCCCGTGGACCGCTCGTGCGGTTTTCGCTGCTGCGGCTGGGCGAGCGGGAGCACGGCCTCGCCCTGGGCATGCACCACGTCATTTCGGACGGGTGGTCGCTGGGCATCTTCGTGCGCGAGCTCGGCCAGCTCTACCGCGGCGGGGTTGCAGGAGCTACGACGGCCCTGCCTGATCTTCCCATCCAGTATTCCGACTATGCCGCCTGGCAGCGCGAATGGCTGAGCGGAGCGGCCATGGAGGAGCGGCTCTCCTGGTGGCTGTGGCAGCTCGGAGGCGCGCCGCAGGTGATCGATCTGCCTCTGGACCGGCCGCGCCCGCCGGTCCAGAGCTTCCGCGGCGACCGTGCGTACCTCGCGATCGGGAGTCAGGTCTGGGAGCGATTGGAGGCGCTGGCCCGGCGTCTGGGCGTGACGCCGTTCATGGCCCTGTTGGCAGGCTACGCGACGCTGCTCCATCGCTACGGCAGCCAGTCCGAAGTCGTCGTCGGCACCCCGATCGCCAACCGCGGGCGCGGCGAGTTGGAGAACCTGATCGGCTTCTTTGCCAACACCCTGGCACTGCGCGTCGACATGTCCGGCGATCCCGGTTTCAGCGATCTGGCCCGGCGCGTCCGGGCGGTCGCCCTCGGCGCCTACGCGCGCCAGGAGGTCCCTTTTGAGCGTCTGGTCGAGGAGCTCCGGCCGGAGCGCAGCCTGAGTCATGCGCCCGTGTTCCAGGTCGCGCTCGCGCTGCAGAACCTCCCCGAGTCCGACCTGGATCTGGGGGACGTCGCCCTCTCCCGTCTCCCGGTCGACTCCGGCGCGGCCCAGTTCGACCTGTCGTTGTTCCTCAATCCTTCGGCGCAGGGCGGCATGGCGGCGCGGATGGATTACGCCAGCGACCTCTTCGACCCCGGCACGGTCGAGCGCCTGCTCGGCCATTTCCTCCGGCTTCTCGAGGGCGTGGCCGCCGAGGGGGCCGACGGCGTGCGGCTCTCCGAGCTGCCCCTGCTGTCCGGGGAAGAGCGCGAGCAGGTCGTGAGCGAGTGGAACCGGACCACCGCCGAGATCCCGGCCGAGCCGGTCCACCATCTGTTCCGGCAGTGGGGGGAGCGCAGGCCTGACGCCCTGGCCGTGTCGTGGAGCGGCGGTCGCCTGAGCTACGGCGAGCTGGCCCGCCGCGTCGAGCGCCTGGCCTGCCGGCTGCGTGAGCGGGGCGTGGGGCCCGAGACGGTCGTGGCCCTCTGCTTTGAGCGCTCCCCCGAGCTGATCGTTGCGACCCTGGCCGTGCTGGAAGCGGGCGGGGCCTACCTGCCGATCGATCCGGTCCAGCCGGCGGAGCGGCTGGATTGGATCCTCCGCGACTCCGCGGCAGCGCTTCTGCTGACACCGAAAACGCTGGCCGCGATAGAGGAGATGGACGCGCGGGAGGAGAGCTTCGTGGCCGAAGCGGATCCAGATGCGCTCGCGTATGTCATCTACACCTCCGGCTCCACCGGCATGCCGAAGGGAACGGAGCTGCGCCACCGTGGTCTCTCCAGCTTGATGGCCTGGCAACGCCGGTCCTACGGCCTTGGCCCGGAGGATCGGAACACCTTCCTGGGCGGACCCGGCTTCGACGCTTCGATCTGGGAGATGTGGGGGGCTCTGGCGTCCGGCGCCTCCCTGCACATCCCGCTGCCCGAAGTGATTCCCGCGCCGGCCGCGCTCCTCCGCTGGATGGTGCAGGAGGGGATCACGTTCTCGTTCCTTCCGACGCCGCTGACCGAGGCGGTCCTGTCCGAGCCGCTGCCGGAAGGCCTCGCTCTGCGGGCCGTCATCGTCGGTGGTGACCGCCTCGTGCGCCGTCCGGCGCCGGACATTCCCTTTGCGCTCTTCAACCTGTACGGTCCCACCGAGAACACGATCGTGGCTACGGCCGGGCGGGTCTCTCCCTACGGAGACCGTGCGCCGGACATCGGCACACCCGTCGCCAATACGCGCACCTACATCCTCGATCGGTTCCTCTGGCCGGTCCCGGTGGGTGTTCCCGGCGAGCTCTGCCTGGCGGGGGAGGGGCTGGCCCGGAGCTATCGCTTCCGGCCGGAGCTCACCGCCGACCGCTTCGTGCCCGATTCCTTCGGTGGACAAGGGGAAAGGCTCTACCGCACGGGGGACCTCGCGCGCTGGCGTCCCGACGGCGGGATCGAGTTCCTCGGGCGCGTGGACTCCCAGGTCAAGATCCGCGGCTTCCGTATCGAGCTCGGAGAGGTGGAAGCCACGCTCACCCGGCAGCCGGGGGTGGAGTCGGCCGTGGTGCTCGCCCGGGAGGACGGCGACGGGGAGAAGCGGCTGGTCGCGTATGTCGTGGGGGCCTCCGGCGGAACCTCGGTCGAGGAGCTGCGCCGCGGTCTGCAGCGGACCCTGCCCGAGCCCATGCTGCCGTCGGCCTTCGTCTTCTTGGACGCCTTCCCGCTCACGCCGCAGGGCAAGGTCGACCGGCGGGCCCTGCCGGCCCCTGAAAGATCGCAGCACGGGACGGGCGCGAAATTCATCCCTCCGCGCACTCCTCTAGAGGAGGAGGTCGCGCGGGTCTGGCGCGACGTTCTGAAGGTGGACCGCGTCGGGGTGAGCGACAGCTTCTGGGAGCTCGGTGGTCATTCCCTGTTGGCGACTCGCGTGCTCTCCCGCATCGAAGAGCTCTTCGAGGTAGACCTGCCCCTGCAGACCCTGTTCGCATCGCCGAGCCTGGAGGAGTTCGCCGCCATGGTCGGAGAACGAGTGCTGGTCCTCGAGGGGGAGGACATCGACGCAGCCCTCGCGGAGTTGAATGGCATGTCAGAAGACGAGATCCGGGCTTTGATGGAGCAGGAAGCCCTGGAGAGCGAGGAGTTGGAATGACCGATGACCTGTCCAGGCGGACAGGCGATCTCTCTCCGGAGAAGCTCGCCCTTCTCGTCCTGAGGATGAAAAAGAAGAGGGCCGCCGAAGGGCCCGCCGGCAAGCCCGTCGGGGTGACCCGGCGCGCCGGGTCCGGCCCGGCGCCGCTCTCGTTCAGCCAGCAGCGGCTCTGGCTGCTCGATCGGCTGGAGCCGGGGAGCACCGCCTACAACATGCCCTCGCCCATCCGCCTGCGCGGGGCGCTGGACAGGAGCGCTCTGGAGCGCGCGCTGGGTGAGATCGTCCGCCGCCACGAGTCCTTGCGCACCACCTTCGCCGAGCGCGAGGACGAGCCGGTGCAGGTGGTCCTTGCCCCCAGGAGCTTCCACCTGCCCCTTGCCGACCTCTCCGGTGTTCCCGAGGAGGTCCGCGCCGTGGAGGGGCGGCAGCTCGTGATCGAGGACAAGCGGCCGTTCGATCTCGAACGGGGACCTCTGTTCCGGGCCGCGTTGGTGCGCCTCGCGCCCGAAGAGCACCTGCTCCTGCTCGACATGCACCACATTGTTTCCGATGGCTGGTCTTTCGGGATCTTCTACCGCGAGTTGGCGGCGGTCTACGGCGCCTTTGCGGAGGGCCGGCCCTCGCCGCTGCCGGAGCTGCCCGTGCAGTACGCCGACTTCTCCATCTGGCAGCGGGAGTGGCTGCAAGGGCCCGTCCTCGAAGAGCAGCTCTCGTACTGGCGCGAGCGGCTGGCCGGTGTCCCGCCGGCCCTGGAGATGCCGGTCGACCGGCTGCGTCCGGCGGTTCAGGCCCACCGCGGAAGCAACGTGGTGCTCGTGCTCCCGCCAGCCCTGACCGCGAGGCTCCACGAGCTCTCGCTGCGCGAGGGTACCTCGCCGTTCATGACCCTCCTGGCGGCGTTCCAGCTCCTGCTGTCCCGCCTCTCGGGCCAGGACGATGTCGTCGTCGGCTCGCCCAGCGCCGGCCGCAGCCGGGTCGAGGTGGAAGGGCTCATCGGCCTGTTCCTCAACACCCTCGTGCTGCGTACCGACCTCTCGGGAGAGCCCACCTTCCGCGAGCTGCTCGGCCGCGTCAAGACCGTGGTGCTCGGTGCCTATCGGTATCAGGCGATCCCCTTCGAGCGCCTGCTGGAGGAGATTCAGCCCGAGCGGCAGCTAAGCCGCACGCCCATCTTCCAGGTCCTGTTCAACTTCGTGTCGCTCTCGGACATGTCACTGGACCTGCCGGGGCTCCAGGTCGATTCGATGCGGCTCCGCGAGCCCGAATCCAAGTTCGACTTCACCCTGTACGTCAACGAGCTGGCGGAATCGTTCCAGTGCAACCTGGTCTACAACGCCGACCTCTTTGACCGGGAGCGCATCGTGGAGATGCTGCGCCAGCTCGAGTCGCTGCTGGAGCAGGCCTCGGCCAACCCGGAGCGCCGGATCGGCGACCTGTCGCTGGTGACCCCCATCTCCGCCGCCCTGCTGCCGGACCCTGCGCAGCCTCTCAGTCGCGAATGGCGGGGCGCCGTGCACGAGGCTCTCGCGCGCAGCGCGGAGCGGCACCCGGAGCGGATCGCGGTGCGCGATGCCCTGGGGACCTCCTGGAGCTACGCCGAGCTGGAATCCCGCGCCAATCGGCTCGCCCATTTCCTGGTCTCCCGCGGAGTGGAGAAGGGTGAGGCCGTAGCCGTCTGGGCCCATCGCAGCGCCCCTTTGGTCCAGGCCCTGTTGGGCACGCTCAAGGCCGGCGCGGCCTTCATGGTGCTCGACCCTGCCTATCCGGTGCCGCGCCTGCTCGATTATCTGCGCATCGGCCGTCCCGCTGCCTGGGTCACGGTACCGGGAGCGCCTCCGCCACCGGCGGAGGTGGAAGAGGCCGCGGCGGCCTTCTGCCGCTGCCGCGCCGAGCTGCGCTTGGACCTGGAGACCCTCTCCGGGTTTCCAGAGACCGATCCGGGCGTGCCCGTGGGGCCTTACGACGCGGCTTGCATCACGTTCACCTCGGGCTCCACAGGCGTCCCCAAGGGAGTGATCGGAAGCCACACTCCGCTCACGCACTTCTATCCCTGGATGGGAGAGCGCTTCAGCCTCGGTGGGGACGACCGCTTCGGCATGCTCTCGGCGCTGTCGCACGACCCGCTGCAGCGCGACGTTTTCACCCCCGTCTGGTTCGGCGCCGGGATGGTCCTGCCCGATCCTGACCGGATCGGCACGCCCGGCTATCTCGCCGGCTGGCTGCGCAGCGAGCGGGTGACGGTCCTGCACCTCACTCCGGCCATGATGGAGATGGTGCTCGACTCGACGGACAACGGGCCCGAGCCCATCCTGGAGCTGCCGGACCTTCGCCGCGCGTTCGTGGTGGGTGACCTGCTCAAGAAGGGCGATGTCGAGCACCTGCAGAAGATCGCTCCGTCCGTGGTGTGCGTGAACCTCTACGGCTCGACCGAGACCCAGAGGTCGGTCTCGTTCTTCGAGGTGCCGCGTGCCGGCTCGAGCCTGGGCAAGGAGGTCCTGCCTCTGGGCCGCGGTATGGGCGGCGAGGACGGGTGCCAGCTCCTGGTGCTCAACCGGGCGGGCCGGCTGGCCGGCATCGGAGAAGCGGGGGAGATCCATCTGCGCAGCCGGCATCTCGCTCGCGGCTATCTCGGCGACGAGGCGCTCACGGCCGAGCGGTTCCTGCCCAATCCACTGGTGGCGGCCCGGGAAGAGGGAGACCGCGTCTACAAGACCGGAGATCTCGGCCGGTACCTGCCCGACGGAGGCGTCGAGTTCGCTGGCCGGGCGGACTTCCAGGTCAAGCTGCGTGGCTTCCGCATCGAGCTTGGCGAGGTGGAAGCGGCCCTGGCGCGCTTCCCCGGCGTGCGCGAGTGCGTGGTAGTCGTGCGGGAGGATCGCCCCGGCGACCGCCGCCTCGTCGGCTACCTGGTGACGGCGGACAGCCTGCCCGCGCAGCGCGATCTGCGCACGTTCCTGGCCTCTCGGCTGCCGGACTACATGGTGCCGACGTCGTTCGTGACCCTGCCGGCGCTGCCGCTGACCCGCACCGGCAAGGTGGATCGCCGGGCCCTGCCGGCTCCGGTCGAAGAGCGGCGCGAGGCCGAGCGGGCCGTTGAGAAGAGCCTCGTGGAGGAGCTTCTAGCCGGCATATGGTCCGACCTGCTCGGGGTCTCCGATGTGGCGCCGGAGGACAGCTTTTTCGAGCTGGGCGGGCAGTCGCTGCTGGCTACGCGGATGATCTCGCGGGTCCGCAGCGTGCTCGGCGTGGACCTGCCAATGCGCGCCGTGTTCGAGGAGCCGACGCTCGCCGGTTTCGCCGCTCTGGCCGAGCGGGCGCGGGAAGGCGGCGCCCAGCCGTCGCTGCCGCTGGTGCGGGTGCCGCGCACCGGGCCGCTGCCGACCTCGTTCGCCCAGCAGCGCCTCTGGTTCATCGACCAGCTCGAGCCGGGGAGCACCGCCTACAACCTCTCGGGCGGAGTACGCCTCGCGGGACGGCTCGACGTCACGGCCCTCGCCGGAGCCCTCTCCGGGATCGTCCGGCGGCACGAGTCTCTGCGCACCGTCTTCGCGGAAGAGGACGGGCAGCCGCGCCAGGTGATCGGAGAGCCCGGCATCCTTCCCGTGACAGTCTTCGACCTCTCCGGCCTGCCCGCCGTGGCCCGTGAGGCGGAGATCCGCCGCATCGCCGCCGCCGAGGCCCGCCGGCCCTACGATCTGGCTCATGGACCTCTCATGCGCTGCACGCTGGTGCGCCTCGACGAGAGCGAGCACGCGCTCCTCGTGGGCATGCATCACATCGTGGCCGACGGCTGGTCGCTGGGCATTTTCGTCCGCGAGCTGGGGGTGCTCTACCGTGGCGACGCCTTGCCGGATCTCCCCATCCAGTACGCCGACTACGCCTCCTGGCAGAGGGACCGGCTGCGCGGCGACCTGCTCGAGGAACGGCTCGCCTGGTGGAAGTTCCATCTCGGCGGCGCGCCCCAGGTCGTGGAGCTCCCTCTCGACCGCCCGCGCCCGGCCGTCCAGAGCTACCATGGCCGCCGCGCGTATCTGACCCTCGAAAGCGATCTGGACGGCGTGGCCCGCCGCCTCGGTGTTACCCCGTTCATGATCCTCCTCGGTGCGTTCGCCACCCTGCTGAGCCGCTATGGCAGCCAGCCCGATGTGGTCGTGGGCACCCCGATTGCGAACCGTGGCCGGGCCGAGCTGGAAGATCTGATCGGGATGTTCGCCAACACCCTGGCGTTGCGCGTCGAGCTGTCCGGCGATCCGGGGTTCGACGAGCTCGCCCGCCGTGTGCGGCAAGTGGCGCTCGGCGCCTACGCCCATCAGGACATTCCTTTCGAGCGCTTGGTGGATGAGCTGCGGCCGGAGCGCGACCTGAGCCATGCGCCCGTGTTCCAGGTCATGCTCGCGCTGCAGAACCTGCCGGGCGCGCAGCTAGACCTTGCGGGCCTCACCCTGTCGCCGCTGGAGTTCGAGGTCGATCGGACGCAGTTCGACCTCTCCCTCTCCCTCTTTCCCCGGTCTCAGGGAGGGATGCTGGCGCGCCTGGAGTATGCCGCCGACCTCTTCGATGCCGGCACCGCGGAGCGGCTGCTCCTGCATCTGCGCAACCTTCTGGACGGGATCGTCGAGGCTCCGAAGCGGCGGCTCTCGGAGCTGCCTTTGCTCGGAGCCGTCGAACGGCAGGAATTGCTGGCGGCCGGCAACTTCACCGCGGCCGAAGTGCCCCTGCGCCTGCTTCACCAGCTCTTCGAGGAGCGCGCCGCGGAGCGACCCGAAGCGGTCGCCGTCGCGCAAGAAGGCGAGAGCCTCACGTACGGCGAGCTGAACGCCCGGGCGAACCGGCTGGCCCATCATCTGCGTGGGCTCGGCGTCGGGCCGGAGCGGCTGGTCGCAGTCTGCCTGGAGCGCTCGCCGGCCATGCTGACTGCCCTGCTCGGCGTGCTCAAGGCAGGCGGCGCCTACGTTCCGCTGGACCCGACCTACCCGGCAGACCGCGTGGCCTGGGTGCTGGAAGACAGCCGCGCCTCGGTCCTGCTCACCCAGAGCGATCTCGCAGCCACCCTTCCGGTGCCGGGGATCTCCCTCGACCGGATTGACCTCTCGGGCGAGAGCGCGGCCGACCCGGAGCCGCTCGCCGGCCCGGAGAACCTGGTCTATGTGATCTACACCTCGGGCTCGACCGGACGTCCCAAGGGAGTGGCCGTGCGCCAGCGCGGCGCGGTCAACTTCCTGGCTTCCATGGCGCGGCAACCGGGGCTCGGACCTGACGACGCGCTGCTCGCGGTGACCACGATCGCCTTCGACATCGCGGTGCTGGAGCTGTTCCTGCCACTCTCCCGGGGCGGGCGCGTCGAGCTGGTGGATCGGGAGACGGCCGCCGATGGTCTCCGCCTGATCGAGAGGATCGCCGGCTCCGGCGCCACGGTGATGCAGGCCACGCCGGCGACCTGGCGCGTCCTCTTGGAGGCCGGCTGGGAGGGGAGCCCGGGACTCAAGGTGCTTTGCGGCGGAGAAGCCCTTCCGCCAGACCTCGCCCGCGAGCTGCTGGCCCGCACCAGCGAACTGTGGAACGTCTACGGCCCGACCGAGACCACGGTCTGGTCCGCCATCCATCCGGTTTCCGCGGCCGACGCCGACGGCGTGCGGCCGATGCCCCTTGGCGGCGCCATCGCGAACACGGAAATCCATCTGCTCGACCGCTTCGTGGAGCCGGTACCTCCCGGTGCTCCCGGCGAGCTCTACATTGGCGGCGAGGGGCTCGCCCGCGGCTATCTGGGCCGGCCCGACCTCACCGCCGAGCGCTTCGTCCCTGATCCGTTCCGTCCAGGGGCCCGGCTCTATCGCACCGGTGACCTGGTGCGGCGCAGTTCTCGGGTCAAAGCGCAGGACGGGGCACTCGAGTTCCTGGGACGCGTGGACCACCAGGTGAAAATTCGGGGCTTCCGCATCGAGCTAGGCGAGATCGAGGCCGTCCTGAGCGCGCAGCCGGCGGTGCGCGAGTGCGCTGTCGTGGTGCGGGAGGATGTGCCGGGCAGCAAGCGTCTCGTGGCCTATCTGGCCCTTCACGACGCCCTTCGCGAGATAGATTTCGAGGCGCTGCGCAGCGCGTTGCGTGACAAGCTGCCGGAGTATATGGTTCCGCAGCTATTCGCGGTGCTGCCGTCGCTGCCTCTGACGCCCAACGGCAAGATCGACCGCCGCGCCCTCCTCGCCATGCCAGCGCCCGAGGGCGCGCGCGGTGCCGCAGCCGAGGCCGTGGCGCCGCGCAACCCGGTCGAGGAGATTCTGGCGGCCGTCTGGGCCGAGGTTCTCAAGCTCGACCGCGTCGGGATTCACGACAACTTCTTTTCGCTGGGCGGCGACTCCATCCTGGTCATCCAGGCGGCGACCCGGAGCCGCAAGCGGGGAGTGAGCTTCACCCCGCGCCAGCTTTTCCAGAACCAGACCATTGCCCAGCTCGCCGTCGTGGTGGACACCCTGGGAGGGCCGGGCGAGGCCGCCGTGCCCGTGCTCGCTCCGTTGACTGAATTCTCCGAGGCAGGACTGAGCCAGGATGAGCTGGACGACCTCCTTGCCGAGCTTTCCGAGTAGAAAGGTTTTTTGATGAGTAACCAGAACGTCCAGGATATCTATCCGCTCTCGCCTGCCCAGCAGAGCATGCTCCTGTACCTGTTGCTTTCGGGCTACCGATCAGAGGTCTATTTCGATCAATACGCGGCTACGCTCACGAGCGTCGATCCGTCAGCCCTGCGCGGCGCCTGGCAGTCCGTGATGGACCGGCATCCCGTGCTGCGGACGATGTTCGTCTGGGAAAAGCGCGATCAGCCGCTGCAGGTGGTGCGGCGCCAGGTGGATGTCCCCTGGCAGGAGCACGACTGGCGCGAGCTTCCGGAAACGGAGCGCAGGCAGAGGCTCGAGGCATTCCTCCGTGAGGACCACGCCCTCGGGTTCGACCTCGGCAAGGCGCCGCTGATGCGCGTCGCCCTGATCCGGATGGCGGACGAGTCCTGGAAGATGGTCTGGAGCGTCTCCCACCTGGTCCTGGACGGCTGGTCCATGGCGCTCGTCCTGAGCGAGCTGCGCGCCTTCTACGCCGCCGCCCAGGAGGGCCGCGAGGCGGAGCTGCCGCCGGCGCGCCCCTTCCGCGACTACATCGGCTGGCTGAAGCGCCAGGATCCGGCACGGGCCGAGGAACACTGGCGGCGCACGCTCGCCGGGTTCGAGCCCTCAACGCCGCTCCCGTTCGACGGTACCGGAGTGGGAGTGGGAGGCGAAGAGGCGAGCGATTGGAAGAGCATCGACGTCGAGCGGCACCTTGCGCCGGAAGCGGTGCTGCAGATCCAGGCGCTGGCGCGGCGTCACCAGATCACTACGAACACCCTGCTGCAGGGCCTCTGGGGACTGCTGCTCGGCCGCTGGGGTGCAGTGGACGATGTCGTCTACGGCGTGATCGTCTCCGGTCGTCCCTACGAGCTAGAGGGGGTGGAGCACATGGCAGGCCTGTTCATCAACGGCCTTCCGTTGCGCCTGCGCATCGATCCCATGGCCGAGCTGATCCCCTGGCTGCAGCGTCTCCAGACCGAGCAGGTCGAGCAGCGCGAGTTCGAGCACTCGTCCATGGAGCAGATCGCCGTCTGGTCGGGCATGCCGCGCGCGGTCCCTCTATACGAGAGCCTGTTCGTCTACGAGAACTATCCAAACGACCCCCTGGGGGTGTCGAAGGAGGGCACGCTGGCGGTCCGTGAGGCCAGCTTGAAAGAGGCAGGCAATTTCGCCCTCACCCTCTACGCGAGCCAGCGCGGCGACTGGATGAGCCTCAGGCTCGCCTATCACTGGGACCGTTTCTCCGCAGAGGGTGCGACCCGCCTGGTCGCGGGACTGGAGGCTCTGATCCTCGCGGTCCTGGAGCATCCGGAGACGCGGCTGGGTGACCTCCCTCTGCTGCGGCAGGAAGAGCAGCGCGAGCTGATTGCCGCCTCGGCTGGTCTGGTGGCCGGACCTGCCCCTCTGCCCGTCCACCGCCTGTTCCAGGAGCAGGCAGCGCGCACGCCGGATGCTGCGGCAATCGTTTCGGCCGAGGGTACGCTCACCTATGCCGAGCTCGACCGTGCCTCCCGCCGCCTTGCCGGCCGGCTCCGTGGGATGGGCGTCGGCCCCGAGTCCATCGTCGGCCTCTGCGCCGAGCGCTCTCCCGGGATGGTGGTGGGGATGCTCGCCATCGCCGAGGCCGGCGGCGCCTACCTGCCGCTCGATCCGGCGTATCCCGCGGACCGTCTGGCCTACATGCTGGCGGACTCCGGAGCCCGCGTGCTGCTCACCCAGGAGCGGCTGCTTGAGCGGCTCCCCGTTCATGGCGCCGAGGTGGTGCTCCTCGATGCGCCCATGGACGATGTTCAGCCTTTGTCGGAAGACGTGGAGATGGGGCGTCTGGCCTACGTCATCTACACCTCGGGCTCGACCGGCCGTCCCAAGGGTGTGCTGGTGCCGCACTCGACTCTGGCTCACTACGTCGAGGGCGCGGCACAGGCCTTCGGCATCACCCCCGACGATCGGGTGCTCCAGTTCGCCTCCATCAGCTTCGACACGAGCGGCGAGGAGATCTACCCCTGCCTGACCCGCGGCGCCACGCTGGTATTGCGCGACGACGAGATGGTCGCCTCCCTGGAGCGCTTCGCCCGCGAGGTGGGGAACCTGGGGGTCACCGTGCTCGACCTGCCGACGGCCTACTGGCACGAGATCGTCGCCGAGATGGAGCAGGGGCTGGAGATGCCGGCTTCGTTGCGCCTGGTGATCCTCGGCGGCGAGCAGGCCCAGCGCGACCGCCTCGACTCCTGGCGCGAGCGTGTGGGCGAGCGCATCCGCCTGCTCAACACCTACGGCCCGACGGAAACCACCATCGTGACCACGCGGCGCGAGCTGACCGGCCCGGCCGCCGCGGATTTCCAGGGTGACGTACCCATCGGCCGACCCATCGAGGATGCCCGTGCCTATGTGGCCGGCCCCGCCCAGGAGCTTCTGCCCGAGGGCCTGGAAGGCGAGCTGCTGATCGGCGGCCTCGGCGTCACCCGCGGCTATCTCGGCCGGCCCGAGCTGACGGCCGAGCGCTTCGTTCCCGATGCCTACTCGGGCGAGCCCGGCGCCCGCCTCTATCGCACAGGCGACCTCGTGCGTCTCCTGCCGGGTGGGGACATCCAGTTCCGCGGCCGTACCGACAACCAGGTCAAGGTGCGCGGCTACCGCATCGAGCTGGGCGAGATCGAAGCAGCGTTGCGCTCCGTCGCCACGGTCCGTGACGCGGTGGTCGTAGCCCAGGAGGCACGCGGCGGCGGCAAGCGCCTTGTCGCCTGGGTCGTGCCGCAGGAGACGCAGGAGGGGGAAGCTGCGCCGACCGTGGGCGAGCTCCGTTCCGCCCTCCAGGAGGTCCTGCCCGAATACATGATGCCTTCCGTCTTCTCGTTCCTCGACGAACTGCCGCGCACGCCCAGCGGCAAGGTGGACCGGCGCGCGGTCGCCCGGATGGAGGCGGACGAGGTGAGGGCCGATCTCGGCATCGACTTCGCCGCGCCGCGCAACCACGTGGAGGAGATGCTGGTCGGGATCTGGGCCGACCTGCTGGGGGTCGAGCGCGTCGGCATCCACGACGACTTCTTCCAGCTCGGCGGCCACTCTCTGCTGGTGGCGAAGCTCGCCTCCCGCGTGCGCCAGTCCTTCCACGTCGAGCTGCCCATGGTCGAGGTGTTCAAGAAGCCGACCGTGGCCGACCTGGCCGAGGCGGTGGTGCGCGCCGAGAAGGCTGGGGACGTGCCGGAGCTGCCGCCCATCCGCCGTGCGCCGCGCGACCGCCCGATCCCGCTCTCATTTCCACAGGAGAGGGTCTGGTTCCTCGATCAGCTCTCTCCGGGCGGCAACATCGCCTACAACTTCAACGTCACCATCTGGTTCCACGGCCCGCTCGACGTCCACGCGCTCCACCGCACCCTGGAGGAGATCGTCCGCCGCCACGAGGTGCTGCGCACCAGCTTCCCGGCCGTGGACGGCCGGCCCGTGCAGGTGGTCATGCCCGCGGGTCCGATCGAGCTGCCGCTGATTGACCTGCGCTGCGTGCCGGCGGAGGAGCGCCGGGCCGTGTCCGAGCGTCTGGTCGCCGAGGCCATGCAGAAGCCGTTCGACGTCACGAAGCCGCCGCTCATGCGCTGGACCCTGCTGCAGCTGGAGGACGAGATCCACGAGCTTATCCAGATCGAGTACCACTTCGTCCACGACGGCTGGTCGTTCGCCGTGATGCTGCGCGAGATCAAGGCGCTCTACACCGCATTCAAGGCCGGCGAGCCGTCGCCGCTGCCCGAGCTGCCGGTGCAGTACGCGGACTTCGCGGCCTGGCAGCGCGGCTGGATGGAGGGCGAGGCCATGGACCACATGCTCGACTACTGGCGGAAGAAGCTGGCCGGGAGCCCCACGGCCCTGGAGCTGCCCACCGACCGCCCGCGTCCGATCCGCCCCTCCTTCGCCGGCGAGATGCGCCTGCTGCGCATCGAGCCCGAGCTCTACCAGGAGCTGCGCACCTTCAGCCGCCGCCAGGGTTTCACGCTGTTCATGACCATGCTGTCCGCCTACTACGCGATGCTCTACCGCTACACCGGCCAGGAGGACATTCTCGTCGGCACGACCAACGCCAACCGCCGGCTGAGCGAGATCGATGGAATGATCGGCATGGTGGTCAACAGCCTCGTTCTGCGAGGCGAGCTGGCCGGCGATCCGACATTCTCGGAGCTGCTCGATCGCGTCCGTGAGATGTCGATCGAGACCCAGCTCTACCAGGACATGCCGCTGGAGCGCCTGGTGCAGGAGCTGCGTCCCGAGCGGCAGATCAGCCGCAATCCGCTGTTCCAGGTGATGTTCCACTTCCACGATGCCAGCGTCCCGGACCTCGACTTCGCGGATCTCAAGTGCTCGTTCCTGGTGCGCGGCAATCGCACGGCCAAGGTGGACCTGAACGTCATCGTCATTCCGCGCGCCGAGCAGCGCGTCGGCCTCGGCAGCGCCAGCGCCGAAGACCTCCACGCCCTGCTGCACTGGGAGTACAACACCGACCTCTTCGACGCAGTCACCATGGAGCGCATGGTCGGCTGCTATCTCACGATTCTGGCCGCGGCGGCGCGCAATCCGGAGCTGCGGCTCTCGGAGCTGCCGCTGCTCACGCCCGAGGAGAAGGCCGCGGTGGTATTGGCCGGCAACAATACTGCGCCGGATGCGGCGGAGGCGCCCTCCCGGCTGGTGAGCCAGCTCGTCGAGGAGAGCGCGGCGCGCCGCCCCGGCGCCGTCGCGGTATCGATGGAGGAAGAGACGCTCACCTACGGCGAGCTGAACGCCCAGGCGAACCGCCTGGCTCACCGCCTGCGCCGGCTCGGCGTCGGGCCGGAGGAGCGGGTGGCGGTCTGCCTGGAGCGCTCCCCGGCACTGGTGACCGCCCTGCTCGGCGTGCTCAAGTCGGGCGGCGCCTACATTCCACTCGACCCGAGCTACCCGGCGGACCGCCTGGCCTGGGTCCTGGAGGACAGCCGCGCCGCGGTGCTGGTGACCCAATCGAGCCTGGTCCCGACGCTGCCCGCCCATGGCGCCCGCACCCTCGTCGTCGAGTCGGACCTCGCCGGCGAGAGCGTGGACGATCCCGTGGCGCTGGCGATGCCGGAGAACCCGGCTTACGTGATCTATACCTCCGGCTCGACGGGCCGCCCCAAGGGGGTGATCGTCCGCCAGGGCGCCGTGGTCAACTTCCTCGCCTCCATGGCGCAGCGGCCCGGGGTCGCGCCGGACGACATCCTGCTCGCGGTGACCACGATCTCCTTCGATATCGCGGTGCTGGAGCTCTTTCTGCCGCTGTCGGTGGGTGGGCGCGTCGAGCTGGCGGATCGGGAGACGGTGATCGACGGTGCCCGCCTGGTGGACAGGGTTGAGCGCTCCGGCGCCACGGTCATGCAGGCGACGCCCGCCACCTGGCGCCTTCTGCTGGAGACCGGGTGGCAGGGACAGCCGGGCCTGAAGGTGCTCTGCGGGGGCGAGGCGCTGCCGCCGGACCTCGCGCGCGAGCTGCTCGGCCGTGTGGGCTCGCTGTGGAATGTCTATGGCCCGACCGAGACCACGGTCTGGTCGAGCGTCCATCGAGTCGCCTCCGAGGACCCCGAGAGCGGACGCCCCGTGCCCCTCGGCAGTCCGATCGCCAACACCGAGGTCTACCTGCTCGACCGATTCGAGCGTGGCTTGGAACCAATGCCGGACGGCGTGCCCGGCGAGCTGTACATCGGCGGCGAGGGTCTGGCCCGCGGATACTTCGGCCGCCCGGACCTCACGGCCGAGCGCTTCGTGCCACACCGCTTCTCCAGCCGCCCGGGCGCCCGCCTGTACCGCACCGGTGACCTGGTGCGGCGCCGGCCGCGCGACGGCGCCCTGGAGTTCCTCGGCCGCGCCGACTTCCAGGTCAAGATTCGCGGCTTCCGCATCGAGCTCGGCGAGGTGGAGACGGTCCTGTCCGCCTATCCGGGCATCCGCGACTGTGTCGCCGTCGTGCGGGAGGACCGCCCTGGCGACCGGCGGCTCGTGGCCTACCTGGTGGCCGAAGGCGAGGAACCCCGGCCGCGCGAGCTGCGGGCGTTCCTCGTCCAGCGGCTGCCCGAGTACATGGTGCCTTCCGACTTCGTCGCGCTCGAGCGCCTGCCGCTCACCCCGAGCGGCAAAGTGGACCGGCGCGCGTTGCCCAGCCTCGATCCGGCCCGGGTGGAGGACGAGGTGGAATACGTGGCTCCGCGCACTCCGGCCGAGGAGGTGCTGGCGGGCATCTGGGCGGAAGTGCTCGGCGTGGAGCGCGTGGGTGTGAGCGACGACTTCTTCAATCTAGGCGGGCACTCGCTCTCCGCGGCGCGCGTCCTGTCGCGGGTGCGCAACGCATTCTCGATCGAGCTGCCGCTGTCCCTCATGTTCGACAAACGGACACTTGAGGGTATGGCTTCTGCCGTGGACGAAAAGATGGCTCTGTCCAAGCCCGTGTCCGTGACCGTGCTGCCGGGCCTGGAAGAAGAGGACCTGCTGGCGCGCGCCAGCGCCATGTCGGATGCCGAGCTGGACGCCCTGCTTCGCGAAAGCATGGCGGATGGAGGGCAGTCTTGAACGAGACGGCTACCGATATCGCTGCGCTGTCGCGCGAGGAGAAGCTCGCGCTTCTGGCCCGTATTGCGCAGCAGCGCAAGCCGGTTGCCGAGGCCGTGGGGCCCCACCCCCTGTCCTTCGCGCAGCAACGGTTCTGGTTCCTCGACCAGCTCGAGCCCGGGTCCTATCTCGACAACATGTTCCGTGCGATCCGGCTCACCGGCGTCCTCGACCGGACGGCCCTCGAGCGCGCCCTGAAGGAGCTCGTGCGCCGCCACGCGTCTCTGCGCACCCGCTTCCCGGCGGAGGCCGGAGAGCCCCGCCAGGTGATCGATCCGGAGCTTCCGTCAATCCTGTCCGTGGTCGATCTGACCGGCTTGAGCGAGGAGGAGATCCTGCCGCGCGCCATCGAGCTCGCGGGCGAGGAGTCGCGCCAGCCGTTCGATCTCGCGCGCGGGCCGCTGTTCCGCGCCCGGCTCCTGCGGCTCGGCCCTCAGGACCACGCGCTGCTGCTGTGCGTCCACCACATCGTGAGCGACGGCTGGTCGCAGGGGCTGTTGCTGCGCGAGCTCACAGCGCTCTACCGGGCCGAGCCGTCCCTGCCCGAGCCGAAGGTGCGCTACGTGGACTTCGCCCGCTGGCAGACCGAGCGTCTGAAAGGCGAGGCGCTCGAACAGGAGCTCGCTTTCTGGCGCGAGCGTTTGGAGGGTGCCCCTCCCGTCCTGGAGCTGCCGACCGACCATCCTCGGCGCCACATGGCCACGCCGCGCGGCGACGCGGTGACGTTCGAGGTCCCCAATCCCGTTGCCGCACGCTTCAAGGCCCTCGCCCAGGCCGAGGGCGCCACGCCGTTCATGGCGCTCCTCACCCTGTTCGACATGCTGCTGTTCCGCTATACGGGCCAGGGCGACTTCCTCGTCGGAGTGCCGGTCGCGAACCGCAACCGCACCGAATTCGAGAACGTGGTCGGCTGCTTCGCCAGCACGCTCCTGGTGCGCGCCGAGGTGCGGCGCGGTCTGAGCTTCCGCGAGCTGCTCGGCCGGGTGAAGAGCGAGGCCCTGGCCGTGTTCGCCCACTCCGATCTGCCTTTCGAGAAGCTGGTCGCGGAGGTGCAGCCGGATCGCAACCTGTCGCACAACCCGCTCTTCCAGGTGGTGTTCGCGCTCCAGAATATCGGCGGGGGGGCTGGAGGAGGCTCTTTGAAGATGCCGGGGCTGACGCTGGGACCCCTGCGCGTCGAGAGGCGGCTGGCGAAGATCGACCTGACATTGGAGATGGTGGACCTACCTGGAGGCTTCAGCGGCTACTTCGAGTACAGCACCGACCTCTTCCAGGAGGCGACGGTCGCGCGCATGGCCAGCCATTTCCAGGCGCTGCTCGCCGCGGTGGTAGAGGAGCCCGGCCGGGCCGTCGGCGAGCTGCCGATTCTCTCTCCCGAAGAGCGGCAGCAGATCCTGATCGATTGGAACCGGCCCAACGCGGGCTTCCCGCCGCCCATCCTCTACCGTCTGGCGCAGCAGGCACTCCGGACGCCGGATGCCGCGGCCGTGCTGTTCGAGGACCAGGTGATGACGTTCGCGGAGCTGCATGGCCGGGCCAATCGCCTGGCCCGCCATCTGCGGCGGCTGGGCGTCGGCCCCGAGATGTCGGTGGGCCTGTGCGTGGAGCGCTCGCTTGAGATGCCTCTGGCGTTGCTCGCCGTGCTCAAGTCGGGCGGCGCCTGGGTGCCGCTCGATCCGGAGTATCCGCAGGAGCGGCTCGCCCTGATGATCGAGGACACGGCCATGCCCGTGCTCCTCACCCAGGAGCACCTGCTTTCCAAGCTTCCTGAGATCAGCGACGGTCCGAAGGTGATCTGCCTCGATCATCTCGATCTGTCTGAGGAAGACCCGTCTGATCCGGACTGGCAGATCCATCCCGAGAGCCTCGCCTACATTGTCTACACCTCGGGCTCCACCGGCCGGCCCAAGGGCGTCGCCGTGCCCCATCGCGCGATGGCGAACCACGTCACCTCCTGCGCCCTTCGCTACCGCATGGGGCCAAAGGACAGGACGTTGCAGTTCACGTCGATCAGCTTCGACATCACCTCCGAGGAGATCTTCCCGACCTGGCTCATGGGCGGCGGCGTGGTGCCGCGGCCTCCCGGCCTGTTCCCCTCGTTCTCGGAGCTGTCGGACCTCATCGTGCGCTACGGCATCACCGCCATGGACCTGCCCACGGCCTACTGGCACGAGTGGGTGGGGGAGATGCACCGCTCGCAGACGCCTCCTCCTCCGCCATTGCGCCTGGTCGTGATCGGCACGGAGCAGGCCCTGCCCGAGCGCGTGGCGGAGTGGCTGGAGCTGGTCGGCGACCGGGTGCGCCTCAACAACAGCTACGCCTCGACCGAGGCCACCGTCACCACCGTGGTCTACGAGCCGGGCGTGGAGGACCTGCCCCGCTTCCGGGCCGGCGCGCGGGTGCCGGTAGGAAAAAACATCCAGAACTGCCGCGCCTACGTGCTCGACGCCGGCCTTGAGCCGGTGCCGGTTGGAGTGCCGGGCGACATCTACATCGCGGGTCCGAACGTCTCGCGCGGCTACGCCAACTGGCCTGACCGGACAGCCCTGAGCTTCATCCCCGATCCGTTCGCCGAGGAGATGGGCTACGGCCCCGGGCAGCGGATGTACCGCCAGGGCGACGTCGGCCGCTGGCTGCCCTCGGGCGATCTCGAATATCTCGGCCGGCGCGACGATCAAGTGAAGATCCGCGGCTTCCGTGTCGAGCCCGAAGAGGTGGGCACGGTGCTCGCCCGCCATCCGGCGGTCAAGGACTGCATCGTGCTGGTCCGGGAGGACGGCCCGGTCGGCAAGAGGCTCGTGGGCTACGCCACGCTCGTGCCCGGCAGCTCGGCGACGGTGAAGGATCTACGCGACTTCCTGCGCGAGAGCCTGCCCGACCACATGATCCCGGCTGCCCTTGTTCTGATGGATTCGCTGCCTCTCACCTCGAACGGCCGCGTGGACCGCCGCGCCCTGCCGGATCCTGTGAGCGAGCGAACGGAGATCGGAGGCGTGTTCGTCGCTCCGCAGACCGCGGCCGAGGAGATGCTCGAGGGCATCTGGTGCGAGGTGCTGGGCGTGCCACGGGCCGGAGCGAACGACAACTTCTTCGACCTTGGCGGCCACTCGCTGCTCGGAACACAGGTCGTGTCCCGGGTGCGCGAGCGGTTCACCGTCGAGCTGCCCCTGCGCGCGATCTTCGAAAGCCCGACTCTCTCCGCCCTGGCACGCCGCATCGAGGATCTTCGGCGCGAGGGGGGAGAGGCGGGTGCGCCACGCATCGAGCCCGTTTCCCGGGACGGGATGCTCGACCTGTCGTTCTCCCAGCAGCGGCTCTGGTTCCTGGATCATCTCGATCCGAACCGGGCTACCTACAACATCCCGCTCTCGCTCCATTTGCAGGGAGAGCTCGACACCACGGCTTTGTCCGCCGCCTTGACGGAGGTCGTGCGGCGGCACGAGGCTCTGCGCACCACGTTCGGCGACGTCGAAGGCCGGCCGTTCCAGATCATCCATCCGCCGGCGACCCCGAGCGAGATGACTCTTCCGATCGTCGATCTCGACGGGAGCGAGGAAGCCCGGCTGTGGATGGCCGAGGAGGTCCGCCGTCCGTTCTCGCTGGAAAAAGGCCCGCTCCTCCGGACGAAGCTGCTGCGCCTCTCCCCGGACGAGCACGTGCTGCTCGTCACCATGCACCACATCATCAGCGACGGCTGGTCGCTGCCCATCTTCGTGCGCGAGACCGCCGCGCTCTATGCCGAATTCGTGGGCGGCAAGCCCGCGGCTCTCCCAGCGCTGACGATCCAGTACGCGGACTTCGCACATTGGCAACGCCAGTGGCTTCAGGGCGAGATCCTGGAGAAGGAGCTTGCCCATTGGCGCGAGCGGCTGCGCGGCTTGCCGCCTCTGATCGAGCTGCCGACCGACCGGC
Source organism: Thermoanaerobaculia bacterium (assembly GCA_035536935.1). Taxonomy (GTDB): domain Bacteria; phylum Acidobacteriota; class Thermoanaerobaculia; order Multivoradales; family UBA5704; genus DATMER01. The sequence goes on from DATLNC010000137.1 coordinate 71,278, forward strand.
CGCGGCCTGCGGTGCGCACCTGGCAGGGAGCCAACCGCCGCGCCGTGCTGGAAGGCGAGATCTCCCAGGGGCTCAGGGTGACGGGCCGCCGCCTGGGAGCGACGCCGTTCATGGTGCTGCTCGCCGGCTTCGCCGCCCTGCTGCACCGTTACACCGGGCAGGGGAGCTTCGCGGTCGGCGTACCGGTCGCGGGGCGCAACCGGGTCGAGGTCGAGCCGCTGATCGGCTTCTTCGTGAACACCCTGCTGATGCGCTGCGACGTGGAACGCGGCGCGGCGGCGCGCTCGCTCGTCGAGCAGCTCCGCGAGGTCGTGCTCGACGCCGACGCCCATCAGGACGTGCCGTTCGAGAAGCTCGTCGAGGAGCTGGCGCCCGAGCGCAGCATGAGCCATACGCCGCTCTTCCAGGTGGCGCTCGCGTTCCAGAACCTGCCCAAGCAGGACTTCGTGGCCGAGGGACTCCGGGTGTCCCCTGTGGGAGTTGCGAGCGGCACGGCGAAGTTCGACCTGACGCTGGCCTTCCAGGCCGACGACGAGCAGGCCGCAATCTTCGTGGAGTACAGCACCGAGATCTTCGACGCCTCCACGATCGACCGCTTCTCCGGCTCGTTCGTCACCCTGCTGACGGCGATGCTGGAGGACCCGGCACGGCGCGTCTCCGAGCTGCCGCTGATGACCGCGGCCGAGCTTCGCCAGCTCGCCGAGTGGAACCCGGCTCCGCCGGCCGAGCGGGGGAGGGCCGCCATCCATCGTTTGTTCGAGGCCCAGGTGGACTGCACGCCGGATCGTCCGGCCGTCTCCTCCGGCGGGGACGCGCTCAGCTATCGCGAGCTGGACGAGCGCGCCAACCGCCTCGCCCATCACCTCCTCGCCGCGGGCGTCCGGACCGGAGACCTGGTAGGCCTCTGCTTCGAGCGCTCGCTCGATTTGGTCGTGGCGCTTCTGGCGACCCTCAAGGCCGGAGCCGGCTACCTGCCGCTCGATCCGTCCTATCCCGCGGAGCGCCTCGCGTTCGCCCTGGCGGACAGCGGCGTCAGCGTGGTCCTGACGCGGGAGGCACAGGCGGGCGGGCTGCCGACGAACCTCCGCCTCATCGCCCTGGATAGAGAGGATGCGGCCATCGCGGCGCGCAGCTCCCGTCGGTTAGACCTGCTCGATCTGCCGTCCGACCCCGAGCTGCCGGCCTACGTGATCTATACGTCGGGCTCCACGGGCCGTCCCAAGGGAGTCGTCATCCCGCACGGCCACGTGACGCGCCTGTTCACCGCGACGGACCCCTGGTTCGGCTTCGGGCCGGACGACGTCTGGACGCTCTTCCACTCCTACGCGTTCGACTTCTCGGTCTGGGAGATCTGGGGCGCGCTGCTCTACGGCGGCCGTCTGGTGGTGGTCCCCTTCTGGGAGAGCCGCTCGCCCGAGGCGTTCTATGCCCTGCTGCGCAACGAGCGGGTCACCGTGCTCAACCAGACGCCGTCGGCCTTCCTGCAGCTCCTCTGGGCGGAGGAGTCCGTGCTGGGAACAGCCGCGCCGGACCTAGCGCTGCGGCGGGTGATCTTCGGCGGCGAGGCCCTGGACCTGCCGAGCCTCGCCCCTTGGTTCAAGCGGCATGGCGACGAGCGCCCGCTGCTGGTCAACATGTACGGCATCACCGAGACCACGGTGCACGTGACCTATCGGCCGATCCTCCAGGCGGATCTCGCGGCGGGACGGGGGAGCGTGGTCGGCGTGCCGATCCCCGACCTCACGCTCCACGTGGTCGATCCCGATCTGCAGCTTCAGCCGATCGGCGTGCCGGGCGAGATCGTGGTGGGCGGCGAGGGGGTCGCGCAGGCCTATCTCCGACGGCCAGAGCTCACGGCGCAGCGCTTCGTCCCCGATCCTTTCGGCGCGCCAGGAGCGCGCCTCTACCGTTCGGGCGACCTCGCCCGCCGGCTGCCGGACGGCGACCTGGAGTACCTGGGCCGCATCGACCATCAAGTGAAGATTCGCGGCTTCCGCATCGAGCTGGGCGAGATCGAGGCGGTGCTCTCCCGCCATCCCGCGGTCTCCCAAGTGATCGTCCTGGTGCGCGAGGACGCGCTCGTCGCTTGGTATGTAGGGGAAGAGGTGAGCGCCTCCGATCTGCGGGCCGTACTGGCGAAAGAGCTGCCGGACTACATGATCCCGGCCTGGTTCGTGCCCTTGCCCGCCCTGCCGCTCACCGCAAACGGCAAGGTGGATCGTAGGGCCCTGCCGGCTCCCGATGCCAGCCGTCCAACCCTGGGAAAGGAATTCGTGGCGCCGGAAGGTCCGGTGCAGGAGCGCCTCGCCGAGATCTGGGCCGAGGTGCTCAAACTGGAGCGGATCGGCGCCCGTGAGAACTTCTTCGAGCTGGGAGGCCATTCGCTCCTGGCGACTCAAGTTCTCTCGCGGATGAAGAAGGCCTTCGGCGTGGACCTGCCCCTGCGCACCCTGTTCGACAGCCCGACGGTAGCCGGTCTGGCCGAAGCCATCATCCTAAAAGAGCTGGAGCAGGCTGACGATGACCTACTGGCCAGGCTGCTGAGAGAGCTGGAGGGCGAGCCCGTCTGACCGGAATGCCGACCGGCCTCGCGCTCCACACACAACACGGAGATTCAGATGACGGAAACCGATATCGCCAAGCGCATCGCCGAGCTTCCGCTCGAGAAGCGCGCGCTCCTCTTCCAGCAGCTCCAGAAGCAGAGGGAGAAGGAAAAGGAGCAGGCTGAAGAAATACTGCGTATCCCCAAGCTGCCGCGCGAGAGCGAGACCTATCCGCTCTCGTTCGCTCAGCAGCGCCTCTGGTTCCTGAACCAGTTCGAGCCCGAGAGCCCGGAGTACAACATCCCGCAGGCGTTCCGCATCGAGGGCGACCTGGACCGCGAGGTCATGCAGCGCGCCCTGCGCGAGGTCGTGCGCCGCCACGAGACCCTGCGCACCACCTTCCGCTCCGTGGAAGGCGAGCCCGCCCAGGTCATCGCCCAGGTGGTCGACATGGAAGTGCCCTTCGTCGACGCCCGCGAACGTGTAAAAACCATCGAAGAGGCCTGGCCCGAAGCGCTGCGCATGGCCGCCGCCGACGCCAAGGAGCCTTTCGACCTGACGCTCGGGCCGCTCATGCGGGCGAAGCTCTTCCGCAGCGGAGAGCGCGAATACCTGCTCTATTACAACGTCCATCACATCGCCTACGACGGCTGGTCCATGGGCATCTTCGCCCGCGAGCTGACCGCGGTCTACGACGCCTTCGCGGCCGGGCTCCCTTCGCCCCTGCCCGAGATGCCGATCCAATATCTCGACTTCGGCATCTGGCAGCGGCATTGGCTGTCGGGCGAGATCCTCGAGAAGCAGCTCTCCTACTGGCGCCGGCAGCTCGGCTCGGTGCCGCCGCTGGAGCTGCCCACCGACCGGCCGCGTCCGGCGGTGCGCACCCACAACGGCGTCGCCGTCCCCATGGTCTTCGAGGACCGGCTGCAACAGAGCCTCAAGGCTTTCGCCCAGCGCGAGGGCTCGACGCTCTTCATCGTCTTCACCGCCGCCTTCAAGGCCCTCCTGCACCACTGGACGACCCAGGAGGACATCTCGGTCGGCACGCTCATCGCCAACCGGCGCCTGCCCGAGATCGAGGGGCTGATCGGCTTCTTCGCCAATAGCCTGGTGCTGCGCACCGACCTGTCGGGCGACCCGACCTTCCGCGAGCTGCTGGGCCGCGAGCGCAATGTTTCGCTCGATGCCTACGCCCATCAGGACGTCCCTTTCGAGAAGCTGGTCGAGGAGCTCAATCCGCCCCGCGACATGGCGCGCACGCCGCTGTTCCAGGTGATGCTCATCCTGCTCAACGCGCCGGGCGAGGCTCTCGACCTGCCGGGCCTGAAGCTCAGGCCGGTCGCGATCGACAGCCGCACCTCGAAGACGGAGCTGACGTTCTACCTGACCGATACGGCCAAGGGGATCGACGGCTTCGTCGAGTACAACACCGACCTCTTCGACCGCGCGACGATCACGCGCCTGATCGGCCACTACACGCGGCTGCTCGAGACGGTGACAGTCACCCCCGACGTGCGGCTCTCCGAGCTGCCGCTGCTCTCCGACGAAGAGCGCCGCCAGGTGCTCGTGGACTGGAACGCGACCCGGGCCGAGATTCCTCCCACCACGCTCCACGGCTGGATCGAGGAGCGGGTCAAGCAGGCGCCGGAGTCAATCGCGGTCGAGTTCGAGGAGAGCCGACTGACCTATGGCGAGCTCGACCGACGGGCGAACCGCCTGGCGCGCTACCTGCGCGGGCTCGGCGTGGGGACGGACATCCTGGTGGGCCTCGCCATGGAGCGCTCGCTCGACATGCTGGTCGGCGTGCTCGCGGTGCTCAAGTCGGGAGGCGCCTACGTGCCGATCGATCCGGAGTACCCGAAAGAGCGCCTCACGCACATGTTCGAGGACTCGCGGGTGCCCGTGCTGGTCACGCAGCAAAGCCTCCTGGAACGGCTGCCCGAGCACGGCGCCCGGGTCGTCGCGGTCGATCGCGACGCCGCGATCATTGCGGCGGAGAGCGGAGAGCCGTTCGAAAGCGGCTCCTCGGCCCAGAGCCTGGCTTATGTGATCTATACCTCCGGCTCGACCGGCAAGCCGAAAGGCGTGCAGATCCCGCACTCGGCCGTGGTCAACTTCCTCAACTCGATGAGCAAGAAGCCCGGGCTGACGAGCGCGGACACGCTGCTCGCGGTGACCACGCTCTCGTTCGACATCGCGGGCCTCGAGCTCTACCTGCCGCTCGTCTGCGGCGCGCGGCTGCTGCTGGTCTCGCGCGAGACCACGCAGGCCGGCGAGAAGCTCAAGGAAATCCTGGAGCAGAAGGGCGTCACCGCCATGCAGGCCACGCCCGCGACCTGGCGCCTGCTGCTCGCGGCCGGATGGCTGGGGGACCGCAACCTCAAGATCCTCTGCGGCGGCGAGGCGCTGCCGCGCGATCTGGCGAACCAGCTCCTCGGCGCCTGCGGCTCGCTGTGGAACGTCTACGGGCCCACCGAGGCGACGATCTGGTCGACGCTCGACCGGGTGGAATCCGCGGGACCGATCACCATCGGCCGCCCGCTCGACAACACCGAGATCTATCTCGTTTCGCGGCAGCTCAACCCGGTGCCGGTCGGAGTGCCCGGCGAGCTGCTGATCGGCGGCGCGGGCCTGTCGCGCGGCTACCGCGGCCGGCCGGACCTCACCGCCGAGAAGTTCATCGCCCATCCGTTTGCTGATCAGCGGCGGGAGCCGGGCGCGCGCCTCTACCGGACGGGCGACCTCGCCCGGCAACTGGCCGACGGCCGCATCGACTTCCTCGGCCGCATCGATCATCAAGTGAAAGTGCGCGGCTTCCGCATCGAGCTCGGCGACATCGAATCCGCGCTCGAGCAGCACCCCGCGATCGCCCAGGGCGTGGTCGTGGCGCGTGAGGACACGCCGGGCAACAAGCAGCTCGCTGCTTATGCAGTGATCACTCCCGGCGCGGAAGCGCCCACCGTGACCGATCTCCGCGCCTGGCTCAAGGACAAGCTGCCGGAGTACATGGTGCCCGCCCTCTACACCTTCTTGCCGGCGATGCCGCTGACGCCCAACGGCAAGGTGGACCGCCGCGCCCTGCCGGCTCCGGACCGCGCCACCGCCGCCCGCGAATATGTAGCGCCGCGCGACGAGAAGGAAGAGTTCTTCTGCGGCCTCTGGCAGGAGCTCCTCAACCTCGAGCGGGTCGGCATCAACGACGACTTCTTCGAGCTCGGCGGCGACTCGCTGCTGGTCATCCGCGTGGTGACCAAGGCGAACAAGGCCGCCATGGGCATCACCACCAAGCAGGTCTTCCAGCACCGCACCGTGGCCGAGCTGGCGACGGTCGCGGGCACCATCGAGATCCTGGCGGAGCAGGAGCCGTACTCGGGGCCGCTCCCGTGGACGCCGGCGCAGCTCCACTTCCTGGAGCAGCAGCACCCCAACCCCGATTTCCACACCATCGGCATGCTGTTCGAGCCCAAGGACGGCGACCTGCGGGTCGATCTGTTCCGGCGCGCCATGGAGCACGTCATGCTCCACCACGACAACCTGCGCGTGCGCACGGTGGGGGATGGAAAGGACATGAGCCTCTTCATCGACCCGCCGGGCGCTCCCGTCAACGTGCTGAGCGTCGACCTCTCGTCCGTCCCCGAGGAAAACCGGTTCAAGGCGATGGCCGCGGCCGTGCGCCAACTGGTGGTAAGCTGCAAGATGTCCGAAGGCAATCTGGTGCGGATCGCCCTGTTCGATTTCGAGCCGGGCAAGGTGAGATTTCTCCACATTGCCGCGCAGTACATGTCCGGCGACATCAACTCCTGGCCCATCCTGCTGGACGACCTGGACGCCGCGTACCTCAGGCTCGAAGCCGGACAGCCGATCGAGGTGCCGCGCAAGACGACCTCGGCGCGGCAGTGGGCGGAACGCCTGGCGGAGCGCGCGAAGCCCGGCGGCATGCCGCAGCAGGAGCTGGACTACTGGCTGGCGCAGGCGCCGCACAACCCTCCCCGGTTCCCGATGGATCACGAGATCGGGCCGAACAGTTGGGTGGCGGCGCGCTTCCAGCCCGCGGAGTTCGACCTGGAGGAGACCGAGATCCTCCTTTCCAGGGTGCCGCGGTTCCTCGGCGTGCAGATCGACGCCGTGCTGGTGACCGCCGTCCTCTCCGCGTTCGAAAGCTGGGTCGGCACGCGCTCGCTGCCGGTCTCGCTCCTCGGACACGGGCGCGAGGCGCTCTACGACGACATGGACCTGACCCGCACGGTGGGCTGGTTCAACACGATCTACCCGGTGCTGCTCGACATGGGACCGGACCCGGATCTGATCGCAAGCGCGCGCGAGCTGAACCGCCAGCTCCGCCGCATTCCGCACGGCGGCACCGGCTTCGGCATCCTGCGCTATCTGAGCAGCGATCCCGACGTCGTGGCGCACATGAACAAAGCCCTGGAGCCGCAGGTGTTCTTCAACTACCTCGGCCCGGACAACACGAAGGAGCTCGGACGGCTGACCAAGGCCGACACGTTCGGCGGCTATCACCAGGACCGGCATACCCGGAGACTCTGCCCGATCACGATCGGCGTCTACGTCAACAAGGACAAGATGCTGATCAAGTGGGAACACAACACAAACCTGCACAAGGTCGAAACTGTCAAGGCGCTGGCGCAGCGTTGCGGAGACGTACTGCGCTGGTTCGTGAACGATTACCGGACCCGCGGCGCTGGCGCCGCTTCTTAAGCTCGAAGGGAAATCAATGGCACCAATTGAGAAGACCGATTTCAAGACATTCGGCACCATGTGGCTCGGTCAGCTCGTATCGCTGATCGGCTCAGGCCTGACCGGATTCGCGCTCGGCGTGTGGGTGCTGGAGCACACGCATTCCGTCACCCAGTACACGCTGACCATCGTCTTCGCAGGTCTGCCCGGCATCCTGATCGGTCCCATTGCAGGTGCCTACGTCGACCGCTGGGACCGCAAGTGGGTGATGTTCTTCACCGACCTCGGCCCCGCTCTCACCGTGCTCGCCTACGCGTACCTGCTCTCGACCAACCAGCTCCAGGTCTGGCACGTCTACATCGGCGTGTTCTTCAACTCGATCCTGGGCACCTTCCAGTGGCCGGCCTACATCGCCTCCGTCACCATGCTGGTCGCCCGCAAGGACTACCCGCGGGTCAACGGCCTCCTCGAGCTCGGCCAGTCGATCAACCTGATCGCGGCGCCCGCCATCTCCGGCGCCCTGATGATCTGGATCGGTCTCAGGAACATCCTGCTGATCGACTTCGCCACCTTCCTGTTCGCCGCCTCCGCGCTGCTCCTGGTCAAGATCCCGCGGCCGGAGGAGAGCGCCGAGGGCCGGCGCGCCAAGGGCTCGATCTGGAAGGAAGCGGCCTTCGGCTGGGTCTTCATCAAGGAGCGTCCCGGCCTGCTCAACCTCCTGCTCCTGTTCGCCTGCGTCAACCTGGTGATGTCGATGTGCGGCGTCGCCGTCCTGCCGATGGTGCTCGGTTTCGCCAACAAGGCCGCGGTGGGCACGATCATGTCGCTCGTCGGCGTCGGCACGCTCATCGGCGGAGCGATCATGACCGCCACCGGCGGGTTCAAGAAGAAGGTCCATGGCGTGCTGCTCGCCTGGGCGGCCCTGAGCGTCTGGTTCGTGATGGTCGGCATCAAGCCCAATCTCTACCTGGTGGGCGCGGGCGTGCTGTGCTGGTACATCGGCCTGCCGATCATGAACGCGTCGAGCCAGGCGATCTGGCAGCTCAAGACCCCGCACGACGTGCAGGGACGCGTCTTCGCGGTGCGCCGCATGATCGCCCAGTTCACGGTGCCGATCGGCGACTTCTCGGCCGGCCCGCTGGCCGACAAGGTGTTCAACCCGGCCCTCATGCCCGGGGGCGCGCTGTCCGACTCGGTCGGCCGCGTGGTCGGCGTAGGTCCGGGCCGCGGCATCGGCTTGATGCTCCTGACCATGGCCATCGTCCCCGCGGTGACCGCTCTGGTGGGCTTCCTCAATCCGCGCGTGCGCAACGTCGAGGCCGAGCTGCCCGACGCCTACCGCAAGCCGGCGCCGAAGCCGGAGCCGGCACCCGAGGCGGAAGCTCCCAAGGAAGCCGCGGCGCAGGCCTGATCGATCACCCTTTTGTGGAGATGAATTGAAGATGAAATCCGTTGCTTTGAACGTCCGCGCTGCTCTCCTCGCCGCGGCATGCCTCATCCTGATGCTCGCCGGGAACGCCTCGGCGCAAGAACCCGCAGCTTCTCCTCCTCCCGCGGCTCCGGCTGTGACGGAGCCGGCCCCGGCTCCGGCCCAGACTGCTCCGGCCGCCCCGGTTCCGGCTCCGGCCGCTGCTCCGGTTGAAAATACCGGCGTGCAACGCCGCTTCGAGGTCGGTCCGACCAGCTCCCCGATCCGCGTCGACGGCGTGCTCGACGACGCTGGCTGGGAGAACGCCACCGTCGTTGATCTGCCTTATGAGTGGTTCCCCGGAGACAACGTCACGCCGCCGGTCGCGACCGACGCGCTGGTCACCTTCGACGAGGAAACCCTTTACATCGCCTTCAAGGCCAGCGATCCCAACCCGAAGGCGATCCGCGCCCAGTTGATGGACCGCGACCTGGTCGGCACCTTCGTCCAGGACGACCACGTCGGCATCACCATCGACACGTTCAACGACGAGCGCCAGGCGTTCCAGTTCCGCGTCAACCCGCGCGGCGTGCAGGTGGACGCCGCGTTCAGCGAGATCGAAGGGACGGAAGACTTCACCTGGGACGCGATCTGGGCCTCCGAGGGACGGATCACCGACACCGGTTATGTGATCGAAGTCGGCATCCCCTTCCGCCAGCTCCGCTTCGCGCGCACCCAGGGTCCGCAGACCTGGGGCATCGAATTCTTCCGCAGCTACCCGCGCAACGTGCGGCACCGCATCTCCTCGCGCTTCACCAACCGCTCGCGCGACTGCACCCTGTGCGAGGAAAACAAGATCACCGGCTTCCAGGGCATGACCCAGGGGAAGAACATCGAGATCACCCCTACGGTGACCGCGCAGCGCAACGACGAGATCGACGCCTTCCCGGACGGCAACCTGGAGTCCGGGGAAACGGAGTTCGAGCCCGGCGTCACCGCGAAGTGGGGCATCACCCCCAACATGAGCGTCACCGGCACGATCAACCCGGACTTCTCCCAGATCGAGGCCGACGCGCTGCAGCTCGCGGTCAACACCCGCTTCGCCCTGCAGTTCCCGGAAAAGCGTCCCTTCTTCCTGGAGGGCGCCGACACCTACATCACCCCTCTCCAGGCCGTCTTCACCCGCACCGTGGCCGAGCCCGACTGGGGCGTGAAGCTCAACGGCAAGGAAGGGAAGAACACCTTCGGCACCTACATCGCGCGGGACGACATCACGAACATCATCATCCCGGGCAACCAGGCGTCACGGCGCGCCTTCCTGGATGAGAGCACCGACACCGGCGTCTTCCGCTACCGCCGCGACGTGGGGGAGCGGTCCGCCATCGGCCTGCTCTACACCGGGCGCGAGGGCGACGAGTACCACAACCGGGTGGCCGGCCTCGACGGCCTCGTCCGCTTCACCAAGTCCGACACCATGCGCGTCCAGTACCTGAGCTCCGACACGCAGTACACGCCGGAGCTGTCCGCGGCGCTCGGGCGGGATTTCGAATCCTTCGACGGCGACGCCCTCCACGTCGAGTACGGCCACTTCGCCAAGCAATGGCGCGGCTTCGTCAAGTATCAGGACCTCGATCCGCTCTTCCGCGCCGACAGCGGCTTCATCCCGCGCGTCGACGTCAAGACGGGCGAGGCGCAGTACGAGCGCGTGATCTATGGCACCAAGGAATCCTGGTATGCCCAGGCCAGCTTCGGCGTCCATGGCCTGCGCACCGAGGACCACGGCGGCACGCTCACCGATGAGGTCGCCGAAGTCTTCGGCACGATCAACGGCCCCTACCAGTCGGCGCTCGAGGCGCGGGTACAGAAGAACCAGGAGTTCTACCGCGGCAAGACCTTCGACCTCGACCGGCAGACCGTGGAATTCGGCATCAATCCCACCGGCCGGATCCGCTTCGCGCTGTTCTCCCGCTTCGGTGACGAGATCGACCTCGCCACCGCGCGCCTCGGCAGCACGCTGATCCTCAACCCCGCCCTCCAGCTCCGGCTGGCCAAGGGGCTGAACCTCCAACTGGAATACGTGCGCCAGAGCCTCGACGCCGAAGGCGACCGGGTCTTCGACGTGGACATCGCCCAGAGCCGGATCGTGTATCAGTTCAACGTCCGCACCTTCGTGCGCGCCGTGATCCAGTATCAGGACTTCAACCGCGGCGCGATCAACGAAGAGGACGTCTTCGGACAGTTCCTCTTCTCGTACAAGCTCAACCCCCAGACCGTGCTGTTCGCCGGCTACGACGACACCCGCTTCGGGGAGGACGGCATCGACATCACGCAGACCAACCGCTCCTTCTTCCTGAAGGTCGGCTATGCGTTCCTGTACTAGACAAGGAGTTTGACATGGCGCTCATCACAGAGCCCGTTCCGGCAGGCACCGCGGCATCCTTGAACCGCTTCGTCCTCGACGGCGACGAGGTCGTTGCGATCAAGAAGCTCGTCGACGAGATCGCGGCGAAGTTCGATTCGGTGGAAGACCCGGAGCTCCTGAGCCATGCCCCGGTATGGGCCCAGGAGCTTCCCCGGCGGTTGCGGGCGGCGCTCGTCGAGTTCCGGTTGACGGAGCCCGACACCGCGCACCTGATCATCTCCGGGTTCCCGATCGACGAAGAGGAGATCGGCCCCACGCCCGTCCACTGGAACCGCCCCGACGAGAAGCACTCGCCGGCGCTCGCCTACGAGATCTTCCTCGTCCTCGCCAGCTCGCTGCTCGGCGAGCCCATCGGCTGGAAGACCCAGCAGGCGGGGCGGATCGTCCACGACGTGATGCCCATCAAGGGCATGGAGCAGGAGCAGATCGGCACCGGCAGCGAAATGACGATCACGTGGCACACCGAGGACGCCTTCCACCCGATGCGCGGCGACTACCTCGGCATGCTCTGCCTGCGCAATCCGGACTCCGTGCCCACGACCTTCTGCTCGCTCGAGAACCTGAAGCTCAGCCCGCAGGACTGGGAGACGCTGTTCGAGCCTCACTATACGATCAAGCCCGACAACTCGCACCAGCAGGAGAACGCCGCTCCGGAGGATGACGACGAGCTCCAGCAGGTCTACCGCCGCATCGAGCAGATGAAGCGGCACCCCGACAAGATCGCCCTGCTCTCGGGCGATCCGCGCTCGCCCTACATCCGCATCGATTACTACTTCATGGACCCGATCGAGGACAACCCGCGGGCGCAGCAGGCGCTCGAAGCGCTGATCAAGGCGGTCGACGAGCAGATCGGCGACCTCCTGCTCCAGCCGGGCGACATCTGCTTCATCGACAACTTCAAGGCGGTCCACGGCCGCCGCGCCTTCAAAGCCCGCTACGACGGAAACGACCGCTGGATGAAGCGGATCAACATCACGCGCGACCTTCGCAAATCGCGCGCGGAGCGCTCCGGGGCGGCATCCCGGATCATCCAGTGAGGGAACGCCTCCCGCAACGCGGACCCGGGCCGGGCGCACCCCGGCCCGGGTCCGCGCCGGGCCTGCGCGTCCTCTTCCTGGGCAGCAGCCTGACCTACAACAACGACATGCCCCTTCTGGTGCAGGCGTTCGCCGGCGAAGTGGGGAAGAGCGTCGAGGTGATGACGGTCGCCAAGGGCGGCTTCAGCTTCGAGGACCACTGCAACCGCGGCGCCGCGCTGAGCACGATCCGGAAAGGAAGCTGGAACTTCGTGGTGATGCAGCAGGGTCCCTCGACCCTGCCTGCGAGCCGCAGGAACATGCGGGAGTGGGGCCGCCGCCTGGCCGGCCACATCCGCGAGGCGGGTGCGAGGCCCGCGCTCTACATGGTCTGGCCCGGCGAAGACCGGCTCGCGTACTTCGACGAGGTCCGGACCTCCTACCAGCTCGCCGCCGAGGACGTGGACGGCATGATGATCCCGGCGGGGGAGGCGTGGCGGGCGGCCTGGAGGCGGGATCCCAACATCCCTCTCTACCGCAAGGACCGCGAACATCCGTCCCCGACCGGATCGTTCCTCGTGGCGCTGTCGATCTTCGGCATGCTCTTCAGCCGTTCGCCTGTGGGGCTGCCGGCCAGGGTGCGGCTGCGCAATGGCACCTTCGCCCAGGTCCCGCCGGGCCTCGCGACAATCCTGCAGGAGTCCGCGGCCGAGGCGAACGAGACGTACGGCCGGCGTTGAGATCTGGTAGGTCTCGTTTTCCCTGGGAGCGCCGGCATCCTGCCGGCTACGGGAGGCTAAGGGGTAGGGGAGGTTGCGCGATCCGGCTGAAGGACAATAAGGACTTCAAAGACAACAAGGACCCCAAACTCTAGAGCTACACTGTCCTTGGAGTCCTTCGTGTCTCTGGTGTCATGCGAATCGCGGCCAGCGTGAATTGCTGCTTCGCGGCGGTCTTGGTATAGGCTAGACACGCCAAAGGACCTCAAGGACACGACAAGGACCTCAAAGACAAGTCTCTCGGAGACCTGCCATGAGCAAGGGCTTCATCCCGCCGCATGGCGGCTACAAGAGCCTGCTTTCCTACCAGAAGGCCGAGATCGTCTACGACGCCACGGTCTACTTCTGCGACCGCTTCATCGACAAGCGCAGCCGCACCCATGATCAGATGATCCAGGCGGCGCGTTCGGGCAAGCAGAACATCGTGGAAGGCAGCATGGCCGCGGCCACCTCGAAGGAGACCGAGATCAAGCTGACGAGCGTAGCGCGCTCCAGCCTCGAAGAGCTTCTAACTGACTACCGCGATTTCCTGCGGACACGCGACTTCGAGGAATGGCCCGCGGAGCACGTCTACGCGCTCCGGCTCCGCAAGCTGAACCAGATCCCGGGTGCGACCTACGAGACGTTCCGCAAGGGTATCGAGAACCCCGATCCAGCGATCTCAGCCAATGTCATAGTCGGCCTGATCCGCGTGGCCAGCTACCTGCTCACCCGCCAGCTCCGGCACTTGGAGGATGCCTTTGTCAAGGAAGGCGGCCTGCGCGAGCGCATGACCCGAGCGCGCCTCCAAGAACGGAACAAGAGCAACTGGCAAAAAAGCTGAAGGACTTCAAGGACAGCAAGGACTTCAAGGACACCAAGGACGCAAGAGCCACCGTTCCGCTGTCCTTGAGGTCCTTGAGGTCCTTGAGGTCCTTTCCGGGCAGCAGCGCCGAGAATCGGATCTCGAAAAACCAGACATGATCATGTCCCGTTTTTCCGGGCCGGTGCACCACAACTAGTAGAAGCAAGTGGTCAGGGGCTGCCGAGGACAACTCGGAGGCCCCGGGAAGTTGAACAGAATTTCTGAAGGCCAGTCAGGTCGTCCTTTCCAGGCGTGAGCTCTGAGCGCGCGACAGGTGTGCGCTGATTTCGGAGTGAAGTCACGGAGACGGAAGGAGTCAGAAGGTGTTCTGGGTTCCACCGCCGCATGGCGCAGTGGAGCCGGTGTGTCAGGAGTGCCCCATGTGCAGTTCGGGGGCGCAAAGGTCAACCTTTTTTGACGTGGATACGTCAACACGGAGGCAAGGATCATGAACAGGAAATCAGTTTTCATTGCTGCGACTTTGCTCATCGCCGGACTGGCGGGGGAAGCCGCACAGGCGAAGCGGTGGGGTTGCTGGATTCAAGCGGACCGCAATGTGAGGATCCGCAATACTGCCAGTAACGCCAGCCAGGCGGTCAGCGATTGGAACAACCTGACCATCCTCAATCTCTCTTCGGTCAGCTCGGGCGAGGAGACCTATGTCTTCAACGCCAACTCCGGCAACACCGGTTGGGGCGGTCTCGCCAGCATCACCAACTACAGTGGTTGCACCATCCTCAGGGCGACCGCGCAGCTGAACACCTACTACTCGTGGACCGCGAACGCTGCCCGCGGCGTCCACTGCCAGGAGGTCGGCCACACCTTCGGCCTCGATCACTCCAATGACGGCGGCTGCATGGGCGGCGGCTACTGGTACGACATCGGCACCCACTACCAGATCGTCCAGGGGAACATCAACGAAATCGGCTCGATGTACGCCAACCGGGTGGCCGGCTCGTCGATGGAATCCGTGAACGAGGGCCACGAGGAAGAGGGCGGCACGCCCCGCTTCCACGCTTTCTGGTACCACCACCCCCGCACCCTCCGTCAGGCCACGCGCCAGGCTAGCGACGTCGTCATCGCCAGGGTGACCAGCATCTCCGAGGGCGATGCCATCGAGACCGCTTACCCGGACGGCAGCGGCGTCCAGCGCATCCCCACGCAGCGCGTGTCCTTCGAGGTCACGAGCAGCCGCAAGGGCTCTCTGGGAGTCAACGAGTCGTTCGTCCTCTTCCAGAACGGCAACGAAGAGAACCGCTTCGACGAGGACCCGAGCTACAAGGTTGGCAAAGCCTACCTGCTGTTCCTGACCCCGCGCGAGGACGGCACCTATCTGGTGCTCTCTCCCGAAGGTCGCTATGAAGTGACCAAGAAGGGCTTGGTTCCGGCTGCCCAGAAGGGCTTCGCCAAGGACCTCGCGGGCGCCAAGCTGCAGGACGTGATCTCCGACGTCACGCGGGCCGTCGCCGCGGCCGACGAGCAGGAGTAGTCTTCCGCCTGGATCCAGCGTGCGCCGGAGTGGCAATGATGCCCCTCCGGCGCACCTGGACCCTCCTCTCTATGACCCTGCATCCCCTGCTGCGCCGCCTGCGGCCCCTATCGGTCACGTTCGCCCTCTGCCTGCTGGCCGCCATCGTGGCCACCTGGCCCCTCCTGCCTTCCATCGCCGGCGCTCTGCCGTTGGGGACCGAGCATGAGGCCACCGTCCCGCTGTTCAATCTATGGACCTTGTGGTGGGACGCGGATCGCGTGCCGCACGGTTTTGCCGGGCTCTGGAACGCTCCCATCTTCCATCCGCTCGAAGGGACTTTCACCTTTTCGGAGCCGCTGCTCCTGCAGGGGGTCACCCTCTCGCCTCTCTGGTGGATGGGGGCGCCGCCGGTCGCGATCTACAACCTGGCGATCCTGTTCACCCTGGTCTGCAACGGTCTCGCCA
>DATLNC010000138.1:0-2057 GCA_035536935.1 Thermoanaerobaculia bacterium
GCCTTGTCGATGTCCTCGGCGCTCGCCACCCCCTCCTGGAGCATGCGGAACGCCTCGTTGCCGATCAGGGCGTTGATGCGCGAGGTCACGAACCCGGGCGACTCGTTGACCGTCACCATCTCCTTGCCCATGCGCACCCCGACAGCGAGCAGGGCATCCAGGGTCTCCTGCGAGGTCTCCAGGCCGCGGACCAGCTCGATCAGCTTCATCACGTGGACGGGGTTGAAGAAGTGCATGCCCGCGAAACGATCGGCCCGGCCGGTCGCCGCGGCCATCTCCGTGATGGAGAGCGCCGAGGTGTTCGAAGCCAGCAGGGCATGCTCCGGGCAGTTGGCGACGACTTCCTTGAAGGTGCGGATCTTGAGCCCCATGTCCTCGGGCACGGCCTCGATGACCAGGTCGGCCTCGCGGACGGCGCCGGCGAGGTCCTCCTGGAAGCTCAGAAGCCCGCGGGTGCGCTCGGCGAGGTCGGCGGCGACCTTGCCCAGCTCGACTCCCTTGGCGAGGTTGCGGTGGATCGTGGACTCGGCCTTCTTCAGGGCCTCGGCGAACGGGTCGTAGAGCCAGGTCTTATAGCCGGCGAGGGCGGCGACGTGGGCGATGCCGCGCCCCATCGTGCCAGCGCCGAGCACGGCGACGGTCGAGATCTCAGCCATGGGTTTCTCTCGTAAAAGCGCTCTAAGAAACAGGGATGTTGTGGACGCCGGTGGTCCTGGCGGCCAGGTTGCGGAGCTCGTCGGCGATGGCCAGCGTGTTGCGCACGGCCGCGGCGGCGAGCTCCTGGAGCTCGGGCGTGGTGGCGTACTTCTCGAGGACGCGGCGGCCAAACTCGTGGTGATGCTGCTCCTCGGGCTGGATGACCTGATCGTAGAGGTCCGCGGTCCCCCTGTCCCCGACGGAGCGGCAGAAGTTCACGAACTGGGCGTTGCGCACCGTGGCGATGGCCTCGCTGGTGAACGGGCCGGCGGCGATCCGCTCGACGGTGGTGCGCAGGCCGCGCAAGTACTGGTAGAGCGGGCTGTGGCCGTCGGCCAGCGGGTCGAACTCGGTGAGGTCCTCCCCCAGCTCGGCCAGCCGCTGGCTGATCATGCCGTAATGCTTCATCTCGTCCCCGCACTGCTGGGCGAGGCACATCTTGGCGTCCACCTCGGGAGTCGTGGGCATCCAGAAGCCGGCGAGCTCGGAAGCCTCCAGCTCGCTTTTGAGGGCGAGACGCAGGAGGGTGACCACATCCACCTGGCCCTCCGACTCCGCCTCCAGGGTGTCGATCTCCCCGAGCCGGTTGAAGAGCTGGTTCATTTCATCCATGAGTCCTGCAACGAAGTCCTTGCCGTTCACTGGTGCCCTCCTTCCATTACATATTATCGGGATTCGATCGTCCGCAGAACCGCCCGCACGGGCGAGGCGTCCAATCCCGCCATGCGGAGTGGCAGGGCGATCAGCTCGTAAACCCCCTCGGGTACGCCGTCGAGCACCAGCCCTTCG
The DNA here is from genome assembly GCA_035536935.1 of Thermoanaerobaculia bacterium. GTDB lineage: Bacteria > Acidobacteriota > Thermoanaerobaculia > Multivoradales > UBA5704 > DATMER01. The sequence continues at coordinate 1,486 of DATLNC010000138.1, forward strand.
AGGATGCCGACGCCGCCGCGCCAGAGAGTGTGATGGGCATCCAGCGTCTTGCTGTCGAAGGGATCGACGGAAGGCGTGTCGAGCCCGACGAGCACGACCTTGTGCTCTCCCAGGAGGGCGGCCAGCTCCGGCGAGATGGCGGAAAAGCGCTCGGGGAAGGTGCGGCGGTCGCGCACGCTCTCGGTCTTGAGCAGCAGGCGGGGCGTGTGCGAGAGGTCGATCGCCTCCAGGTGGCGCGGCTCGATGAGCGGCTGCCCGGGGACCTTGACCACCCGGCAAGGGCCGAGATAGCGCTCCAGCGGCATCTCGGAGATCCCCTCGCCGCGCGGCTCGGTGTGGAACGGCGCGTCGGCGTGGGAGCCCAGGTGCGGAGTGGTCGTGATCGCCGACAGATTGACGCTCCCCCCCTCGGCCAGAGACCAGGTCAGGCGCGACTGGAACGGGGTGTCGCCCGGCCAGACCGGGAGCTCGGCGTGAATGATGGGGGAAAGGTCATAGAGCATGCGGGGATCATAGCGCCGCCTGGGGTTGAAACCCCAGGCTAGAAAAGTACAGCCCCCATCAGGGGGCTG
>DATLNC010000139.1:0-14201 GCA_035536935.1 Thermoanaerobaculia bacterium
GACTTCATGCGGTCCACCATCCCCTTGGGATCGACCTGGCCGCCCTTCAGGTAATCGATCACCACTTTCGCGGAGAACTGGGCAGGCGCCTTGTTCTCCTTGAGAAAGGCGCCGATCTTCTCTTCCCCGAGAGCGATGAACTCTTCGCTCGTCATGCCTGCCACCTTGTCCAGCGTAAGGGCATCGGTCTCGCTCTTCTTCTCGGCCTTGGGAATGCCCCAGACGTCCAGCTCGAGAGCCATGGCGCCGTACTGGTAGTAGAGCCAGGGGGTCAATCCTCCCTTGCGGTACTGAGCGCCGGGACGATCATTGGAGAGGCCCGCCTTCTTGAGGCGCTCCTTGTAGCTGTCGGCGAACTTGTCCAGATACGCCTGATCGCCTTCGTCCACCTTGGTGGCGGGGCCGACGCCGAGGAACTGCTGGAGCTGCTCCTTGGTGATGTTGTTCTGGCGGACGAACGGGAGGGTCTGAGCCACGGCCCAGATCTCGTCGATGGTGTACTCCTGCTCGGGATCGAAGCCCATGAACTTGGCTGCCTCGGGCGGCACCTTGAACTTCTGCGTCCCGAGGTCGCCGCCGCCGCCCAAGCTCTGCGGAGCGGCGAGCAGGTTGTTCGCCGGGCCATAGACCACCGCCAGCGCGACGTTGCGGCGGCCGAGCAGGAAGTCCATGACGGCCCTGGTCTCCGGCGCGTAGCTGGACCACGGACCGGCTTCGGGAGTGGAGTAGGGGAACATGTGGGGGAATCCCTGGTCGGGCCAGACGCCGTCCGCGCCGTCCTCGTTGGGCTTGCCGTCGCCATCGTCATCCCGGCCCTCGGACACCACGCGGTAGATTCCCGCCCTCTCCTCCATGGAGTCCGACTTCACGAGCACTCGGGGATCGGTGGCATCGGCGAGCCAGCCGCCGGCCGGATCGGGGATCCGCATGCGGGTGATGAGGCCGTCGCCATTCAGGTCATCCGCCGGGTCCTCGCCTTCGAGGCCGTCGAGGTCATGGTCCAACTTCATGGCGTTGCCGCCGCGGCGGTCGCGCAGCTTGCCGAAGATGGCATCGTGGGCGTCCGGATTGAGAGCGGGTGCCACGTAGAAGGTGTGAGAGGCGAGGAGCTTCGCCGTGGGACTGCCGGCCGGAGCGGCGAGCAGGGTCTGGATCAGGTCGAGGGCGGCCTCGGTTCCGGCGTTGTGGTAGCCGGCGATATTGGCGCCGACGAAGATCGCGGGCCGGGCGTCGGGATCGACGGTATCGGCGCCAGCCGGCGCCGCGATCCGGGCCACGTAGAGCGGCCGGCCGCCGGCCGACTGGCCGATGGTGATCAGCTCCACCTCGCGCTGATTCCCCTTGGCCCAGGCCTGGAGCTGGCTTTCGACCTCGGCGAAGGAGTGATAGTCCTGGTAGCTGGCGGCGGTATCGGCGGCAGTTGCCGAACCCGCCAGGGCGAGGAGACCCAGGACAGTACCTAGGACGGCGGTGGCGGTCCGCCGGCCGGAGAACGTTCTTTTCAACGCGCACCTCCTGAAAGGGAATGGACCTGCAGCAGAGCTATACGCCCGGATCGATGGGGGAGTTTCACATCATTCCCCATCGCTGGGGAGGATGCTGCTCAAACGGCCGGGCCGGGGCCGGCCGTCCTGCTTGATTTTCAATGAACCGAGCGGCTCAACGAGCCTCTCGTCCAACCTTTCGAGGGTCTCATCGGACCTTTTGAGAGTCTCGCCATACCTTTCGAGCCTCTCGTGACCCTCTGGAGTCTCTCGTCCGCCCTTTCGAGACTCTCCTCGACCCTTTCGAGACCCTCGTCGGACTCAACGAGCCTCTCGTGGAAGCTTCGAGACTCTCGTCAGACCCTTCGAGCCTCTCGTCGACCCTTTCGGGCCTCTCCGCGTACTCGACGAGCCTCTCGTCCGACCTTTCGCGCTTCTCGTCCAACCTTTTGCATCTTTCGTCGCCCTCGACCAGACCCTCATCGAACCCTGCGAGCCTCTCGTCGAGGGCCGGAGACCTTCCGGCCCCTTTGACGGCGCCTCTATTGAACCCGCCGTGCCAAGGAGATGCCTTCAAAGAAACTAGGACGACTTTAGAGCGATGTCAAGCAGGATGTCAATAGAGTGGAAACAAGAGCAACGATCAAGCTGGACACCAGAGTATTGTTTATGCGACCATGCCCTGCAGCCCACGGAGTTCTGTTTCAGCTCTGGTGGGTGTGTTCTTTGACAATTGAAGCACATTTTCCCTTCCAAGATCCAGGGGCGGGCAGGGCGGAAGCCGTCCCCTCACGCCTTCAAGGTCACGTCGCGAGCTCGCGCATCCTCTCTGCGAGCCGGCGGCGGACAGGCTCGGGACAGGTCATCTCCAAGGCACGGTAGAACGCTTCCGCCGCCTCGTGCGGATGTCCGGCCCGGGCGTGGAGCTCCCCCTCGGTGGCGGGGAGCAGGTAGTAATCGTCCAGACGGATCGGGGCGAGGGCGGCGAGCCCTGCTTCGGGACCTTCGACCATGGCGAGGGCAACGGCCCGGTTGAGGGCCACGACGGGCGAGGGCTTGGCGGCGAGCAGCAGGTCGTAGAGCCGCAGGATCTCCGGCCAGTCGGTCTCGCCAGCATTGTGAGCAGCCGCAATCCCCGCTTCCAGGTGGTAGACGGAGAGCTCGTCGCCCCTCGCCGACCGGTCCAGATGGCGGAAGCCGGCCGCGATCATCCCGCGGTCCCAGGCCGAGCGGTCCTGTTCGGAGAGGAGCAGGAGGTTGCCCTCCGCATCCACCCGGGAGGCGAGGCGGGCTCCCTGGAGGTGGAGGAGGGCGGCGAGGGCGTGCGCCTTGGGCGTGTCCAGGGCGGGATGGCCCGCCACGAGCCGGGCCAATCGGATCGCCTCGAGGCAGATGTCGCGGCGCACCAGCTCCTCGCCGCGATGCGTGGAGTACCCCTCGTTGAACATGGCGTAGAGCACTTCGAGCACCGAATCGAGCGCCGAGGGCAGGTCACGCGGCAGCTCGAAGGGCGGCTTCACCTGTTGAAGCCGGTGCTTCGCCCGCACCAGCCGCTGCGCGACCGTGGCCTCCTTGGCGAGGAAGGCGCGGGCGATCTCCGGCACGCCGAAGCCGCCCACGGTCTTCAAGGTGAGGGCCACTCGCGCCTCGGGCGGGACCGCGGATTGGCAGCAGATGAAGATCAGGCGGAGCTGGTCGTCCATCTCGGTCTCTGGCTCCGGCCCGGTCAGCGCGGCGGCCCAGGCACGGATGTCCTCTCCTTTGGCGGCCAGCGAGGCGTTTCGCCGGAGCGCGTCCAGGGCGCGGTTCTTCGCCACCTGAATCAGCCAGCCGGTCGGGTTGTCCGGCACGCCGCGGAAGGGCCAGATGCGCAGGGCCTGGAGGAGGGCCTCCTGTACCACGTCCTCGGCGAGGCCGAGATGGGCGGGGCCGAAGATCCGGGTGAGCCCGGCGACCATCCGCCCCGCCTCGCGGCGGAACAGATGGTCGACGAGATGAGGTACGTTGTCCTCCATGGCTACGACGTGGGCTCGACCTCGCGCAGCTCGATCCAGCCGTACTCCATGTGCGGGCAGGTCTTGGCGATTTCGGAGGCCTCGTCGTAGTCCGCGGACTCGATCACGAAGAAGCCGCTGAGGATCTCCTTGGTCTCGCTGTAGGGGCCGTCGGCCACGGTCACGCCCGAACCGTTCGGTCTCAGGTGGCGGCCGCCCTCGTCGCGCAGCTTCTCGCCCCCGGCCAGCTTGCCGCGCTCGGCGAGCCCCCGGCTCCAGGCGCCGTAGCGCTCGATGACCCGTTGCATCTCCTCGGGCGTCCAGTCCTTTGCGACTTCCGGCGACTCGTGCAGGAACATCATGTACTTGGGCATCGTTATCCTCCTTGCGCGGATGGCCGGCCGCCATCCTAAAATGTTTGTCCATCCCGATGACGAACGACAGGGGAAGAAATCGACATTTGCTCGAAAGACGGGGTCCATGGAAGGATTCAAGGGAATGAGCGGTAAAGATCCATCGAGCGCCCGGCCCCTCAATCTCGAGCATTCCCGGCTGGCCGACATCTTCCAGCAGACGCCCGCGTTCGTGGCCGTCGTGGCCGGTCCGGAGCATGTCTTCGAGCTGGCGAACCCGCCCTACATGCAGCTCGTGGGGCACCGGGAGATCCTGGGCAAGCCGATCCGCGAGGCCTTGCCCGAAGTCGCGGGGCAGGGTTTCTTCAAGATCCTCGACGGCGTGTACGCCACGGGCGTGCCGTTCCGCGCCGACGAGACGCGGGTCCTGCTCCAGCGCAAGGCCGGCGGCCCGCTCGAGGAGCGCTTCGTGACGTTCATCTATCAGCCGCTTCTGGACGCCGACGGCACGATTTCCGGGATCTTTGTCCATGGCGTCGACGTGACCGAGACGAAGCGCGTCGGGGAGGCGCTCAAGGAGGCCGGCCGCCGCAAGGACGAGTTCCTGGCCATGCTCGGGCACGAGCTGCGCAACCCGCTCTCGCCGATCCGCAACGCCGTCCAGATCCTCCGCCAGTCGGGCGTCGAGAATCCGCTGGTCGTGCGGGCGCGGGAGATGATCGCCCGCCAGGTGTCGCACATGACGCGGATGGTGGACGACCTGCTCGACGTGTCGCGCATCTCGAACGGCAAGATCCTGGTCCGCAAGGAACCGGTCGACATCGCTGCCCTGCTCCATGACACGGCCGAGGACTATCGCGAGTCCCTGGAGGCGGCTGGTACCTCCTTGAAGTTGAGCCTGCCTTCCGGGCCGGTCTGGGTCCACGGCGATCCCACCCGCCTCTCCCAGGCCGTGGGGAACCTGCTCAACAACGCCGAGAAGTACACGGGCCACGGACAGGTGCGGCTCACGGCCCAGCCCCTGTCCGGCCAGGCAACGGTGGAGATCTGCGTCGAGGACAATGGAGTCGGGATGGACCCCGGCCTGCTGGACCGCCTGTTCGAGCCGTTCAGCCAGGGGGACAGGAGCCTCGACCGTGCCCGGGGCGGCCTCGGCCTGGGGCTCGCCCTGGCCAAGGGGCTGGTCGAGCTTCACGATGGCGAGATCGAGGCGTCGAGCGCGGGGCCCGGCCAGGGCGCCTGCTTCACGATCCGGCTCCCGCTCGCGTCCAGCCCGGAGCCGGCCAAGGAGGAGGCGGCTCCTGACCTCCGGGGCCTCTCGCGGCGCATCGTCGTGATCGAGGACAACGTCGACGCCGCGGAGAGCCTGCAGCTTCTTCTGGAGATCTGGGGGCACCAGGTCGAGATGGTCCACGACGGTCCGGCCGGCCTGGAGGCGGTCCGGAGGTTCGAGCCCGACGTCGTGCTCTGCGACATCGGCCTGCCCGGCGGGATGGACGGATACGAGGTGGCCCGCCGGCTGCGCTCGGCCGGCACCACGGCGCGGCTCGTCGCCCTGACCGGCTACGGGCAACAGGAGGACCAGCGGCGCGCCCTCGACGCGGGGTTCGACCTGCACCTGACCAAGCCGGTCGAGCCCGCCGCCCTCCAAAAGCTCCTCGCCGCCCCCGAAGCGCTGCCGGTCAGATAGGCCGCTCATGGAGCTGATCTCCACTCATATCGGCGCCGACTTCGACGCCTTCGCGGCCATGGTCGCGGCTTCCCGGTTCCATCCCGAGGCGAAGATGTTCTTTCCCGGCTCGCGGGAGGAGTCGCTGCGCCGGATGCTGGAGAGCGGCCTCGTGGAGCTGTCCGAGCTGCGGCACAAAGAGGTCGATCCCGCGGCCCTGACGCGCGTGATCCTCTGTGACGTCCGCCAGAAGGAGCGGATCGGCGTCGTGGCCGAGTGGCTCGAGACGTACCCGGGCATCGAGGTCTGGGCCTACGACCATCATCCCGACTCCGAGTCGGACGTCGAGGCCAGTGGCGGGATCGTGGATCCGGACGTGGGCTCCACCTCTACGATCCTGGTGGAGGAGCTGCGGCGCCGGAGCCTGCCTTGCAGCGCGCCGGAAGCCGACCTGCTCCTCCTCGGGATCTACGAGGACACCGGCTCGCTCACCTACGCCACCACGAGCCCGCGCGACTTCGAGGCCGCGGTCTGGCTCCTCTCCCAGGGGGGCGACCTGGCGACCGTGCGGCGCTTCGTCTCCCGGCCGCTCGATCCCGAGCGTCTGGAGATCCTCCACCGGATGACCCAGCGCCTGGACGTCCATCACATCCATGGCCACAGGATCGGTATCGTGGAGGTGGACCTCGATACCTACGTCGAGGAGCTGGCGCCGCTCGTTTCGCGCTGCCTGGAGGTATTCGAGCTGCCGGCGCTCTTCGCGCTCTTCGGCGAGGGGACCGAGGGGGACCGGGTCACCCTGATCGCCCGGGGCGATCTGGACGGCTTCGACCTCGGCGACTTCCTGGCCGTTTTCGGAGGAGGGGGCCACGCGACGGCGGCGTCGGCGCGCATCAAGGGGGCCACGACCCTGGAGAACCGCGAGCGGCTCCTCCAGGAGCTGAGTAAGGCGCTGCCTCCGGCGGCCCTTGCCCGCGACCTCATGATCTCTTCCTATGTCGAGATCCCGGCCGGGACTTCCGGCGAGGAGGCCAAGGCCCTGCTCAACACGCGCCGGGTCAACGCGGCCCCGGTGGTCGGACCTGAGGGCAGGGTGATTGGGATCGTCTCGCGCCAGATCCTCGATGCGGCCCTCCAGCACGGGCTCGGCGCGCGGCCGGTGGAGACCGTCATGACTCGCGAGCTGGAGTGGATCGATCCCGCGGCGCCAGTCGAGGCGGTGGGGGAGCGGATGCTCGCGCGTCACCCGCGGTTCGTGCTGGTGGGAGATTCGTCTGATCGACCTTTGGGGCTGATCACTCGCATGCAGGTGCTCCGGCATCTCCATGGCCGGCTGTCGGATTTCGAGCGGCGCTTCGACCGCCGGACCGAGCAGCTCCGGGAGAAGAAGGAGAAGGTCGCCGATTTGTTAGAGGAGCGGCTGTCCGAGTTCCTGTTGCGGCGAATCAGGACGATTGCGGCGGTCTCGCACCGGCATGGCATCCCGGTCTACCTGGTGGGTGGCCTCGTGCGCGACCTGCTGCTCGACCGGGAGAACCGCGACCTCGACCTCGTGGTGGAGGGGGACGGCCTCGGCTTCGCTGCGCTCCTATCAGAAGAGCTGGGTGGCCGGGTGCGGACGCATCCCGTCTTCCTCACTGCGGTAGTGGTGGACCCCGAGGATTTCCACCTCGACATCGCCACTGCGCGGAGCGAGTTCTACCGGGCGCCCGCGGCTCTGCCCGAGGTGCAGACCTCGGAGCTGCGCCAGGACCTGTACCGGCGCGACTTCACGATCAACACCTTGGCGATCCGGCTCGGCCCGGGGACCACACCCGAGCTGATCGACTACTTCGGCGGCCGGCACGACCTCAAGGACAAGACGCTGCGGGTGCTGCACAGCCTCTCCTTCATCGACGATCCCACCCGCGTGCTGCGCGCGGTCCGGTTGGAGCTGCGGCTCGGCTTCCGCATCTCCTCCGAGACGCTGCGGCTGGTCGAGGTGGCACTGGACGAGGGGATCTTCGATCTCCTCTCCGGCTCCCGCCTGCGGGACGAGCTCGTGATGCTGCTCGACGATCCGGCCCTCGCCCTGCGGGGGATCGAGCGCCTGGCCGAGTTGGGTCTGCTGCGCGTTCTACATCCGGCGATTTCATGGGCAGATGACTCCCGCGAGCGGTTGCGCGGTGCGCGGGCGGCCTGGGACTGGTACCATCTACAAGGATTCACCGATCCTCCCGTGCGGGTCTGGCGCCTGCACCTGATGGCTCTGTCCGGAGATCTCCGAGAGCCGGAACTGGAGCGGCTCGCCGACCGGCTGATGCTGGCCGGCGAGGACCGGCGGCTCCTGGTCTCCGTCCCGAGCCGTTTGGACGCTGCGCGGAGAGCGCTCGAAGCTTCGGACCTCCTCCCGCACCAGGCGCTGGAGGCGCTGGAGCCGCTCCAGGGAGAGGAGCTGCTGTTGTTGATGGCCGGTGAGGACGAGAATGTCCGGACGTGGGTACGCCGTCATCTGAGCGAGCTGCGTCTGTTCGAGCTGGGGATCCGGGGCGCCGACCTGGTGGCCGCGGGCGTGCCGCCGGGTCCGCGCATCGGCGAGGCCCTGAAGGCCACAAAGAGGGCGCGGCTGGACGGCCGGATCGAAGCCAGGGAAGAGCTCCGGCACGCTCTCGGGGAGATTTGATGCGACACTGTTGTTTCCTGCTGCTGTTCCTGGCGCTGCCCCTTGCGGCGAGGGAGTCGGACCGCACCGTGGAGGTCCTCCGCTACGGCTGCGCCAACGAGGTGGGGCACCGCGAGATCACGCTCTTCCGCAACGGCACGGTGCGCCTGTTCGACGGCCCTCCCGGCGGGGAGCTGATGGGATTGGCGGAGCTCTCCCCGGAAGAGCTGACCGGAGCGCTGAACCGTCTGCAGGGGGAGGATCTGTCCGAAGCGCGGAACCTGCACAAGGGGATCGACGGCCCCTATATCGAGCAGTGCGAGCTCCATCTCCTGCTCCCGGACCGGAAGCCGGAGGTCTACCACTTCGGCCGGTATGACGCCCTCCCCTTGAACCTCTCCCGAGTGCTCCGTGTGGCGGAAGACCTCGCGGCGGAGGTCGATGACCTGAAGGGCGTCGAGGAGCTGCCGGTCGATTACGTGCCGCGGCAGTACGACATCCTCAAGCGGCGGGACAACCAGCGCTACAAGATCATCCGCTTCACGGCCGACAACAACGGGGTAGAGCTGCAGGGGATCGACCAGCCGATCTTCCTCATCGTCCTGCGGGAGGAGATGCGGAAGGAGTTCGTGGCCCTCCTGTCGAGAGAAAAATGAAGCCGGGGGTGAGGGTCACGGGCGGCGCTTTCCGTGGGCGCGGTCTGGCGGTGCCACCCGGAGCGCGTCCCACCGAAGGCCGGGTCCGCGAGGCCCTCTTCTCGATCTGGAGCGACCGCATCGAAAATGCCCGCGTGCTCGATCTCTTCGCCGGCAGCGGAGTGGTCGGGCTGGAGGCCCTGGGACGCGGCGCAATTTCAGCCTTGGCGGTGGACGACAACCTGCCGGCGATCAAGATTCTGGAAGCGAACGCCGCTCTCCTCAAAGACAAGGGGATCAAGATCCGCCGCCTCGCTCTCCCAGCCGGGCTCTCCCGCTTGACGGGGCCCTTCGATCTCGTCTTTGCCGACCCGCCTTACGCCTTCGAGCCCTACGGAGAGCTGCTCGCCGCCGTGGCCCCGCTGCTCGCGCAGGATGGAGAGGTGGTCGTCGAGCACTCCTCCCGGCGGGAGATGCCGCTCGAAGCGGAGCCGCTGGTGCGGGTTGACGTGCGGCGGTACGGGGAAAGCTCGCTGTCTTTCTACCGTAGGATATAGAGCAGGATGCAAGACGACTGGGAACTATTGAAGACTTCAGGTCTTCCCGATGGTGCGATCCGGGCCAAGCCCTCCGGCCCGCTGGCCGCCAACCTCAGGGCAGTCGTGGCCCGGATGACTGAGGATCTCGATCGGCTCGATCCCTCCCGCCGCGAGCCTCTCTTCGCCTGGCTCAAGGCCTGGAAGCACCACTGGCCTGAGCAGTTTGAGCGGAACCTGGGCTGGGTCGGAGAGCGCTGCCTGGCCAAGCTGGAGACTACGCCCACGGATCCGAACCGCTATCTCAAGCTGCGGCGGATCGCCGTGGAGAACCTGTCCCGCCTCTTGTGACAATCACTCCGAAGGCCGGATCCACCGCACGGTAAACGGTCCGACGCTCTCCGGCGAGCCCTCCAGCGCGAAGGAGTCGAGCGTATCCACCACCTTGGCATGGTCGTAGCCCATCCTCTTCAGGAACTTCCAGGGAGGGTGGCTTGGGGAAACGTCGACGACATCCACGACCGCGACGGAGCGGCCTTCCCGCAGCGTATCGAGAATGGTGGAGGATAGGTCTTTCAGCCCCTCCTCGGGTGGGAAGCGGACCGAGTAGCTGGTCATCGAGACGGCGGGGGCGACCGGATTCAGCACGAGCAGGGCTTCCATCTCGTCAAAGCCCGGGTAGACGATGAGGCCTGCCTCTCCAAGCTCCTTCTCGATCGTCGCGAGCCTCTCCTGCCGTGGATAGAAAACCCGGCGGTAGCCCACGTCCACCACGTTCCAGAGCAGCGCGATCATGCCGAGCACGACTGCCTTTCCACGCAAGCGGGCACCGAGCGCGCCGAATGCCACGGCTAGCTGCACATAAAACTGATCGTCCGAGTTGTTCCAGTAGATCCCGAAGGCGAGCACGGCCGCGGCCCAGATGCCCGCCAGGAGCAGCGCGGATCGGTCGCGAACAAAGAGCAACGCACAGCAAGCGGCGATGAAAGCGGCGGCGCGGAGGGGGACCGTCAGGTCCATCTGGTCCCGGAATGCGGCGACCAGGGGAGCCAGGTCCACGAGCGCGCAGGCAGACCCATACAGGGCCCGGGCAGTCGACACGAAGAGGTCGGCCATTCCGTAAGCCGCCTCGACTCGGGCTGGAACGCTGCCGCCGCCGTAGCGGGTCATCCAGTTTAGGACGTGAGGAGTCGGGGAGGCTGCCGCAAAGACCGGCACGGCCGCGAGGGTACCGAGCAACACTCCGGCCGCGTGCTTCGGCCTCTTCCACAGCGCGAGGGCCAGCGCCGGACCGAACAGAAGATTCTCGATGAAGAACGCCGCTGCCAGAGTCACCGAGACGCCCGCTGCCAGGGACCGGGGGAACGACGGCCGTTCCAGGTACCGCAGGGTCAGCCAGGCAACGCCGACCACCGCGGGCATCTGGACCATGTAGGCCTCGTCCATCACCCAGAGCCGGGCGAAGGCCGAGCTGAACGCCAGCCAGGCGGTTGCGTGGTTCGCGGCGAGCCGGCTCGGGGCTAGGCGCCTGGCGACTCCGAAGCGGAAGAGGCCGGCGGCGAGCGATCCTGCCAGGATGCTCAGCCGGCGCAGGTGATCGGCCGCCTCCGCGCGGGAGCCGATATCCGACAGATTCATCCACCAGGCGCCGAGCGGTTCGACGAGGAGGTGGTTGGGGTTCCAGCGGGAGAAGCCGGCGGAGAGGTTGTAGCTCTGACCGAGGCCGTCCGGCGAGACGTGACCGATGGGAAGGAGAAGGAGGACGAGCGCGGAGAGAAAGGACCAGCAGAGCGCGTCGCGGAGGTCGCAGGACCTCATTCCCGGAGGAAGAACGCCAGCTCCTCCAGGTTGATCCGGAGGTCCACGTTCTTGAGCAGCACGTCGGGCCGGCGCTTGACGCGGACGGGGGCGAAGTTGAGCACCCCTTTCACCCCGGCGTCGGCCAGGGCCTCGTAATTCTCCTGCGCAGCCTCGGCGGGCACGGCCAGGACGCCGATCTCCGCGCCGCTCTCACGCACCACCGCGACCAGCTCCGAGGCGTGCCGGATCGTGAACTCGCCGATCTGCCGCCCGACCTTGGCCGGGTCCGTGTCCACGCCGGCCACTACCCGGAACGCGCCGTAGTTGAACCCGAGGTATTGCGCGAGCGCGGTCCCCAGGTTCCCCATGCCGACGATCACCATGGTGTGCTGGCGGTCCAGTCCGAGGAGCGAGTTCAAGTGGTCCGCCAGCTCTTCGACCTCGTAGCCGACGCCGCGGATGCCGAACTCCCCGAACTGCGCGAGGTCCTTGCGGATCTGGGTGGCGGAGAGATGGTAGCGCTGCGCCAGCTCCTGGGAGGAGACGCGCTTGATCCCCAGCTCCTGCAGGTGCCGCAGGCAGCGCAGGTAGAAGGACAGCCGGTTGAGGGTGAGCGGAGAGACCTCCTCCGCCGGCCCCATCACCTCGCGGTTGCTTCGAGTAGCCAATGCACCAATTCCCAGGGCCAGATGCCGAGCGCCAGAGTGCCGAGAGCCGCCACCACAGCCGCCGTCCGGCCCCAGACGTCGAGCAGGAGCCCCTCGGGCTGACGCTCTTCTGCTTTCATGTAGAGGTAGTAGACCACTCGCAGGTAGTAGAAGACACCGACCAGGCTGGCCAGAACGCCCAGCACGGCGAGACCCACGAGACCGTCGCCCACCGCGTTCAGGAAGACGAGGTACTTGCCGAAGAAGCCCACGGTGGGCGGGATGCCGCCCAGCGACAGCATGCAGATCGCCAGGCAGGCGGAGAGCAGCGGGTAGCGGTAGCCGTGGCCTGCGATGTCGGAGATCAGGTGCTGCTCGCCCGGACGGTCGTAGAGCATGGCCACTACCGTGAACGCGCCCGCGTTCATCAGCACGTAAGCCAGCAGGTAGACGATCACCGGCATGAGCGAGCCGCGGTCCATCACCACCAGCGCGAGCAGCAGGTAGCCCATGTGCGCGATGCCGGAGTAGGCGAGCATCCGCTTGATGTCGCGCTGCGCCAGGGCCAGGAGGTTTCCGACCAGCATCGAGAGCACCGCGAGCGCCGCGATCACGACCGTCCACTTTTCGATCGCCTCGGTCACGCCGCCGCGGACGACCGCGTCCAGCAGGCGGTAGAGCACCAGCGCGCTCGCCACCTTTGGCGCTACCGAGAGGAATGCCACGAACGGCGTGGGCGCACCCTGATAGGTATCCGGCGACCAGGCGTGGAACGGTACGATGCTCATCTTGAACGCGAAGCCCGCGACCAGCAGCAGGAGACCGAGGCTGGCGCCGACCGGGATGCCCTCGGCGCCCGCCAGCTTCGGGCCGATCTCCGCGAGGCGCGTGCTGCCCGTGGCGCCGTAGAGCATGGCGATGCCGTAGAGCACGAACGAGCTGACGAAGGCGCCCATCAGGAAGTACTTGATCGCGGCCTCGCTCGCGATCGCGATGCGGCGATGAAAAGCCGCCAGCGAGTAGAGGCAGAAGGAGAACAGCTCGAGCGCCAGGAAGATCGTCAGCAGCTCGGTGCCGCGCAGCATCAGCAGCAGGCCGGCCGCGCACCAGAGCAGCAGCGCGTGATACTCGCCGGCGAGGATGCCCTCGCGACGCAGATAACCTTGTGAAGCGAGCAGGCAGAGCCCGGTGGCGAGCAGGATGACCAGCGACAGCGCGTAGGTCGGACCGCTCGTCTCGATCAACCCGCGCCAGGTCAAGGAGGAATCGCCAGGAGCCGTGCGCCAGGCCACGGACGCGCCCCAAGCCGCGATTGCCACCGAAATCACGGCGAGCACCGTGAACGAGCGGCGCAGCTTGGGTGCGATGGCGTCCAAGAGAAGGATCACGATCCCCGCGCCACAGAGGATCATCTCAGGCAGCAGGCTGATCAGGTCGGCGCGGTTCATCGTCCGGTCTCCGAAATCATGGTCACAGGTCGGAGGGTTGCTTGCGCGACCTCGGGCCGCTCGATTCCCGCGTTGAACTCAGTCAGCGTCCCGGCCAGGGCCTCGCGGCTCGGCTTCAGAAAGGTTTCGGGCGCCACGCCGATCCAGAGCATGAACACGCACAGAGGCACCAGCGCCGCGATCTCGCGGAAGGAGAGATCCCGCAGCTCGCGGTTCTCCTCCTTGGTAATCGGACCCCAGATCGTGAGCTGGATCATCTTGAGCAGGTAGATGGCCGCGAGCACTACGCCGAACGTCGCCACTACCGCGGGCCAGCCGAGCGAGCGGTAGACGCCGGAGAGGATCAGGAACTCGCCCACGAACCCGTTGAGCGCCGGCAGGCCTACGGAGGCCAGGCTGGCGAAGATCAGGAAGAAGGCGAAGAGCGGCACCACCTTGGCGAGCCCGCCGAACTCCGCGAACTTCTTCGTGTGGCGGCGGTCGTAGAGCATGCCCACGAGCAGGAAGAGCGCGCCGGTCGAAAGGCCGTGATTGACCATCTGGAGGAGCGATCCCTCCCAGGCCATCTGATCGATCGCCAGGAGCCCCAGCATCACGAAGCCGAGGTGGGCGATGGAGGAGTAAGCCACGAGCTTCTTCATGTCGTCCTGCACCCAGGCGACCAGCGCGCCGTAGAGGATGCCGACGAGCGCGAGCCCCACCAGGAGCGGCTGTGCCGCTTCCGTGGCCTTGGGGAAGAGCGGCAGGGCGAAGCGCAGGAAGCCGTAGGTGCCGAGCTTCAGCAGGATGCCGGCCAGGATCACCGAGCCGCCCGTGGGAGCCTCGACGTGGGCGTCCGGCAGCCAGGTGTGGACGGGGAACATCGGCACCTTGATGGCGAAGGTCAGCGCGAACGCCGCGAACAGCCAGAGCTGCTGGTGGAGCGGGAAGTCCAGCCGCAGCATGTCCTCGTACGCGAAGCTCCAGGTGCCGCCGTTGAGCCGCTGGAATGTCC
>DATLNC010000140.1:0-20497 GCA_035536935.1 Thermoanaerobaculia bacterium
AGGAGCACGCCTCCGAGGCGCCGCTCCGCCATCCAGCGCACCAGCCTTTCAGTCTTCTCGTCGATCTCGCTGCTCATGCACGTCTTGTGTAGGGGCACCTCTTGTGGGTGCCCTCCGGAGGGCGGCCACAAGAGCCGCCCCTACCGCTTCCTCTTCCTCGGGGCGGGAGTGGATGGCGTGGGCGCATCCTCCGGCGGGGTCTTCGGCACCACCCGGAAGAGGACCACCACGTCGCCGATCTCCACCGCGCCCTGCGCGACCGGCTTCGGTCCATGAAAGGTGGTCTGCACGAAGGATTCCACCTTGCCGAGAACTTCCTGGATCTCCTCCGGCCAGCGGCCGGCGAGGCCCGCCTGGTGAGGCTCCGGCGCGGTGGCGCGCTCATTGGCGAGCGCCTCGGCCTCGACCAGATCGTATCTGCGGAAGAACTCGCGCCGGGTCACTCCCTGGGAGCTGAGGATCTTCGACAGCGTCCCGAGGGTCGCCTCCTGCCTGCCGTTCTCGATGCGGGAGAGCTGGCCACGGCCCAGCCCGGCCTCTTCCCCGAGCTGCTCCAGGGTCTTGCCCTTCTCCTTCCGCAGGCGGCGGAGCGTCTCCCCGACGAGGTCGAATTGGTCCACGCGGGAAATCTAGCCGGAGCCGGTGTACTTATCAAGCGTAAGTCATTTCCGGTGAGTGGTTTGCAAGCGGAACACAAGTTCCCTCAGGCGGTGAGATGTTTTCTCCGGCCATGATGCCGGACGGTACGGAAGGTACCGATATCGGGAAAAACCGTTGCACAGGGAACCGGTATCTGGATCAGCGCTTTTTGCCCGCCGGTCTCTTTCCTGCCTCTTGGTACTCCCGCTCGAAACCGGGCAGGATGGCCCTCACGAACGCGTTCGAGACCAGGCGGACGATGATCGGCCAGGTGCCGGTGTTGGGGTCGTCGAGCGTGCCCGAGATGTCCGCGACCGTGGCGACCTGATCGCGCGGCTTGTTCTCCAGCACGTGGGAGAGCCCGCCCACGAGCTTCTCGTAGAGCTTCTTGAGCACCGGCTTCTTCTTGTCCTGCGCCCGGCTGTAGACCTTGACGTCCTTGAACAGCGGCTTGACGTAGCCGTCGATGCGGCCGTTGCGCACCTTCACCTCGGAGTAGACCGAGAAGGTGCCCGAGACCACGTCGAACTTGCCGTAGGCGAGCAGGAGCTCGTTGATCGACGGCAGGCTCGCGCGCTCGATCTGGGCCGTGATGGTGAAGTCCGGCCCTTTCTTGTCGTCGCGGAAGGTGGCGTGGCCGCTCAAGGCGCCGCTCCCCATGAACTTCCCGGTGACGATCATCTTGGCCGGCCCCTTGCGGAAACCGCTGGAGATGTTCGTCACCGTGAAGTCCGTGTCGTCGACGAAGACGCGGAAGCGCCGGTCCTTCGCCCAGCTGACCAGGCCGATCCGGCCGTCCTCGACCTCTACGCGGTCGATCCGCACCGGCACCTCGGGCGTCGGGTCTTCGGAAGCCTCCGCGATCTTCTCGTCTGCGGTCGTCGTACCTGGGCTGTGGGTGTAGTCGAGCCGGAGCTTGCGCACCGTGACGTCGGCGATGTGGACGTCCTTGTGCTTCGGGCCGTACTCGAAGTCCCCATGAGAGGACAGGGCGCCATCGCGAATGGTCAGGTTCGCCCGGCTGCCGAACTGCCGCAGGCGCTCGAGGGGGACGCTCTCGACCTTGTACTTCGCCTGGAACGCCGGGAACGGCTCGGCCAGGAAGTTCGCATGGCCGTCGAGGACGCCGCGGCCGCTCTCGAAGATCACGCCGTCCGAATGGATCGAGGACGGATAGACGCGGTCCGGCGAGCTGATGTTGCGGATGTTCGCCGCCGTGAAGTTCCAGCGCGAAATATGGAGGGGGTACTCGGGATCCTCGTCGATATAGACCAGGTCACCGCTGCGCACCTTGATCATGTTGAACTTGAGCGGGTAGATCGATTCCAGGGCCTGCTGCCATCCGCGGTCCTCGACCTCGACCTCGTCCCGGTCTTCCTTGCGGAGCTGTGCCAGATTGACATGCACGCGGGGGCGGTCGAACACGGCGTCGGCCACGAGATGGCCGCGCAGGATCTCCCGCCACTCGACGCTGGCGGTCAGGCGGGGCAGGTCCGCGACCGGCGGCTTGGGATTGCCCTGCTGCCGGATGAGGAGCTGCTCCAGGGTGAGCGACAGCCCGAAGGGGCTCAGATGGGCGTGCCCGATGGTGACGGTGTAGCCCTTGAGCCGCTGGTTGATCTTCGCTTCGAGGGTCCGCCGGAGGTACTCGTCGAAGCGGCTCGCGATGAAGAGGACCAGCAGAGCGAGGCTCGCGGCGAGCACGACCCAGAGCAGCTTGCGCTGGCTATGCGGCTCCCTGGGAGTCTCCCGAGGCTCCAGTATCTCCTCGTCGGGCTCCGGCGGCCGATGTCTCTCCTTGGGTAGTACTGCCATACCGCCTCCGACATAGAGTAGAAGCAAGCTTTTTGCCACCCCATGCCCGCACCTACCCTCCACCTCCTCCACCAAGACGGCTCGCTCGTCGCCGTGGACAAGCCCTCGGGCATGGCGGTCCACCGCGGGTGGTCCCAGGAGAAGTACACCGTCCTCAACGTGTTACGGGACCAGATTGGCCAGCACGTCTATCCCGTCCACCGGCTCGACCGGAGCACCAGCGGCGCGCTCGTCCTGGCCCTCGATCCGGGGACGGCGCGCTCGCTCCAGGAGCAGTTCGAGGCCGGCGAGGTGCGCAAGCGCTACCTCGCCCTGGTCCGGGGCATTCCTCCCGAGGAGGGGATCATCGACCATCCCATCCCCCGCGCTCCGGACGGGCCCCGGGTACCCGCGGTCACCGAGTTCCGGCGGCTGGGCACGTTCGAGCGCTATTCGCTGCTGGAGGTCGTCCCCCGCACCGGGCGGCTGCACCAGATCCGCCGCCATCTGAAGCACATCAGCCATCCGCTGATCGGCGACGTGCGCTACGGCAAGGGGGAGCACAACCGGCTCTTCCGCGAACGCTTCGGCCTCCACCGTCTCGCGCTTCACGCGCTGGAGCTTCGGCTGGCCAATCTCCGCTTCCTCGCTCCCGTCCCCGAGGATCTGGCCGGACCCCTGCGCGACATGGGGATAGACTCTCTGTCATGGCAAAACGATATTGGCTCCTGAAGTGCGAGCCCGCGGCCTACACGATCGAAGACCTGGAGCGCGACGGCACCACCACCTGGGAAGGCGTGCGCAACTTCCAGGCGCGCAACTCCATGCGGGACGACATGCAGAAAGGTGACGGCGTCCTCTTCTATGCCTCGAACGCCGAGCCCTCCGGCGTCTCGGGCGTGGCGGAGATCTCGAAGCCGGGCTATCCCGATCCCTATGCCTTCCAGGAAGGGCACAAGTACCACGATCCCAAGAGCGATCCGGACAACCCTACCTGGTACATGGTGGACATCCGCTTCGTCGAGCGCTTCCCCGAAATCATCCCGCTCTCGACCCTCAAGGAGACCTCCGGCCTCGAAGACATGGTGGTCAACCAGAAGGGGTCGCGCCTGTCGGTCCAGCCGGTCACGAAAGAGGAGTTCGCGATCGTCCGCCGGCTCGGAAGGAAGAAAAAATGAAGTCGGACGGCTACTGGAACGACTTCGTCGAAGTCCAATGTCCCTGGTGCTTCGAGCGCGTCGAGATCGCCGTCGAGCCCGACACCTGGGGCACCCTGGTCCAGGACTGCGAGGTCTGCTGCAATCCCTGGCAGCTCAAGATCACCCGCGACCGGGATGGGGACGTGGACGTGCAGGTCGATCGGCTGGATTAGGCGGGAGGGCCGCCGCGAAGCAACGCGACGGCCCCAGGTTGGAGGGTTAGGGAAGAGGTCCTACCGCCAGCTCAGCCTCACACCCAGGCGAAGGATGCGCGGACTGACGACCTCCTGCACATGGTCGGAGTTCTTGCGGCCCAGGATGGACTGACGCTGCAGGACGTAGGACTCGTTGAGGGCATTGAAGAGGTCCGCTCCCACCGTGAAGCCGAGCTCGCTGAAGCGGAACTCCTTCTCGACCCGCAGGTCGAGCAGGTGGACGTCCGGAGCGCGGAACGAGTCCGCATCGGAAGCGACCGGTATGTCGATGCCGACTCCGGGGGTGTCCGCGATCGGCGCGCGGTTGATCCGGCGGGCATAGCGGAGCGGGTAGCCCTCGCGGCCGTTCAGGCTGGCGGCGAGGTTGAAGCCCCAACGCGCGTCCGGCGCGACCTGGTAGAGGCCGGTCAGGCTGTACGACCAGTTGCTGTTGATGAACACGTTCCCCTTGGCACCCGAGACGGTGCCCGAGCCTTGGAGCACATCCGTACCGTTTACGATTCCGCCGCCGATCGTGTCGGTGGGATCCTCGTTCTCGGAGTCCGGAATGTCCCAGGTCCAGTCCTGCCAGGAAACGTTGCCGCGCGCCATCCAGCGGTTCGCAAGCCGCTTGTGGATGGAGAGCGACGCGCCCAGGAACTCCTGCTTGCGGTCGCCGTTCTCCAGCAGGAATCCGTTGCGGGTGTTCACGCCATCGCGCAGGGTCCAGTAGTTGAGGGAGTAGGACTCTCCGTTGGGCAGCACGCCGGTCACGACATTCGGCACGTAGTCGTCGCGCCGATGCACGCGGCCGGTGCCCTCCAGGTTCTCTGCCGAGTACGGATCGCCGTCGAAGACGAGCAGCTCGGTCTCGAGGAGGTCGCGGAGCTGCCGGTAGTTGAAATTCAAACCGACCACCAGCTCGGGACGGATGGCGTGCTCGATCCCGAGGAGCAGCTCGTCAGTGATCGGAGCGTTGAGGTTGTGATCAACGGCGTTGGAGATCAGCGGCGCCAGGGTGAACGGGTTGACGTTGCCGCTGGGCGGAGCGATCTCGTCCCCGAGCTCGCCCGGGTCGAGGGTCGGGCCGCCGTCGTTCGTGGTGAGGAAGTACCGGTACTGCGGCGCGCCGAGCGGATGCAGCCAGCCGGCGAACGCAGTCGCGAGCTGGTCGGCGAACCGGGAGTAGCTGGCGCGCAGGAGCGTCTTGTGCTGCTCGCCGAGGGCATAAGTAAGGCCGAGGCGCGGAGAGAGCGTCGACCACTCGAACCCGCTGTCACGGCCCTGGAACGTCGTGGCCGGCAGCAGCTCGGGGAAGACCGGGTTCGCCTCGACGTTCGTGTCCAGCAGCTCGCCGCCCTGGCGGTCCCAGCGCAGTCCGATGTTGGCCGTGAGGTTGCCCATGGAAACCGTGTCCTGCACGAAGACGTTGGCGTAGTCGGCTTCGACGTTGGCCTTGCCGTCGCGGGAGAGCAGCACCAGCCCGCCGACGTCGAGGCCGCCGCCGGGCCAGCGGTTGAGGGTGGTCTGCTCGACGACGCGGTATCCGGCGCCGTACTTGAGCTCGTGGGAAAGGTTGCCGGTGGCGAAGAAGCTGGAGGCGTCGAGCCGCGCCTGCTGCTGCGGGCGCTCCACCTGAACCTGCAGGAAGCTGTTGTTCCAGACGCCCTGGCTGTTCAGGAAGGGAAGCTTGTCGCCACCCTGGGGATCGAGCTCGAAGCCGCCGTTGACCACCGAGTACATGCCGGTGAGATAGAAGTTGGAGCCGACGATCTGGGTGTCCTCGACCTTCCACGCGGTCGGCTCCGGTCCGAAGTTGCCCTGGTTCCAGGTGGTCTCCTGGGGGCGCAGCGGACCGGCGTTGCGGCCGAGCTTGACCTTGTCGCTCTGCCACAAAAACGCGCTCGCCGAGTTGGACGGCGTCACCTGGCCGTTGAGCTTGAGGTTCCAATCCTTGATCGAAGAATCGTCGCTGAAGTCGTTGACGGTGAGCAGGTCGATCTTCTGCTCGCCGTACGAGCCCCAGATCCAGAGCTTCTCCTTGACGATCGGACCGCCCACCTCGGCGCCGTAGTCGGACACCTCCACGATGCGGTTTCCCTGCTTGATCTCGGCCTGGGCGTTGCCCTGGTTCCACGGGCCGGCCTGACCGAGCTCGCCCGAGTCGAGGTCGAGATCCGATTGGCTGCCGTCGTCGCCCGCCAGGTAGCGGGCCGAGCCGCGCCACTGGTCCGTGCCGCGCCGGGTGACCATGTTGAGCACCACGCCGCCGGTCGCCACGGAAGCGTCGCTGCCGCCGGTCGTGATCTGCATCTCCTCGAACGACTCGAAGTCGAAGTAGCCGGGAGAGGAGCCCACGGCCGACATGTCGGTGATGACCATGCCGTCGAGCGACCAGACCGCCTGGGTGCACAGCGAGCCGGGGCCGACGAAATTGGACTGCTGGCCGCTCTCATTGCCGCCCACGTTGATCCGGTCGGTCTGGACACCGGGAACGGTTGAAAGCAGGGCCCATGGGTCGCGAGCCGAGGGAACGCTGTCCATCTCGACCCTGGAGATGCTGGTCTCCTGAGAGAAGCGGCGCGAGTCGAGGAGAGGCGCCTCGGCGCCGTCCACGACGATCGTGTCGTTGAATCCTGACGGTACGAGCGTAAGCTCGATCTCCGTATTGCGGCCGACGCTGATGTCCAGGTTCGTCCGCTCGAGGGGGACGAAGCTATTGAGCTCGGCCTTGAGGGTGTAGGTGCCGGGCGAGAGGCCGAGATTACGGAACTTCCCCTGCGCGTCCGTGACCTGGACCTGCGGCGCGCCGACGCCCGTGAGAGTGATCGTGACGCCGGGAAGGGCCGCCCCATCCTGGTCCATCACCGTGCCATAGATGCTGCCGGACTGAAGCTGGGCGGACGCCGGGCCGCTGAGCAAGAGCAGCACGGCGACCACCGCCAGCGTGAGAAAATACTTTCTATTCATAGCAGTTGATCTCCTTCAACCCGATTTCAGAAGCGTTTTCTGGTAAGACGGTCCTCCACTGTGTGCCGCGTCAGCGTCACCTCCCTTCTGGTAAAACCTTGCAATTCCCCGTAAGGGCAAGGGCTGTGCCACGCGACGAAACGCAGCAAAATCAGCTACTTAGGCGGGTATGTCCGATTTTTGTGACTGTTGAGACGTTCAGGAAAACGAATCGCGTGCCGGAAATAGCGCGGAGAATCGAGACGGGACGGGGCTTTGCGCGCTATACGAAAACTTGAAGATGCGTCCGGAAAGGGGAATTGGCAGCATCCGAAAGCAGGATCGACACCTGAAGAGGTCGGGCCGTGACGGCCCCGTCTCACCGGGAGGACGGCGCGAGCAGGGCTCCGGTCCGGCCGAGCCTCTCCAGGTCCTGCCGGAGGCGGATCAGGGCGAGATCCTTGGCCTTGGCCTCCAGCATGACGTCGAAGTCCAGGTCTGCGAGCGGCTCCAGGAAGTCGGCAAAGGTCCAGGGGTCCACATAATCGGCGTGCTGGCGCAGCAGGGGAGCTTCCAGGACGATCTTGTTCCTGCGCGTGACCTCGCGGCCGTCCAGCCGGGGAGACGAGAAGTGGATCTTGGGCCGCACGCCGTTCCAAGTGGAAAGAGCCCGCCGCGCCGCGGTCTCCAGGCCGAGCGTCCCCGGATTGAGGCGGTGATGCTGGTGGTCGATGATGACCGGCAGGCCGAGCTCTTCATGGAGACGCAGACAGTCCTCCACCGTGAAGCAGGACTCGTCGTTCTCCACGACCAGGCGGCGCCGCGCCGGCTCGGAGAGGAGGCCGAAGCCGTCGGCGAACCGCGCCAGGGAGGCCTCCCGGTCTCCATAGACGCCGCCGACGTGGAGGACCACGACGCCCTCGGGACCCTGGCCGAGCTCGTCCAGAAGCCGCGCCTGGACATCGAGGTCCCACGCCGCCTTGCGCGCCACCTCGGGATCGACCGCGTTCAGGACCACATACTGCGAGGGGTGGAGCGAGAGGCGGAGATCCAGCTCGCGGGCGCGGGCTCCGAGCGCGGCGAGAGCGTCCCGGTGGCGCTCGAGCTGGTCGTGGAACTGCGGCAGGTCGGGGTGCGTCGCGTAGGGGACGAAATCCGAAGAGATCCGGTACATGGAGATGCCGGCCCTCTCCAGATAGTCGAAGATCCCGTGCAAGGCCTCGATGGAGACGGCCAGGCTCGGACCCGACTGCCAGCGCCGTGTGTCGTGGCTCTTGAGGTCCGGCTTGCCGAGCACCTTGACCGCAAACCCCAGTCGCCGCTGTCTTCTGTTTTCCGCCATGCTGGTCCTCCTTGCCGGTTCCGTGCCCCGGCGCGCCTTTGCGTCACGGACCATTGCCGCGGTGGCGGCTTCCCGTATAAACTTCCCTCATGAAGAGGGAAGGCCAGCTCCAGCTCTTCCCC
Source organism: Thermoanaerobaculia bacterium (assembly GCA_035536935.1). Lineage (GTDB taxonomy): Bacteria > Acidobacteriota > Thermoanaerobaculia > Multivoradales > UBA5704 > DATMER01. Next base: position 8,240 of record DATLNC010000140.1, read on the forward strand.
GGCCTGGCGCCGGAGCCCGCGAAAGAGACGGTGGGACCGCCGGACTTCTCCGAGGAGCTGATCGAGCTGGGACGGACGCTGCCCGAGGACGTCTACCTGGGCGGCTCCACCTGGTCCTTTCCCGGCTGGCGGGACCTGGTCTACGACGCAAAGCACTCGGAGTCGAAGCTGGCCCGCGAAGGGCTCGCGGCCTACGGACAGCACCCGCTCCTGCGCTGCGTGGGGATCGACCGCACCTTCTACATGCCCATCGAGGCGCGGGAGTTTGCCGAATACGCGGCCCAGGTGCCGGACGGCTTCCGCTTCGTGGTCAAGGCGCACGAGGCCTGCACGGTCTCGCGCTATCCCGACTGGCCGCGCTACGGAGCCGTCCGCGGCCAGGTGAACCCGCTCTTCCTCGATCCCGCCTATGCCGCGGACGCCGTGGTCGCCCCATTCGTGGAGGGGCTGGGGCCGAAGGCCGGCGCGCTCCTCTTCCAGTTCTCGCCCCAGGACCTCGGAGTCCCCGAGCGCTTCGCGGACGAGCTGCGAAGCTTCCTCTGTGCCTTGCCGAGGGGGCCGGTCTATGCGGTGGAGGTCCGCAACCGGGAGATTCTGACGCCGGCCTACGCCGACGCTCTGGCCGAAGCCCGGGCGGTCCACTGCCACAACGTTCACCCGCGGATGCCCGACGTGCTCGCCCAGGCGCGTCTAGCGGGGACCGACCGGCCGCGCACCCCGATCACCCTGGTCCGCTGGCTCCTCGGCCCAGGCATGACCTACGAGGACGCCGGCCGCCGCTACTCCCCCTTCAGCCGCATCCAGGCTCCGGACGAGAACGCCCGCCGAGCGCTCGCCACCCTCGCGCGAAATGCCCTGGCTGCGGGGAGGCCGTTCGTCTGCACCGTCAACAACAATGCCGAAGGCTGCGCGCCGCTCTCGATCGAGGCACTGGCGCGGGCGATTGCCGGCCCCGCAGAATGATTACTTCGAGTAGTGGGAGCGGCCCTGCGCCTGGGCAGGTGGCAGCATCTGGAAGTCACTTCCCTCCCCTCGGAACAGACTTGCCTGTGTCCGGGAAGTCATTTCCCTGTGTAGGGAGATCACTTCCCAGAGCTCGGAAGTCACTTCCCCAGGGCCGGAAGTCAGTTCCCCATGTTCGGAAGTCATTCCCCGGCATCCGGAAGTCACTTTCCGCCATCCGGAAGTCACTTCCCATCGTCCGGAAGTCACTTCCCAACCGCCCGGAAGTCACTTCCCACTGCTCGGAACTGATGTGTGAGGGCGTCCCTACCGCATCCGAACGGCTGTAGATCTTCCCCGTGTTTCCGCCGCCGTGCTCCAGAAGCTGCCGCGCAGCTCGGTGCGGTCGGCGGAGAGGGTCCAGGTGAAGCCGCCGCTGGTCGAGCGCTTGGCGCCGTGCTCGGTGAAGTTCAGGGTGACCTTCCGGCCTTCGATCCGGCCGGTGACAGTGATGGGGGTGCGGCCGGAGGAACCGATGCTGCGGCCGTCCTCGGTCCACTTCTGGCCCCGGCCGGTGAGACGGTTGCCTTCCTGCTCGAGCTGGACCCGGTAGCCGAGACGCAGACCCTTGTATTGCGTGTAGTTGGTCTCGTCGATGCGGTTGGTCATCTCCCACCAGCCGCTCAGATCGGAAGCGGCGGACTCCTCGACGTCCTCTTCCTCCTCGGCTTCCGCTACTTCTGCTTCCTCTTCTTCTTCGCGGGCGGGCCTCTTCGCCTCTTCATCCCGGGCGCGCTGCTCCCGGTCCTCCGCCGCCCGCAGCCGGCGCTCCTCGCGGGCGATCTCGGCCTCGCGCTGGGCGAGACGCCGCTCTTCCTCTTCGATGCGGGCGATCCGCTCCGCCTCCCTGCGCTTGGCGTCCAGGCGCTTCTCCTCCTGCTCCTGCTTCTTCGCGAGAGTGGCCTCCGCCTCCTGCTCCTTGCCCTTGGAGCCCAGGCGCTGGTCCTCGCGCTCCTGCGCCAGCCGCTCCTCTTCCTCCTTCTTGCGCGCCTCGGCCAGCAGCTGCTCCTTCTGCTGCTCGGCGCTCATGCGGGCCTGGCGCTCCGTCCGGAGGGCTTCCTGCTTCCGGATGCCTTCCTGCCGGCGGCGCGCTTCCTCGAGCCGGCCCGCCTCTTCGATCCGGCGCGCCTCGGCGAGCTGAGCCGTCTCGCGCTCCCGCCGGCGCTGCTCTTCCATCAGGCGCATGACAGGGAAGCCGTTGCGCGGGGGCGCCTCCCGGCCGGGGCACCAGGCTGCCGGCTGCATCTCTTCGAGGAACAGCTCGCGGCGGGGCTGACCCGAGCGCGGCGAGCATCCCTCCTTGAGGATCAGACCGGACCGCGGATCGACGTTGCGGGCGACCACGCCTTCCGGCGCGCGCCACGGCTCCGGCGTCTTGCGCTTCTCATAGAACCGTTGCACTACCCGGCCCCAGATCGGGGCGGCCAGCCGGCCGCCGGTCGCATCTTCGATGATCGACCGCGGACGGTCGAAGCCGATCCAGATGCCGGAGACGATCTCGGGGGTGTAGCCGACGAACCAGGCGTCGGCTCCCTGGTTGGTCGTGCCCGTCTTGCCCGCGGACGGGACCTTGAACCCTTCCCCCAGCGCTCCGATGCCCGTGCCGCTGCGGAGCGCCTCGGACAGGACGTCGGTGATCAGGAACGCGATGGCCGGGTCGAGCACCTTCTTGCGCTCGGGCTTGGAGGCCCAGAGCACTTCGCCATTCTCATCCTCGACCTTGAGGACGAGGCGGGGCTCCACGAACTCGCCGAGACTGGCAAAGGGCGTATAGGCGGCGGTCAGCTCCAGCGGCGAGACCGCGATGGTCCCCAGGGCCGCGGCCGGGACCTCGGGCACGCGCTCGTCGATGCCGGCCGCCCGGGAGACGCCGGCCACGTCGGCGATCCCCACCGCGCTCGCCAGCCGGACCGTGACCACGTTCTTGGAACGGACCAGGGCGTCGCGCATCGTGACCGAGCCCTCGTACCGTCCGGTGAAGTTCTGCGGCCTCCAGACCGTTCCGTTCGAAAGCCGGATGCTCAGGGGCAGGTCTGGCAGCGGCTGGCTGAGCACGAAGCCCTCGCGCAGGCCGGCGGAGTAGACGAAAGGCTTGAACGCGCTGCCCGGCTGCCGCTGCGCGAGGGCCACCCGGTCGAACTGCGAATGAGAGTAATTGCGCCCGCCCACCCAGGCGAGGACGTCCCCGTTGCGGGCGTCGAGCATCACGAGCGCCCCCTGGAGGTAGGTGGTGCCCTTGGGCGGCGGCTTGGCCGAGGCCGAGTAGCGCGGCCCTGAGAAACGGCCGAGCTCGCCGTTCTCCACCCGCTTGAGCTGCCGCGAGAGCTCCTCCTCGGCGGCGCGTTGCGCGCGGGAGTCGAGCGTCGTCCAGATGCGCAGCGGCTGGCGGTAGAGATCGGACCCGAAGCGCGACTCCAGCTCGCGCCGCACCTGCTCGGCGAACCAGGGCGCGAGGCTGGACTCGACGCTCTGCAGGCGCGGCGCCGGGGCGATCCCCAGCGGCTCGTTGCGGGCCGCCCGGGCCATGGGCCGCGGGATGCGGCCCTGCTGCTCCATGAGGGCAAGCACGAGGTTGCGGCGCTCCAGCGCTGCCCGCGGATGCCGGCGCGGATCGTAGTGGCTCGGCGCCTTGGGCAGGGCCGCGAGCGTCGCGGCCTGGGGAAGCGTCAGCTCCTTGGCCGAGCGGCCGAAGTACTGGTGCGACGCGGCCTCGATCCCCTGGGCGCGGTTCCCGAAGTAGATGTGGTTCAGGTAGAGCTCGAGGATCTCCTCCTTGGAGTAGCGCGCCTCGATCTCTTGCGCGATCCGCACCTCCAGGAACTTGCGCGAGGTGGAGCGCTCCTCCCCGGGGATCGTCTCCGGGAAGGCGTTGCGAGCGAGCTGCATGGTGATCGTGCTGAACCCCTGCGCCCATCCCAGCGACTTGAGGTTGGCCATGAGCGAGCCGCCGACCCGGCGCCAGTCGACGCCGTGGTGCTCGTAGAAGCGGCGGTCTTCGACGGCGAGGAAAGCCTGGGGCACGTGGGCAGGCATTTCAAAAAGAGGCACGACCTCCTGCTCGACGGGTGTCAGATCGGCAAAAACTTCGCCAAACCGGTCGAGCAGGACCGGCGCGCCTCCCGGCTGGTAGGCGGCGAGGCCCTGCACGTCGGGGCAGCCGCCGAAGAAGCATTTTTCCCAGGCGAAGGAGATGATCAGGAGCGCGAGGAGAGGGGCGACGCCGATCCAGAGCAGCGCAGTGCGGCGCGGCAGCGTCCGCCACCAACCCCGGATCCGGTCGAACACCCCCCGATGCGGGGTTACAGCCTCCATGTCCTTGGCGGCAGAGCAAGGAACCTGCCAAGGGTCAGGGAGTGACCGCTGCCTGTGCCCGGTCCAGAGCCGCCTGCGGCGAGTCCCGCTTCTCCACGACATCCTCCAGGGCGCGGGCGAGGGGACCCCACATGCGGCTCAGCGCCGGGTGGTTCGGCATCGGAATGGCCGTGTCGAGCTGCCGGCGGAAGCCTTGGATCACCCAGTTGCCCGAGAGCTGGGGGTCCTGGTAGACGGCGTGATGGGCGGGAATCATCTTCGCCTCCAGGGCCAGGGTCCGGGCCGCGGGCAGGTCGGTCAGGTAGCGGGCGAGCTGCGCGGCGACCGTCTTGTTGCGCGAGGTGGCGGCGATGTGGAGACCCTGGACCGTGATCCAGGGCCGCATCGGCTTGCCGCCCGCCTCGTCCAGCGCCGGGAGCGGCACGACCCCGAAGGGAACGGCCGGATCGATCCGCTCCACGAACGACGGTCCGCCGATGACCATGGCGAGCTTCCCCTCGTTGAAGAGGGAGGTGATCAGCGTCGTGGAGGGACCGGCCGGCAGGAAGCCCTCCCGCAGCCAGCTCTCGAGGAGCGCCACGGATTTCACATTCGGCGCGCTGTTGACCGTGGGCTCGCCCGAGCTCCCGAAGAGCCGGCCGCCGAAGGCGTGCATCAGCGGGGCGTGGTAATAGAAGTCGGTGTACCAGGTGGCGAGCCCGAACTTGCCCAGCTCGGGGCTGGTCAGGCGCTGGGCCTGCGCCACCATCTCCCGCGACGACAGCGGCGGCTCCGGCAGCAGGTTGCGGTTGAAGATCAGGGCGACGGTCCGGACTTCCAGGGGCACGCCGTAATATTTGCCCCGGATCGTCAGCGCGTCGAGCGTCCCCGGAAGAAAGCGGGCTCGGATGCGGTCGTCCGGAGCGACCCTCTCGACGATGCCGCCCGCCTCGACCCAGGAGCCGAGCCGGTCCTGCGTGTAGAGAAAGACATCCGGCCCCTCTCCGCGCGGGATCAGCGTCGCGATCCGGGACGGCAGCAGGTCGGGGGCAATGGCCACGGCGGTGGCTCTCCAGCCGTCCTTGTTGCGGAAGCCGTCCACCAGCTTCTCGAACGCCTGCCGCGCCGAGCCCTGGTAGGAATGCCAGAGGACGATTTCCTTTTTTGGTATCTCCTCCGAGCCGGCCTGCGACCCGGCCGGAGAGGTCCAGAGCAGCAGTAGCAGAAGGAGCGCGCGGCGCATGGACCTACGCCGTCAGGCGCTGCTCGGTGGCGGCGTCGAAGAGGTGGAGCGCGCCGAGCTCGATCTCGAGCTCGATGTCCGAGCCCATCTCGGGCGCCCGGTGCGGATCGAGCTTGGCGACCAGGGTGTCGTCCCCGATCCGGCCGTGGACGATCACCTCGTGGCCCAGCGGCTCGACGAAGTCGACCTTCGCCGTTATCAGGGCAATACTGCGGGCCGTTTCGCCCCCCCGGGCCGCCTCGCGCACGTTCTCGGGCCGGATGCCCATGACCACCTTCTGCCCGCTCCTGGCCACGGCGTGCCAGGGTCCGGGCAACGGCAGCCTGAAACCCGACGTGGAAATGCCGCCTTCGGTCAGGGTCGCCGGGATGAAGTTCATGGGCGGCGTGCCGATGAAGCCCGCGACGAACAGGTTGGCCGGCCGCTCGTAGACCTCCAGCGGCGTGCCGACCTGCTGCAGATTGCCGGCTTTCATGATGGCCATGCGGTGCCCCATGGTCATGGCTTCGATCTGGTCGTGGGTGACGTAGACGGTCGTGGTCTGCAGGCCTTTCTGGAGCCTGGTGATCTCGGCGCGCATCTGGACGCGCAGCTTGGCATCCAGGTTCGAGAGCGGCTCGTCGAACAGGAACACGGCGGGCTTGCGCACGATGGCGCGGCCCAGGGCCACGCGCTGGCGCTGGCCGCCGGAGAGCTGCTTGGGCTTGCGGTCCAGATACTCGGTGATGCCCAGGACGTCCGCCGCTTCTCGAACCCGCTGGTCCAGCTCCTCCTTCGGGGTCTTGCGGATCTTCAGGGCGAACTCCAGGTTCTCGCGCACGCTCATGTGCGGATAGAGCGCATAGCTCTGGAAGACCATGGCGATGTCGCGGTCCTTGGGAGGGACGTCGTTGACCACCCGGTTGCCGATCGAGACCGTGCCGCCGGTGATCTCTTCGAGCCCTGCAATCATGCGCAGAGCCGTGGACTTGCCGCAGCCCGAGGGCCCCACCAGGACCATGAACTCCCGGTCCCGGATCTCGAGATTGAAATCCTCGATGACCGTCACCGGACCGTAGCTCTTCTTCACGTGCTCGAACGTCACCTCGGCCATGCCCGGAATTCTATAGGAACGCAGATCGGGGAAAAGAATGCCGGCACCTCCGTAGTGCGCGGAAGGTGCCGGCGAGGGTGGCGGGAGCAGGAAGCGGGGAAGCGGCCGCAGGCTAGTTCTGCTCGTCCTCCGGGTCGATGTCGGAGCGCACCGTGCGGCCATTGAGCGGCTGCGGCTCCCGCGAGTTGCCCTCGGGGAAGAGGCTCACGAAGGCCTCGATCTGGCCCTTCGACACCCGGGCCGAGTCGGCCAGCACGACGAACTGCACCCCCTCGGTGAAGGGCGGCGTGGTGAGCGAGCCCGTGTAGCGGAACGACTCGCGCCCGGCGGGCAGGAGCTTCGTCAGGTCGAAACCGCCGACCGCCGTGCTCTGGCCGGCCGACGCCGGAAGATGCGCGAAGATCTTCTCGAGCTCGGCATGCCGGGGTCCGTGCTCGAGCAGGACTGCCACCACCAGGAAGGAACCGGAGCCGTCGTCGGCCTGATGAACGAAGTGCATCTCCAGCGGGAAGGAGCGTCCCTCGATCAGGTGCTCGGAGGGGGTATGCCAGTGGAACTGCAGCAGGTTGTAGTTGACCCCGTTGACCCGCAGCTTGCCCTCTCCCGCCGGGACCACGGCCCGGACGGTCGCGAACTCGTCGGGCGAGCCGGTATTGATCACGGTAAGGGCGACGTTCGTGTCGTAGTTGAAGTAGAGGGACGGCAGGTTGTCGACGATCGTCAGGTCCGCGGCCTGGATGTCGATCGGGGACTGCGCCAGGCCCTGGGCGAGGGCCGAGCCCGTCGCCAGGGTAACGAAAGTCAGGATCGCGAGCGCGCGCGCCGCCGAGCGGAACCAGGGCTGCTGCGCCGCGGTATTCATATTCTTCTTGTCCATGAGCGTTTCTCCTAAGTGATGATGCGTCACCTGAAGAAACGCAAAGCGCGCCGAAACCCGCCAGGGCTGCGTCATTGCTATGGGGCGCCGGCGGAGCCTCCCTTTATCCGCGTGTCGGTCGCGATCCAGTTCACTTCCCAGGTCTTGCCGCCGTCATTGGAGAAGGACTGCTCGTAGCGCCAGGAATCCGGCGTGAGGTTGGTGATCACAAACCGGGTGAAGATGACGCGTCCTCGGAACGGCTCCTGACTGAAGAACTCGCCGCGGCCGTTCTGGAACTCGCCGATCACCGGCTGGCTCATGGTGCCGTCGGCGCTGTTGGAGTAGTTGAGGCTCCACTGGCGGGATTCGGGATTGTAGAGACGCAGGCTCAGTCCCTGGAGGTGGCCTGACGGGCAGTCGACCTCGAGCTCCACGAGATTGGCGCGGCCATTCCAGACCTTGCTGACCACGGAGGTCCCCGAGCAATCGATCCATGCCGTGGAGCCGGTCAAGGGATTCTGCAGGCGCTTGAGCTCGGTCTTCCAGGTGCCGATCGAGAAGTCGAAGTCGCCTCTGCCGTCGCGCGGCTCGGCCCCCTGAACGGGCGCGCACAGCAGGAAACCGAGGAGGGCGAACACTGGCAAAACTCGGCGTTCTGTTATCATCGAGCCAAGGTAGATCGACCCATGGAAGCCGTCAAGAAGGTACCTGCAGGTAACGTTCGCCGCCTGAGGAGGCCGAATCCCGTCGGCGGATGCCCGCTGACGGCGGCGTTCGCAGCCATCGGCGGCAAGTGGAAGCTGATCATCGTGTACTGGCTGGCCGAGTCGCCGAAGCACTTCGCGGGTCTCCGGCAAGAAATGTCCAGCATTTCGCCGAAAGTCCTCACGCAGCAGCTCCGCGAGCTGGTCGCCGACGGCATCGTTCACCGCCAACCGACGGGCGCGCTCCCGGCGCCCGTCGAGTACTCGCTGACCGACTACGGCCGCTCTCTGCTGCCGCTCGTCGAGCAGATCCGGCTCTGGGGGAGAGCCCACCTGGAACGAACCTAGCCCGGATTTCTATCCTGGTAACCGACAGTCGGCGATCCCGGTTTCTGAAAAGCAACTCACTGGGCACGGTACTCGACCAGATCCCACTTGTTCCCGTACAGGTCTTCGAAGACCGCCACGGTCCCATACGGCGCCACGCTGGGTGGGCGGACGAACTGGACTCCGGCGGCGGTCATTCGGCGATAGTCCCGCCAGAAGTCGTCGGTGCTCAGGAACAGGAAGACGCGCCCACCCGCCTGGTTACCGATGAACCCGGCCTGCTCGGGCGTCGAGGCGCGCGCGAGCAGCAGCGTCGCGCCGCTGGAGCCCGCGGGTGCCACGACCACCCAGCGCTGTCCTGCTCCGGCTGGTACGTGTCCTCGATCAGCGTGAAGCCGAGCGTCTGGGTATAGTAGGAGATGGCTTCGTCGTAATCTCACACAACGAGCGCGATGTGGGCAATCGAATGCTTCATCTCAGCTCTCTCCCTACTCGGCCGCGAGATAACGCATCCCATGGCAGACCACAAAGAAATATTGCTGTCTGTAGAGGGCCAGCGCCTGGTCCTCGAGAAGCGGGAGGCGGTCCTCAGGCGCCTGCTCCAGCGGTTCGAGCGAGTTCCCGCCGAAGTCAGCCTTGCGGACGAGCTGATTGCCGAGCGGCGGGCGGGCGGGCGCGAGGAAAAGCGCTGAGCCCGGAAGCCTCGCCGGGAGCCCCGGAGCACGTACTGGACCTCGGCGCTCTTGGCGATGCTGCATGCCGAGCCGGGAGGGGAGCGGGCGGCCTTGGCCCAGGCCTACGGCACCCTCCTCCCCGGGGTCCACGGCGCCCCTGCCGCCGCGAAGGCTTCCTCCAGCTTCGCCAAGTCGCCCGCGATCAGCGCCTTCAGGTCGCGCTCCAGCGTATCCAGCCCGGCCTTGGCGACCTCCAGCTCGCGCCTTTGGGTCGCCGTCGGCATCTGCCGCGTCTGCCAATGGCCGGACCTTATAAACCCCACGCGGTCGCCGATCGACAGGGTGTCCGGCTCGAAGAGCTTCTGCCGCGCCGGGTCGCCGTAGAGCCGGCGCTCGAGATCCCCGACCGCCTGACCCACCGCGTCCAGCCGGGCGTAGAGCGCCAGGTCCGCCCTGGGGGTCTCTCCCAGCGTCACCCGCATCTGCCGGAGCTGGTCGTTGACGCGGCCGAGCTCCGACGCGGCCGAGGACAGCCGCCGACCCGCCTCCGCCGTCTCCTCCTGGAAGGCCGCCACTGCCACCGGGTCGGTGCCTGGCGGCAGGTTCGGCACTGGCTTCACCTCGAAGGACTGCGCCGCACCGAGCGAACGGGCTCCGTTCGCCGACACCAGCACCAGCTCTGCCGAGTAGCGACCGGGCGCCACCAGGGGGCCCGCCGGCGGAGGGTCCCAGGGGGCCCGGAAGGCCGGCGGGTCGAGCACCACCGGGTCCGGGACCGGGCCGCGGAGGTCCCAGCTCACCCGGTGCAGCCCTTCCTTGGCCGGCCCTTCGATCCACCGCACCTTGCGCCCGGCGGCGTCCGAGACGATCAACAGCACCTTCGGGTCCGTCTCCAGTGCTTCGCCCCGCAGCCGGTCGAAGCCGGGGAAGGGCACGTCGGCCCCCTTCTCGCGCAGCTCCTTCTCGCCGGTCTTCCGCGCCTCGCGCACGGAGGTCGGCGCCTCGCGCAGGAAGTAGGTGAAGAGGGCGCCGTGGGGCGGGTTCGGGAGGGTGAAGTCGTCGCTGCCGAGCTCCGGGCGCCCCGGAGCCTGTCCCTGCTGGGAGGGCACGAACCACCAGGCGTCGCGGATTGGGAAGAGCACACCCTCTTGCGCGAGCGCCGCCGCCCCCGCCACCAGACCGCGGAGCGGCGTGTAGTCGTCGAGCACGTAGATGCCCCGGCCGAAGGTGGCGCCCACCAGATCGCTATCGCGTCGGTGCAGCTTCACGTCGCGGAACGGGATCGTCGGCGCGCCCCCCAACTCGAGCCAGTGGGTACCCCGGTCGACGCTGAAGTAGAGGCCGCGCTCGGTGCCGAGGAAGAACAGCTCGGGCCGGACGTGATCCTGCTGCAGCGCCCAGACGATCGCCCCCGGCGGCAGGTCGCCCGCCATCGAGCGCCAGATGCGGCCCAGGTCGGTGCTCTCGAAGACATAGGGTTTGAAGTCGCCGGTCTTGTGGTTGTCGGCGGCCACATAGAGGGTGGCGGCGTCGTGCAGCGACATCTCGACGTCGTTGACGAAGGACAGCGCCGGCAGCCCGGGGATCGCCGCCGCGCGGCTCCAGCTCCGGCCGCCGTCGGTGGTGACCTGCACCAGGCCGTCGTCGGTGCCGACCGCCAGCGTCCCCTCCCGGAGGGGCGACTCCGAGATCGCGGTGGTGGTGGCGTACTTCGACATCGCGTTGTTGTCGTACAGCGCGTCGACGCTCCAGATCCGCCCGAAGAACTTCTGTTCGTAGCGGCGCCGCCCTTCCGTCAGGTCGCCGCTGATCGGGGTCCAGGTGCCGCCCCGGTCGTCGCTTCGCCAGACCCGCTGCGAGCCGTAGTAGATCCGGTCGGGGCGATGCGGGCTCACCAGCAGCGGCGAGTCCCAGTTCCACCGCTCCGGCTCGTCTCCCTCGGCGGGCTGGGGGCGGATCATCAAACCTTCGTCGTTGCGCCGGTCCTTGCGGAAGAGCATCCCCTCCTGGAACATCAGGTAGAGAAGGTCGGGGTCGCGCGGGTCGAAGGCGACGCCGTAGCCGTCGGCGCCGAGCGGCACGTACCAGTCCTGGTTGCGGATGCCGTCGCCGTTGAGGGTGCGCGAGGGGCCGTGCAGAGTGCCCTGATCCTGTACCCCGGCCAGGATGTCGTAGAACGGCTCGCGGTTGTTGAGCGCCACCTTGTAGATCTGCGCGACCGGCAGGTTCGGGAAGTGGCGGAAGGTCCTCCCCTCGTCGAAGCTCTCGTACAGTCCGGCGTCGGTGCCCACCAGCAGGTGGTTGCCGTTGGCCGGGTCGATCCACAGGGCATGGTTGTCGCTGTGCTTGTCGTGGCCGGTCTCGAGGATATCCATGGTCGCGCCGCCATCGCGGGTCACGTGGAGGAAGACGTCCATCTGGTAGACCCGGGCGGCGTCGAGGGGCGAGGCCTCGATCTCCTGGTAGTAGTGGGGGCCGGTGCCGCTGGAGATATAGCCGTTCCGCTTCTCCCAGCTCTCGCCCCGGTCGCGCGAGCGGTAGAAGCCGCGCTCCTCCCCGCCGGCTTCGATCGTGGCGTAGACCAGGGACGGGTCGGCGGGCGTGACGGCGAGCCCGATCTTTCCCATGTCCCCGCTCGGCAGGCCGGTCTTCAGTTGGCGCCAGGTCTTGCCGTTGTCGCCGGACTTCCAGATCCCCGAGCCGGGCCCCCCGCCGAGGAACCCCCAGGCGTGGCGCCGGCGCTGGTAGGCCGCGGCATAGATCACGTCGGGGTTGTCGGGATCGAGCTCGAGATCGGTGACGCCGGTGTTCTCGTCGATCTGGAGCACCGGGGTCCAAGTGTCGCCGCCATCGATGGAGCGGTAGACGCCCCGCTCCCCGCCCGGGGCCCAGAGCGGCCCCTCGGCGGCCACGAGAACCCGGTTGCCGTCGCGCGGGTCCACCAGGATGCGGCCGATGTGCTCCGACCGGGGAAGGCCCATCCGCTGCCAGGTGCGGCCGGCGTCGCGGCTGCGGTAGACGCCGTCCCCCCAGCCGACATGGCGCCCGCTGACGTTCTCGCCGGT
>DATLNC010000141.1:0-4087 GCA_035536935.1 Thermoanaerobaculia bacterium
AACCAGATCACCATCGCGGACTGGGGGGAGGTCCTGGTCGACCAGGCCGGGGAACGGGTGGTCCTGCGGCTGTACAACGCCGTCCGCCACAAGGTGGACCTCAACTCCCCCGACCGCTACGAGATCAGCCGGCACAAACGCCTCGACCTGGTCCTGGAGGACCAGTTCACCAGCGACCAGAAGGCGAAGATCTCCGTTTCCAAGGGGATCCGCGAGCTGACGCTCCAGGAGCTCCGCGACGTTCTGGACGACCCCTCGGCCATCGACGAGCAGCGCAACCTCGCCCGCGTCGAGATCCACAAGAAGTTCTCCATCCCCGTGGCCTGCATGGTCTTCGGCCTGTTCGCCCTGCCGCTCGGCATCAACAACCGCCGGGGCGGCAAGGCGTCGGGGTTCGCCCTCTCGATCGGCGTGCTCATCCTCTACTACCTCTTGCTGAGCAACGGCGAGGAGGCGGCCCGCTACGGCCGGATCCCGGCCTGGCTGGCGATGTGGTCGCCGAACATCCTGATGGCCACCGCCGGCTTCTTTCTCCTCGTCCGCCGCAACCGCGACAAGAGCCTCCTGCTGACCCGGCTCGACCGCTGGATCCGGGAGGACGTCTGGAGCGGCCTCCTGTTCCTGAAGAGGGCCGGCCGGGAACGGCGGCGGGAGATCCGGGAAGGACGGCAGCGCCGCCATGCCGAGAAGGTTGTTGCGAAAGTCGCCAAGCCGAAGGCGCTCCCCCGCCTGGTGCTGCTCCTCCCCCGCCCGCGGATCGTCTTCCTGAACCTCCTCGACCGCTACGTGCTGAGGCTGTTCTCCTGGGTGTTCGTGCTGGTGGTGCTGTCGGGTCTGTCGCTGTTCATCATCTTCGACCTCAGCGAGAACATCGACGAGATCCTCAAGAACAAGGTGGCCACGGGCCTGGTGCTGAGCTACTACAAGTACCTGTCGCTGCAGATGTTCTATGAGATCGCCCCGATCCTGGTCCTGGTGACGACGCTGCTGACCTTCAGCCTGCTCGCCCGCACCAACGAGATCACCGCCTGCAAGGCCCTCGGCATGAGCCTGTACCGGCTCGCGCTGCCGGCGCTGGGCGCGGCGCTGCTCATCACCTTCTTCTGCGGCTATCTCGAATCGTCGATCCTGCCGGCGTCGAACGAGAAGGTCGCCAAGCTCAAGGACCGCATCCACGGCCGGGAGACCGCCCGCACCTACCGGCGGGCCGACCGGCAATGGCTGTACGGGCGGGGCCGCTACATCTACAACTACATCCACTACGATCCGCAGCAGGCGGGCCTGCAGCGCCTGCAGGTGTTCGACTTCGACGACCAGCACCGGCTCACGCGCCGGCTCTACGCGGAGAGCGCGCGCTACGTCGGGGACGACGCCTGGGTGTTCACCAACGGCTGGGCGCGCTCTTTCGGCGGCGTCGACGTGACCGGCTACAACCGGTTCAAGGAGCCCAAGATCGTCCGCTACCCCGAGACGCCGGACTACTTCGACTCGGAGATCCGGCCGCCCGAGCAGATGCGCTACGGAGAGCTGAAGAATTACATCCAGGAGCTCAAGGAGAGCGGCCAGGCCGTCCCCGAGCTGCAAGTCGAGCTGCAGAACAAGATCGCCCTGCCCGTGGCCTCTCTCGTCATGGCCCTGGTGGCGCTCCCCTTCGCCTTCCGCCTGGGGAGGCAGGGAGCCCTGTACGGGATCGGGATCTCGATCGTCCTCGGGATCGCCTTCATGGGAATCTTCGCCTTCTTCAGCAAGCTCGGCGAAGCCGGCGCGCTGCCACCCGCCGTGGCGGTCTGGAGCCCGAGCGCGGTCTTCGCCCTCTTCTCGGGCTACCTCTTCCTGGGCGTGCGAACGTAAGGAAAGAGCTAGGGAGCGGGAGAGAATCGCAGGTCGGGATTATTGCGCGCCCGCTTCAGGAATCCCGAGACCTCGCGGACCAGCTCGATCCCCGCCTGGTCCAGGCGGGCCGCGCTGCAGAAGACCAGGAGAGCGGCCATGGCCTCCCGGTGAATGTTGCGCGCCTGGAAGATGGCGAGCGTCTCCTCGGCGACCTGGCGCAGGTCCCCGCTTCTCCCCTGTACGGCGTAGGTGCTGGCGAGGTCGAGGGAGACCAGGGCGACCTCGTAATCGAGGCCGAGCTCGACGAAGGCCTGCCGCACTTCCCGGAAGGCCGCTTCGGCCTGATCGATCCTTTGCAGGCCGAACGCCACCAGCCCCTCCAGCCAGCGCAGCTTCAGGAGGTTCATGCGGTCGCCCGTCTTGAGGTAGAGGGGCCGGGTGTGGAAGAGCAGGGCGAAGGCCTCGCGCGACCGGCCGCTCTCATGCAGGGCGTTGATCAGGTTGTGCCGGGCCGCCAGGAACACCCGCGGGTCGGCCTGGGGATCGATCAGGTCGAGAGCCTGCCGCAGCAGCTTCATCTCCCCTTCTCCATCGCCGCACTGGCTGCAGACCATGGCCTTCTGGAGGAGGGTACGGCCGAGGAGGTTCCATTGCCCGAGCTTCTTGTAGAGGGCACAGATCCGGTCGAACAGCTGGAAGGCTTCGGCGAATCTCTGCTGGTCCTTCCGCAGGGAGGCCTGGAGAGAGAGCACCTCGGCCCGGTCGAGAAGGGCGACGCAGCCTTCGTCCAGGAGGGACTCGGCGGCGGCGAACGCCTGCTCCGAGCTCGCGAGATCGAAATTGATGCGGAAGGCGTTCCCGAGATGAGCCCAGCAGCGAGCCAGCAAGCTGTCCAGCGCTTCCTGGCCGCCACAGTCCTCCGGCTTCAGCCGGCCAGCCGCCAGCGTTGCAAGCTGGGCGATGCCGATCGCGCGCTGGGGCTCTTCGAACCGGGCCTCGTAGCTCTCCTCGAGGAGCCGTTCGCAGAGCATCCGGTTGCGGAAGCGGCTGCTGTTGCTGAGCAGGAGATGCCGGCGTTCCTCGGAGACATGCATCAGCTCTTCGAAGAGCTGGGCGCCCACGGCGCGCTGCTCCGCGACGACCGACTCCGCCGCCACGACATTCTCGAAGACCCGGTCCAGGATCCCGTCAAGGACCCGGTCGTAGCCGTCGCCGGCGCTTGCCTCGTCCTCCGCCATCAAAAAGGGCAACGGGTCGTCGAGCTCGTCCGCCGGCTCCCAGAGGCTGGCCGTGACGTCGTGACACTCCGGGCAACCCGTCAGCAGGTGCCGGGCGACGTCCCGCATCTCCATCGTGCAGAGCTGCCCGAGCAGGAACGCCTCGAGCACCTCCGGCGTCGGGTGGATCTCAGTCATGGTCTGCCTTTTTCCGCTTGCCGGCGGCTACCAGGTGCCGCGTCAGCGCGGCGAGACATCTCGTCGTGATCTTGTTGATGCTGGAAGGGCTGTAGCCCAGGCGTTCGGCCAGCTCCGGAGGCTCGTAACCCTGGCTGTAGCGCAGCGACAGCAGCGAGCGGCAGCGTTCCGGAAGGAACTCGAGGGCGTGCTCCAGGTCACGGCGCATGTCGGCTCCTACCTGGGCGGGCGCCGTGGGCTCCGCCATGCACTCGAGCACCGCCGCGTCGACCGAGTCATACAGCTTGCGCCGCTGCTCGCGCCAATACAGAAGGCACTTGTTGCGGAGGGTTCCGATCAGCCAGGCCTCGGGATCCCGAACCTCCTGCCGCTGGTAGACCAGAGCGAGCAAGGCCTGCTGCAGAATGTCCTCGGTATCCTGGGGTGGAATTTTATAGTGCGCGAACAGCACCCTGAGACGAGGCCGGACCCTCACCAGGAATCCTTCGAGCGATGCCTCGACTTGCGGCTGATCCAGTGCGCTCATCTTCCCTGGAGGGTTCTCTTCTAAGCTTTTTGACACACTAACACCATCCTGGAGCCATGTCCAGCGAGACCCGCACCGTCGCCGGCCGGTCCGGCCGTTCGGCTCGCGGTCTTGTGAACAACGCGGCTAGCGCTTCTCTTCCGGGCTGGTGCTCGCGCTCGAGTCGATCACCACACTGGCGTCATCCGCCTGTGGGCTGGTCCGCCCGTGCGGGTCGATCTGCACGCCGGCCTTACCCCACAGGCTGACCAGGACGTCCAACAGGGTGTACGACCGGATCACGACCCGCACGGAGGGCGCGGAGGCGTCACGC
>DATLNC010000142.1:0-49607 GCA_035536935.1 Thermoanaerobaculia bacterium
TGATCCGTTCCCGGCGCGCGCGAGCGGCCCTCCCGTATGTCGAGGTCGACCGGATGCACTGGGGCTGGCCGGTGGGTCTGCGCGACGGCGCGATCCTGGCTCTGCTTGCGGCCGGTCTGACCGCGGAGGAGATCTGCGACCTGCGCGCCTCGGCGATCACCATGGATCGGGGCGGCCTCGTGGTGAAGGTGCACCGCGACGGCGTGACCTGGAGTGCCGCGATGCCGTCCGATCTCGGCGCGCGATTGCTCGCGTGGCTCACCGAGCGCCGCCTGTGGGGCGATTCCGTAGCGGTGTTCAGCGGCCTCCGGGGAGGCCAGATCTCGCGCGCGGCCCTCAACCAGGTCGTCTACCGCTACTTGCGACTGCTGAGGATGCGCCGATGAGCCGGCTCGGGGTTGCCATCTATGCCCGCACCTCGGCTGCCGACCACAGCCGGGAGACCCTGGATCAGATCCTCGCCGGTCTGGCTGCCTACGCGGGCGGGAGAGGCTGGGAGGTCGTGCTGGAGTGCACCGATGAGGGACCCTTTCCTGAGGACCGGAGGGAGGGTCTCAGGCGCCTTCTTGGGGCCGTGCGGGCGAAGGCTGTGCAGGGCGTGGTGGTGCGTTCCTTGAGCCATCTGGCGCGCTCCCTGCGTCACCTGAGCGACCTGGGCCGCCTCCTCGCCGCTCAGGGCGTCGCCCTGATCGCCACCGAGGACTTCATCGACACCACGGACCCGGGCGGCGCGATCCGCTGGCGGGACTGGCTCGAAATCTCCGGCCGTCTGGACCGCGAGCTCCGCGCCGAGGCCGCGAAGCTTGCCCGGCTGCGCACGCCCGGCGACCGCTGGGGCCGGTCTGCTGCGGTCATCAACTCCTTTGAACTGCTGACCTGGTGGGAAGGACGCGGAGGCCGCCGGCCGCTTTCCTTGCGCGAGCTCGCCCGCAAGCTCGGCTTTTCGCAAGCCACCACGCGCAAGCGCCTCCACGCGCTCCGCGCCGCTGGCCAGGTCGACGACGAAGCTCGCGCCCGGGCGCTCGCAACAAGGGGCGGGCACCGCCGGGGCGGCCGGCCTGCGAATCCACTGGACGACGACGCCCTCAGCGCCGCCTGGAAGCTGCAACTTCAGGCTGCCCACCGGAGAGGCGCCGAGCCGAGCCTCTCCGCCGTCGCCCGCAATCTGCGCGTGAGTCGGCATCGCGTGCGATCACGGCTCCAAGAGCTTGGCCTGCTCAGCGAAGGTACACAGAGTTTGGTGCCCCAGGGCGCCCAGGAGAAGGACAGATGATGAACGAGCTTCGAGAAGGTCTCCACGAACTGATGCGGCGGCTGGCTGAGGGCCGCCCACGCCGCGAGTGCCTGGAGGCGCTCGGCGACTTCCGCGACCTCACTTCGCGCGAGCTGGCCCACCTGGAGCAGGTCTCCGTGCGCACCTTGGAGGACTGGGCGGAACGCGGCGACGGCCCGCCCTTCCGGAAGGCCGGACGCAAGACATCGCGACGGCGCTACCCTCTCGGCGGCTATCTCGACTGGCGCGAGAGGACGACCATGACCTGCACGATCGAGAGGCACAAAAATGCGGGCTGATTAAGTTTTGTACGCCCCCTAGCCAGCCGATGCCTCTTCCTCTTCGATCGCGTCGAGTAGCCGTGCCGCCCCGATATAGCGCTCGAAACAATCCGGGCAATGGTTCAGGTGCCGGACTATCCGGTCACGCTCTTCCCCCGTGAGGCTGCCCTCCAGGAAGACTGCGAGGTCAGTCGGGGTGACGCAGGTTTCGGTCACGGCCATCATTCCCCAGAATTCAGTGTGCCCTGGAATCGCGCTACGGAGATTTTCTTCGACCTCGACACGCCGGGGCCGCCTGGGGCGGATCTGGGCCGCGATCTCTTCGGCCTCGCCGCGGCTCAGGCCCGGAAAACGAAGCTTGATCGCCTGGTAAGCTTCGTCGAACGAGAGCCCTTGCCGCCCGAGCAGCACCTCGAGTTCCAGGGCTAGAGGACCCAGCCGCCTGGCGGCCGCGGACGGACGGAACTTGCCCCAGGCGCGCGGCGCGGTCTCTGGAGGCTCGTCGATCCCTATAACCTCGCTCAGGTCCTCCCAGCGGATCCCGGCTTTCTCCAGGATGGTCCTCACCTTCGTGATGAGTTTTTCGTTGCGCCGATACAGAGGCCGCTGATCGATCCCCAGGCTCCTCGCGATGCAGGAAAACTTGACTCCTTCGGCGTGGGCGCGCAGGAGCAGGTCGCGGTCCTGTTCGGGAAGGTCCGACAATATCCGATGCAGGAGGGCGAGCGCCTTGCGCTTCTTGACGAGCTTCTCCCGCCGTTCGAGGCG
Organism: Thermoanaerobaculia bacterium; assembly: GCA_035536935.1. Taxonomy (GTDB): domain Bacteria; phylum Acidobacteriota; class Thermoanaerobaculia; order Multivoradales; family UBA5704; genus DATMER01. The sequence goes on from DATLNC010000142.1 coordinate 2,323, forward strand.
TTTGTCGCCCGTCGGCTCTAGGTCTGGCTGCCGCGTGACCACGTCTTCGCTCTCGAAAATTCGACCCCGCCTGGGGTAGATCTGGGCCACGATCTCTTTGGCCTCGCCGCGGCTCAGGCCCGGAAAACCAGGCTTGATCAGCTGATAAGCTTCTTCGAACGTGAACCCTTCCCGCCCCAGCAGCTTCTCGAGAAGCGGGGCCGGAGGACCCAGCCGCTTGGCGGCCGCGGACACGACGACCTTGCCTTTCTCGCTGCGTACCCAATCGTGCCAGACGTTGTAGACCACGGTTACCAGGTAGCCTTTGAGGCTGGAACGGCTATCCCATCGTCGCAGCACCCGGTAGTCGTCCTCGAGCAGCTTGACCTGGATTTCGGATTGCAGGTCCTCCAGTTCCTCAGGGGAAACTCGCTTTTCCCGGCCCAGACCCCGCAGGATCGGCGGGAGGGCCTCGAGGCTTTGGTGATAGAGCTCTTCCAAGGTCATCGCGGGCAGGAGAGTGCCGTTCGATGCGGGGCACGGGGCCGGAAGGCAGCGGGATTCAAGGCGAAGATTCTACCGCAGGTGCCGCGCCTCAATAACGGCCAACGACTACGTCGCCAGAGGCGCACAAACGTGCCGGCTAATTTTGTACGATTTTTGTACGACCCCCCATCTGGAGCCCCATTTCCGCTCTTCGCGAAAAAGGCTCTCGCCGCCTAAGTCCTTCTCTATCAGTTATTTACGGGGAGGAAATTGGTCGGGACGCCGAGATTCGAACTCGGGACCCCCTGAACCCCATTCAGGTACGCTACCAGACTGCGCCACGTCCCGACCGGATGCTGCTGTTACGAGGATTTCGAATCCAGGAGGGCGAGGATCTCGCGGGCCTCCTGGAGGGCCTTCTCAACCCCCGAGCGGAGAGTTTGTATCCGTTCGGCGGCGTCGCTGTCAAGCGCGGGTGGGGTGTCTGCCGACGCGGGCGGCGCCTTCTTGCGCGCCGTCCGGGGCGCGGGCGCGGCGGGGATCTCCTCGACGGCTACCGCTGCGGTCTCGTCCTCCGCCTCTTCCAGACTGCCGTTGACGAGCTCGGTCTCCAGCTTCTTCTTGGCCCCGGCGATCGTGTAGCCCTCTTCGTAGAGGAGCTGCTTGATGCGCCGGATGACCTCCAGCTCTTTCTCGCTGTAGACGCGCTGCCCCGACCGGCTCTTGCTTGGCGCGAGCGCCGGGAACTCCGTCTCCCAGTAACGCAGCACGTAGGGCTGGATACCCAGCTCTTTGCAAGCTTCGCCGATCTTGTAATAGAGACGCTTTTGGACGCGGGCCTTGACCACCATTCAGACCGATCTCGTCAGGAATCGCGCTTGCGCGGACCCATGACGTCCATCAGCCGCCGCGCGGGCCGGAAGCTGAGCCCCTTGTGGGGGCGGATGAAGATCTTCTCGCCGCTCACCGGATTGACGCCTACCCTTCCCGGCCGGGCGGTCACCTCGAAGGTGCCGAAGTTCTTGATGCGCACGGTCCGGCCCCGGCGAAGGGATGTCTTGACGGTCTTGAGGATCGTGTCCACGATCTCCGCCGCCTCGTCCTTCGTCAGCCCTCCGTGCCGCTCGTACACCGCGTCGACCAAGTCGGCCTTGGTCATGCCCTGTCGATCGTCCGGCCTGTCCGTCCCCATGAGTCCGTCCCCGAGAATAGGAAGTGAATCCCTCTCGCGCAACAGCCCGCGAGGCTGAAGAAGTGTCTGAAGTCTAGCCCATCAAATGGGCATGGACAAGGCGGCTACGTATCCCTCGCGGTAACGCGACGCAACCGCGTCCCAGGTCAGCTCCGTCTCGGCCTTGCGCCGGCCCCTCTCCCCCATCCCCTTCGCCAGCTCCCTGTCGGCCAGGAGCTTCCGCAGCGCGCCGGCCAGGGCGGCAGGATCGCGCTCCGGCACCAGCAACCCCGTAAGCCCATCTTCAACAGCAAGGGGGATGCCCGAAATCCCGGACGCCACTACCGGCAAGCCGCTCGCCATGGCTTCCAGGATGACGTTGGGCAGGCCGTCGACATTCCCCTTGGAGTCGTGGACCGCCGGCAGGACGAAGAGGTCCGCCGCCCGGTAGAGGTCCGGCAGGGTGTCGCGGAGCACCGGGCCGGGCAGGTGGAGCCGGCCGTCGAATCTGCAGGCCTGGCGCTGGAAATCCGGCAGGAGGTCGCCCCCTCCGGCGAGGACCAGGTGGGCTCCAGCGGAGAGGATCTCGGGCAGGGCCTCCATGAGGACGTGGAAGCCCTTCTTGGTCGCCATCCGGCCGACACTCAGGATGAGCGGGGCGTCCTCCGGGATTCCGAGGCGCTCTCGCCAGACGCTGCGACCGGGGGAGAAGGTGTCCACGTCCACTCCATAGGGGATGACCCGCGAGCGCTCTTCTGGAAAGCCGAGAGCGCGGACGCGGTCCACCAGCTCCGGAGAGCAGCCGGTGAGCAGCCGGGAACGGCGGAGGGCCCAGGCCGCGGCTGCACGCACCCCGGGCTTCTCAGCGAGGAAAACGTCGCTCCCGTGGAGCCCGATCGCGAGGGGAAGTCTTCCGGCCATGGCCGCGATCACCCCATTGGGCACGATCCAGTGGGCATGGACCAGGTCGAACCGCCGGGCTCTCCGGATCGCCCTGAGCAGCCCCAGGGCATAGAGGGGAGCCGCGATGGCCGCGCCTCCCTTGACCCGCTCGTCGGCTTCCAGGCTCCGGCCGTACCCCAGGACCTCGTAGCGCTCCGGCGCGTAGCGGAAGGTGATCGTCTCCACGCCCCGGTCCTCCCAACGGGCCGGCATTCCCGCGGCGTGCGGCGCGAGCACCGTCACCCGGTCGCCCAGGCGGACGAGCCCCCGGGCCAGGTCGCGGATGAACGGGCCCGCGGTATCCCCTTCGAAGCGGGGGTAGGTCTGGGTGAGGAAGAGGAGGTCGAGCGGGCGCCCGTTCACTCCAGCCACTCTTTGATCGAGTAGCTGTCGCGGCGCCGGAAGTTCTTGAACGTGATCATCTCGCCGATCAGCCCGGTGGTGAGCACCATGATCCCCAGCAGGATCAGGAGGTTGCCGAACAGCAGGAGCGGCCGGTTGGAGAGGTCCTCATGATGAAAGACCCACAGGTAGGCGAGCCAGGCGTCGATCGCGACGCCGCTGATGAAGAACCCGAGGCCGAGCGTGCCGAACAGGTGAAGCGGCCGGCGGGTGTAGCGCGTGATGAAGAGCACCGTGATCAGGTCGAGCAACCCCTTGTAGAGGCGGTCCCAGCCGTATTTGCTGCGGCCGTGGAGCCGCGGGTGGTGCTGCACCTGGATCTCCCCGACCAGGAAGCCGCGGCGGCTCGCCAGGACCGGGATGTAGCGGTGGAGCTCGCCGTAGACCGAGATTTCGGCGAGGACCTCGCGCCGGTAGGCCTTGAAGCCGCAGTTGAAATCGTGGAGGTCGACCTGCGCGAGCTGGCGCGTCACCCAGTTGAACAGGCGCGAGGGGAGCCGCTTGGAGGCGGGGTCCTGGCGCCGGCGCTTCCAGCCGGAGACGAGGTCGAGGTCCTCATCCTCCAGCTTGGCGAGGAAGCGGGGGATCTCCTCGGGGTCGTCCTGGAGGTCGCCGTCCATGGTGATGATGATGCTGCCGGTGCAGTGGTCGAAACCCGCGCAAAGGGCGGCGGCCTTGCCGAAGTTGCGGCGCAGGCGGACCAGCTTGACCCGGGGATCCCGCTCGCGCGCCTCGCGCACCTGCCTGGGCGTGCCGTCGGACGAGCCGTCGTCCACGAAGACGATCTCGAACGAGCGGCCGAGCCGGCCGAGCACGTCCGCGACCCGCCGCGCCAGCTCCTGGACCGACTCGGCCTCGTCGAGCACCGGCACGAGGATGCTGATCTCGACCTCCTCTGGCGCAGGAGTGGGCACGGGAGGTCTTCCAAACGGAACGGGCTGGCTCATCGGCGCGTATTGTAACAGGGGAGTACAATCCGCCCCCGATGAAGCAAATGTCCTGGGCCGTGCTCGGCCTCCTCCTCGCGGCGACGCTCGCCGCCGCCGCGACGCTGGACCGCCGCGACTGGCCCGCGTTCGTCGGCGACGAGGCCACCTACCTGATGGAGGCCCAGAGCCTCGCCTGGGATTTCGACCTCGAATACACCCGCGGAGATCACGACCGCTTCGTGGAGCAGTGGGGCCGGCCGCCCGAGGGGCTGATCCTGCAGAGCGTGGACGGCGGCAAGACGCTGGTCTACGGCAAGCCCGCGGCCTATCCGCTCTTCATCGCGCCTTTCGTGCGCCTCTCCCCCACCCGCGGCGCAGCGGTCGCGAATGCCCTGCTGCTCGCGGCCGCCTCCATACTGGCCGGCCGGGCGCTTCAGCGGCGCATTGGGGATGCGGCCCCTCTCTGGGTCGCGGCCTGGGTCTTCGCGTCGGTGACTTTCGCCTATGTCTTCTGGATCCACTCCGACCTCTTCCTGATGTGCCTCGTGGCCATCTCCTTGGCCCTGGTGTACGGACAGAGACGCTGGGCCCTGGCGGGGGCTCTCCTCGGGATCGTGCTGCTCTCCCGTCCCCTCTATGCCGGGCTGCTCCTGCCGGCATGGCTCGCCGCTCCAGCCGGATTGAGAAAAAAGCTGGCGGTGGGCGCGGCAGCCCTGGTCCTCGTCGCCGTCCTCGGCAGCCTTGCGGCCCGGGGGACCTGGACGAGCTACGGCGGCGACCGGCGGAGCTTCTATGCCTATACCGGCTTTCCGGCGGTCAACGACGTCGACTGGGCGGGGCAGATCGCGGAGCGCGGCACGCACTCCTGGGTCAAGGAAGAGACGCTGAGGATGGGTTTCGACCCTCGCCAGACGGGCTGGAACACGGTCTACTACCTGGTGGGCCGGCACGTGGGCATCCTCCCCTACTTCCTCCCCCTGCTCCTGGGCTTCGTCGCCTTCCGGCGGGGCGAGGGCCCAGGCGAGGGAAGATGGGCGCTGATTCTGTCCGTGGTCCTGGCCGCGGCGGTCCTGTTCTGGCTGCGGCCGTTCAACTTCTACGGCGGCGGCGGGTCCATGGCGAACCGCTACTTCCTGCCGCTCTATCCGGCGCTCTGGTTCCTGGCTGCGCGGCCGATCCGGCCGGCGTTGGGGGCTCTCGCCGCGCTCCTGGTGACGCTGTTGGCGGCGCCCTTCCTTCTCCCCCTGTGGTCTGCGCCCCGGATCTTCCCTCTCGCAACCGAGGGGGGCTACCGCTACGTCTCCGACGCGGCGCGCCGCTGGCTGCCGTTCGAGACCACCCTCTCGCACCTGAAGCCCTCCGGCCGGGAGGACTTCGTCCACAATCTGCTCTGGATCCGCCTCCTCAGCCCGAGCTTGAGCCCCGACGGGGACCGGCTGCGCCTGGCGCCCGGCGAGCCGGGGGATCTCCTGATCGGCAGCCCGCAGCCGCTCGCGGGCATCCAGCTTCGGAAGCCGGACGGGACGGCCGTGCGGCTCCAGCCCGAGGTCCGGGCTCGCCACCGCATGTGGTGGACGGATGACTATTACCTCTACGAGCTGAAGCTCGAAAGCCGGCAGGAGGGCGCGGTCTTCCAGCTCTTCCCGGAGTGGCCTCGCTGAAAATCATTGACAGCACCACGCACCGGTGCTATCAATGATTGCATGGCTCAGCTCGTCGTCCGCAACCTTGAAAGTGACCTCATCCACCGCCTGAAACAGCGGGCGGCGGAGCAGGGGGTCTCGGCCGAAGAAGAGCACCGCCGGATCTTGCGCCGCGCCCTGTTCGGTCCCGAGGAGGAGTTTCCCGACCTCAAGTCCCTTCTCATCATGCCTGATGTCGGGGAGGACGAGGACTTCGTGCGCCTCCGCCAGCTCCCTCCGGATCGCGATTGGTCATGAAGGGGTATCTCCTCGACACCAATATCGTCTCCGAGCTGCGCAAGGGCGACCGTGGGAACCGGAGGCTTGCCGAGTGGTATCACCGGCGAGACAAGAGAGAGCTTTTCTTGAGCGTCATCACCCTGGCGGAGATCCGTCGTGGCATCGCGCTCATCCGACGCCGCGACCCTTTTCAGGCGGCTATTCTCGAACGCTGGTGCGACACCCTGCAACATGAGTTCGGGCGGGTCGGCCATATCCTGTCCGTCGATCCTGCGCAGGCTGCTGCCTGGGGTGAGCTCATGTCCCTTCGGTCCCTTCCGATCCTCGACGCTTTCCTCGCGGCCACCGCGAGCACGCATCAACTGACGCTCGTCACGCGCAACGAGGCGGACTTCACAGGCCTCCCGGTCGATCTGGAAAACCCGTTCGCCTGACTCCTGGCGCCCTCCGCATGGCTAGCGAGCGCCGCAAAAAGATCCTCCTCGCCGGGATCTCGGTGCTGGTGACGCTGCTCCTGGCCGAAGCCGCGCTGCGCATCCTCGGCGTCGGTGCGATCCGGCGCGGCTCCCCCTGGTTCGCCGGGGGGAACCACCCGCGGTACCTGTTCCAGGCCGACCCCTCGAGCGGGTACACGCTGCGGCCCGGGTTCCACGGGCGGGAGGTCGCCTTCACCGGCGAGTTCGAGATGCCGGTGGAGATCGGCCCGCTCGGCATGCGCGAGCACCCGCACACGGCCGGCCCCCGCCCTTCGGTCCTGGCGCTCGGGGACTCGATGACGTTCGGCGAAGGGGTGCCGGCGGACCGCACCTGGTCCGCGGTGCTGGAGCGCGAGTCGGGCATCCGGGTCTACAACGGCGGCGTCCCCGGGTACAGCACCTGCCAGATGACGGGGCACGCCCGCGCCCTCCTCCCCCGCCTGCGGCCGGACTTCGTCGTCGTCACCTTCTCCCCCCATTGGGACCGCAACCGGTGCGACAACCCCTTCCTCTACCTGGAGGGGTACATCGTCTCCCAGCGCCACCTGGCGCGCATCCACCTGATCGGGGGCAACCTCTACCTCGGCGACACCCGCTTGCCTGGAATCGGAACCGCCACGGCCTGGGCCAAGCACGTCTCCTACCTGGCGCGGCTCGCCCTGCCCCCTCTGGGCGACGCCGCCCGGGCCGTGGCCGGCAAGAAGGAAGAGGCGTTCCGCCCTTCCCCGGAGCTCTACGAGCCCACGGTGCAGGCGCTCGCTTCGATCCGCGACCTGGCCAACGCCGGCAAAGCCGGCTTCCTCGCCGTGCTCGTCGAGAGCCGCGGCCGGGATTACGAGATCGACCGCGCCAACCTCGAGAAAGCCCTCAAGGCGAAAGGCATCCCCTATCTCTCCCTCGACAGCGTCCGGGCCGACTGGCCGCGGCTCCGCTACCCTCTCGACCAGCACTGGAACGAGGCGGGTCACCGCGCGGTCGGCAAGATCATGGCTCCGCTCGTCCGCGAGCGCTTGTCCCGATAAAGCTGGGCAAAACCCCGCGGCGAGACGTAGACCCGCTCGTAGCCCGTCCGGAGCTGCTGCCAGAGGGAGCGCACCGCCGGATGCCGCCGGTCCGTTGGGACCTGCCAGATCAGCACGTAATCGACCCGTCCCCCGGTGCGCTGCGGATAGGTCAGGAAATCCACCCAGGGCGGCACCCTCTCGGCCCGGTGCCGCTGAGCGATGTGGCGGTACGGGTTCAGCTCCGGGCGGTAGTGGACGGGGAAGTAGCCTTCGTAGTTGGCCGCGTAGAGGCTCAGGTCGGCCACGGTTTTTCCGGCCGTGGCGTGCGACCCCGCATGCAAGAAAGGCTGAATCCGGTACGCGAGCTGGCGGCCGTCCGGCCCCGTGCCGCGGTGGGAGTAGGACAGCGGGAGCACCGTGCTCCCCTCGGGGATCCGCTCCTCGGCGGAGATGTACTCGGCCAGGTAGCCGTCGAGGACCCGCCAGCGGGTCCAGAGCAGTCCGAGCAGCGCGAGGGTGAGGCCGGCCGCTGCGACCTGGATTCCCAGACGCAGGGGCGCGGGAGGGTCTGACGCGGCTGAACAGAGGATCAGGGCAAAGAAGGGGAAGAGGCTCAGGCGCAGCTCGATGAACCCTCCGACCCCAACGTTCGAAGGCATCACGAGGACCAGCGCGACGAAGACCGCGAAGACCGCCAGCCATCGGCTCTTGAGTACTGATCGCCGCGACAGGGCCCAAAGAGCCAGCACGCCGAACAGGACCGCTGCCGCGTAGCCGAGATAGCGCGTCCGCGGATCAAAGGAAGCCAGCACGTCGGCCGTCAGAAGCTTCACGAGCTTTTCTTTCGCCGGGATCGAGGTGGTCTCCGAAGCCGCCTTTCCCACGAACAGGGCCATCAGGACCAGGGTGGGCATCAGGGCCAGGACCGTGGGTACCAGCCGGCGGAATCCGGCCCAGGCCGTCAGCGTCCCGATCGCCGCCAGCAACGCCCCCACCGACACGACATGGCAAAGATAGACCCAGAGCGCGAGGAGCGCGAAGACAGTCCCATGCAGCCATCCGAGCCGCTCCCGGTGCCTGAGCCAATACCCGAGGGCGAAGAAGAAGGCCACCAGGCTGCAGCAGAAGTTGTAGAAGCCCATCCCCAGCAGATAGTTGTAGGTGAACGGCAGGGCGAGCAGGGCGAGAAAGGCGTTGCGCGGCTCCACCGCCCGCACCGCGTAGCGCACCGACAGGGGGAGGAGGATTACGTACGCGCTGAGGAAGACCTTTTCCGCCAGGGCGAGAGGAAGAAACCGCAGGACGTGGGCCAGCAGGATGTAGACGAACCAATTGGTGATCGCCCCGGGCTCGAGCACGAAGTACTCCCGCAGCACCTGTCCATCGGCTCCGCCGTACTCGCGCAGGATGTTGGCGATCGCCAGGTGGGCAGGGCCGTCCTGGGACGGGAAGTAGGAGAGGGTCCAGATCGGGACCAGCTGGATCGCGATCAGCGCCCCGAGCAGCAGAATATCTCCGGCAGGTCGCTTTATCTGTGCCGCCATAGCTCGGCAAGCCCCTGTGGAGAGACATGGACCCGCTCGTAGGCTCCGAGCTGGCGCCGCACCTCCCCCGCTCCCCTCTCATCCGCCTTCGGCCAGATCAGAAGCACGTAGTCGATGCGTCCCGGATAGCGGCTCAAGCTCACCCGAGGCGGCTGGGCCTCCAGGTCGAGCGGGTCGCGGGCCAGGTGGATGAATGGATCGCGACGCGGCCGGTAGGTGAGCGGAAAGTAGTCCTCGTGAGCCTCGTAAAGAGACAGGTCCACCAGCGGCACGCGCGCAGCCAGGCGGCTCCCCGCGTGGACGAACGGCCAGGTACGGAAGGTGAGGTCGTCCCCGCTGCCGTCCTCGTCCTCCCCGGCATTCGAGAAGGACAGGGTCAGCAGCGTGCGCCGGGGCTGCAGGTGAGGCGCCGCGGTCAGGATGTCCGACAGGTAGGTGCCCAGCGCCGCCCAGATCGCGAACATCGCGGCCAGGAACCCGAGGGAGATCGCGGCGCTCGCGGAGCGGATCGCGGTCCGGATCGCTTCGGGAAAAGAGAACGTCCCCAGCCAGAGGATCAGCACCAGAAAGGGAAACAGGTTGAGCCGGTGGGTGACGAATCCCCCCTGCCCCATCTCGTTCGGGGCCGCGAAGTAGATCCCGGCGAGGAAGAGGCAGGCGAAGAGAAGCCCATCCCCCGGCAGCAGCCGTTTCCTTCTGAACCGGCGCGACAGCGCCGCCACGGCGAGCAGGCCCAGAAGGGCGGAAAGCGCAATGGAAAAGGCCACGAGCCGGGTGTCGAGAGAGACCAGGGAGTAGAGGCTCGCGAGCTGGCGGGCCTTGGCCGCGAGGGTCATGTCCGACACCTTGCCGCCGATCCGGTCCTGGAGGAAGGCAAGCAGGAGCATCACGGCCGGCGCCGAAGCCACGATCGGCGCCAGGAGCCCGCTCATCGACCGCAGGCGAAGAGTGCGCCAGGAAGCGAGCGTCAGCAGCGTACCCACCAGCACCGCCAGCGTGACCGGATGGCAGAAGTAGGTCCAGAGGATCAGGAGAGCGAGGACGGCCGTGTGGCCGATCCCGAGCCGCCCGCGATGCCGCAGCCAGAACCCCACGGAGAAGAGAAACGCGGGCAGGCTGAAGCAGAAGTTGTAGAAGCCCATGTTGAGCAGGAAGTTGTAGATGAACGGGAAGCTCAGGAAGGCGAGGAACCTGGCCCGCGGCCGTAGTGCATAACGGGCCGAGAGCGGCAGCAGGATCACGTACGCCGAGAGCAGCACCTTCTCCGCCACCGGCAGAGAGAGAAAGCGCAGGACGTTCGAGAGCAGGAAGAAGACGAACCAGTTGGGGATCGCCTCCTGGTTCTCGACGAAGTACTCCCGCAGATAGAGCCCATCGGGCTCGCCGTACTGCCGCAGGGCATGGGCCATCGAGAGATGAGCCGGGCCGTCCTGGGTCGGAGCGAACGGCAGCATCCAGATCGGCAGCAGATGCAGCACGATCAAGGCGGCGAAGAGCCATCCTTCCTGGCGGCGGTCAGGACGAGGGACCACGGGGGCGAATGGTATCTCTTATCGATGGCTTATCATGCCCCCCTCGTGGACATCCCCCGCAAGCTCAGCGTCGTGATCCCCTGCCTCAACGCCGAGGCCACGCTCGGGGACCAGCTCGAAGGGCTGGCGGGCCAGGGCTGGCCCGGCGAGTGGGAGGTGATCGTGGCCGACAACGGCTCGACCGACGGCTCCCTTGCCCTGGTCGAGCAATACGAGAACCGCATCCCGGGCCTCCGGGTGGTGGATGCCTCGGACCGGCGGGGCCAGGCCCATGCCCGCAATGCAGGCTCGGCCGCGGCAACCGGGGATGTCCTCCTCTTCGTGGATGCGGACGACCAGGTCGCTCCCGGCTGGCTGGAGGCCATGGCCAAGGCCCTCGCGCAGCACGATTTCGTGGCCTGCCGCTACGACAACCAGGCGCTCAACCCGGCCTGGGTGCAGCGCACCCACCTGAACCCGCAAAAGGATGGAGTCACCCGCTACGACTACCCGGCCTTCCTACCCCATGCCGGCGGCGGCGGACTGGGAGTGCGGCGCTCCGCGCACGAGGAGGTCGGAGGCTTCGACGAGTCCATGCCCGCTCTGGAGGACACGGACTATTGCTGGCGCCTCCAACTCGCCGGCCACGAGCTCGCCTTCGCGCCGGACGCGGTAGTGCGCATCCGCCACCGCCACGACCCGGGCAGCATCTTCCGCCAGGGGGTGAGCTACGGGAAGCACAATGTCCTGATCTACAAGAAGTACCGCACCCGGGGCATGCCCCGCCTGGGCTGGCTCCCCGGCGCCCTCCGCTGGGCCAAATTGCTCGTGAAGACCCCGATCATGCTCCTGACGCACGAAGGCCGCGCCCGCTGGCTCTGGCAGCTCGGCTGGAGGCTCGGGCGCCTGGAGGGGTGCTGGAAGTACCGGGTTCTGGCTCCGTGAACCCGCGGATTGCAACACAAAACCCGCGGCGCGTGCCGCCAAATCCACGGGTTGAACGTTTCAACCCGTGGGTTTTTTGTTTCAACCCGCCGTTTTGTCTCAAAAACCCGCGGGTTGTAATACAAAACCGGCGGCTGCAGCGTTCCAACCCGCGGGTTGAATCCGCCGACCCGCGAATCCGGCCTCGCAACCGCCGGGTCGAGCGGCCCAACCCGCGGATTTTCTGTATCGGCCCGAGGGTTTCACGGTACAACCCGCGGCGCGAACGTTTCGTGAGCGTGCCTGAACGTTGCGCCGTGACCCCCTTCTGATACGCTCCCGCTCCGTCATGAGAGTCCTGGTCACCGGCCACAACGGCTACATCGGCAGCGTCATGGTCCCCCTGCTGCAGTCAGCGGGGCACGAGGTCTTCGGGTTCGACGCGGACTTCTTCGAGCCCTGCCTGCTCGCGGGCCAGAATACCGCGGAGATCCCATCGCTCCGCAAGGATCTCCGCGACGCCGAGCTGCGCGATCTCCAGGGGTTCGAGGCAGTCATCCATCTGGCCGGACTGTCCAACGATCCGCTCGGCAACCTCGACTCGTCGCTGACGTTCGACATCAACGATGCCGCCTCAATCCGCTTCGCGCGGCTCGCCAGGCAGGCGGGGGTGAAGCGCTTCCTGTTCTCCTCCTCGTGCAGCACCTACGGCGCGGCCGGGGACGACTTCCTCGACGAGAGCGCCGCTTTCAACCCGGTGACGCCGTACGGGATCTCGAAAGTGCGCCTGGAGCAGCAGCTCGCCGAGCTGGCGGACGACGGCTTCAGCCCCGTCTACCTGCGCAATGCCACGGCCTACGGGGTCTCGCCCCGCCTGCGGGTGGACCTGGTGCTCAACAACCTCGTGGGCTACGCGGTCACCACCGGGCGCATCCACATGATGAGCGACGGCACGCCCTGGCGTCCGATCGTCCACATCGAGGACATCTCGCGCGCCTTCCTCGCCGCGCTCGAAGCGCCGCGGCAGGACGTGCACGACCAGGCGTTCAACGTCGGCCGTACCGCGGACAACTACCGCATCCGCGAGCTGGCCGAGATCGTGGCCGAGACCGTGCCCGGCTGCCGCATCACCTATGCCGAGGGCGCCGGCCCGGACAAGCGCTGCTACCGGGTGGACTGCTCCAGGATCGAGCGCGTGCTCCCCGCCTTCAAGCCGCAGTGGGACGCCCGCCGCGGCGCTCGAGAGCTCGCCGATGCCTACCGCGCGGCCGGACTGACCGAGGCCGAGCTCCTCGGCCCCCGCTTCACCCGCCTGCTGCGCATCCGCGACCTCCAGGGCGAGGGCCGCGTCGACGAGAACCTGCGGTGGATCACGGCCGGAACAGCCGCACGACCCACGTCCCTTTCCGGTTCGTCACCGCAACCTCCTCGATGAGAGGGAGCCTTTCGATCAGGCGCTTCGCGATGATGTCCGCGCGGCGCGAGCGGAAGGTCGAGACGATCAGCGTGCCCCCCTCCGCGAGGCCGTCCCGGTACGCGAGCACGGTGCCGATCGGGTCCTCGAAGTAGTAGACACACTCGTTGAAGACGATGGCGTCCCAGCGCTCGGCGGGACGGTACTCCTCCGCGTTGGCGGCCAGGAGCGCGGCGCGCTCGCCCACCCGGTGAGCCCCCTGCTTCACCGCCTCTTCCGAAAGGTCGATCCCCAGATAGCGCGAGGAGTCGATATGGTCGAGGAGGATGCCCTCGCCCGAGCCCACGTCGAGCACCGAGCCTCCGGGATGGAGATGATGGAGATAGCCGGCGATCACGCTGTAGCGGGCCAGCTCGTCCGTGGCCCTCATGAAGGCCCAGCTGCCGGCCCGGTACTGCTCCTCCCACGCATCACGCGAGACCGGCGCGTCACCCCGGCCGGTCTGATGCTCCCAGGCGCGGATGCGGCGCTCCAGCCGGTCCGCGAAGGGAAACCGGCGGCCGTAGAGAAGACGGTAGTAGACGAGGTAGACCGGCTTGAAGGCGCGCCGGCCAAGCGTTCCGAGCATCTGCCCTCCTCAGAGCAGAGGGATACTACCGCACGGTGAATTGCACAATTTGTGTTGCATTCCTACCGCGAGCCCGTTTAAGATAGCTGGCAGGAGATTTCGGATCACGCTATCGATGGCAAAACGTAGGAACCAGAGCACGACCCAAAGCCGATCGACTTTCGTCGATTCCGGGTTGCGCCCTCTTGGCAAACCGCGTACCATGCTTCGGTAGCTATTTCTTGCAGGCCAGATGAGGATGCGCCCGCGGCGGAAGTCCGGGCTTTCCTCGCCGACACACGGAGGTTGTTTCGCAATGAAGAAGGCGTTCGTTCCGCTCGCTCTCGCCCTTGCCCTCGCCGTACCCTTCGCCGACGCCGCCCGCAGGGATGGCGACGTAGGCACCCTGCCCTTCGACGCCCACCAGCTGTCTCCGGCCAGGGACATCGCCGCGGTGGGCGGGCTCGAGCACGAGGGCGGCTACCGCACTCTCGTGGTCGGTGCGGCCGTTCCCGGCGCCAAGTCCGCCCAGTGCTCGGCCCGTCTGCTCGACACCAGGTTCGGCCTCATCGAAGAGGCCCGCTTCTCCGTGGAAGCGGGCAGCACCGGCCAGATCGACTTCGCCGGCCGGGTCGGCAAGCGCGTCGCCGCCGGCGCCCAGATCTCCTGCGATCAGCCCTTCTACTCCTACGGCGCCGCGGCCGGCACCGGTGACAAGAAGGTCACGTGGGGCGAAGACGTCGGCCCCAACGGTGCCTGCAACTTCACCATCGACGCGGTCGAGTTCGAGCCCGGCATCTTCCTGGCGGGCAAGGAAGGGGTTATCCACAACGCGGACAAGGGCCACGAGAAGGGGATCGTCTGCATGCACGTTCCCCGCGACCTCAATGTGGCCAGGATGGTCCTGGAGTGGGATGTCGCTCCCGGCCCCTGGAACAAGAGGATGGTTTCCGGAAACCACAACCTGATGTACCTCCACCGCGGCCGCTTCCGCAGCAACACGGTCTCCAACGTCAACGCGTTCGGGCCCGGCAAGGGCTTCGTCAAGATGGCCCAGAACGTCGACATGGCCAAGCTCACCAATACCAATACGAAGATGGGCGCCCTCCTGCAGCAGGGTTCGGTCTATCACTTCCGCTACACCTATGACGCGCCCGCCAAGACGGTCACGCTCGAGCTGTTCAACAACGGCACGCTGCTCAACACGAGCACCATGGGCACGGCGCCGAAGAGCAAGATGCTGATCGTGACCAAGGCCGGCCTCAGCCCCAAGGGCGCCCTCTTCTCCGAGTTCGGCCACAACAGAGGCCAGCATCCGCCGGAGATGGACAGCCCAGGCTGGCGCTACGGCAATCTGCGCGTCGAGATGAAGACCGCGTCGGCGCTCTGAAGCACGGAAAAGCCACGGCGATCGAAGCGGACCGGGGAAACCCGGTCCGCTTTTGTTTATGCCGCTTTACGGCGTTTCATGGGGGGATTGCGCGGGCGGCGCAACTGGCGTACCCTATGTTCAGGAAGCTATTTTCGCAGTAGGTCCGTAACCTCTGAGGAGGTGCCCGTGAAGAAGGCAACGCTCGCCGCTCTTGCGCTGTGCTCTGCGTCCGTCCCGGTCTGGGCAGGCCCCGTCTACGTCCCGGTGACTCTGCCGACCTGGTACGACGGCAGCCTGCACTCGACGGAGGTCTGGGTCTCGAACCCGGCCGGCGCGCAGCGCGGCTTTTCCACCCACTTCGTCCCGGCCAGCGCGGACGGCACGCACAGCGGCGGCACGGAGATCCCGGTGCCCGCGCAGCGCACCTTCCTGCTCTCGAACGTGGGTCCCACGTCCGGCCTCCTCGAAGTGCGCTCCGCTCAGGAGATCTCGGTCGAGGCGCAGCTCATCAACACCTCGCCTTCGGGCATCCAGACGCGGACCTCGGTGCCCGTGATCTCGTCCACGAACACCATCGCGGCGGGCAAGACCGCCTACCTGGTCGGCCTGGAGCGCGATCCCAACCGGGGCACCGTTTCGAACATGGGTGTGGTGAACCTCGGCAGCCAGGGAGCGCAATGCGAGCTCAAGCTCTTCCGGGTGAACGGAACGCAGATCGGCTCGACGGTGACGCTGTCCTTCTTCGCCCTGTCGCTGCGCCAGTTCGACGACACGCTGGGCTCCGTGGGCGAGCAGCAGATCTCGGACGCGCGGGTCCAGGTCACCTGCAACCAGCCGTTCTTCATCTTCGCCTCGGTGGTCAACATGCCCCTGTCGCAGGTCTGGTTCCTGGAGCCGTCGGCCTCCACCGTCGCGGACAGCGGCGGCGGCAACCCTCCGCCTCCCACTCCCGGCCCGGGCAACTCGGTCGTCTTCCAGAAGAGCGGCCACATCCACACCGCCACGCCGCCGAACAACGCCAAGGGCACGGTCGACATCCCGATCCAGACGACGCTCGCCGTGAAGCGGATGGTCATCGAGTGCGACTTCATCCCGGGCCCCTGGAACCGCGAGAAGATCCCGGGCAACCACGGGATCATCTGGCTCTACCGCGGCAAGTTCCGCGGCAACACGATCGCCAACGTCAACGCCTTCGGGCCGAACAAGTACACGATCAAGATGAACCAGAACGTGGACCTGGGGGCCGGGGAGGTGACGGCTAACGAGGCGGGGGTGCAGCTCGAGCAGGGCAAGCGCTACCACCTGCGGTACACCTACGACGCCGCCACGAACCAGATCACCACGGAGATCTCCGCGGGGGGCGCGACGATCCGGACTTTCAGCATGCCCGGCACGGCCTCGGGCCACATCCTCGCGATCCATCCGCCCGCCCTGAACGTGGAGTTCGGACACTTCCCGGGCCAGGAAGGCCCCGAGATCCCGAGCTGGGGCTGGTCGTACTACGACCTCCGGGTAGAGATGTTCCAGTAGCGGCGGCTCTATGCGGCCCGGCGCTTCTTTTTGTGGCGCCGGTGATCCGCCGCCTCGCGGAGCGGCGGCTCCTGCGGCGGCAGGTCCAGGACATAGGGTGAGCCCCGCTTGAGCCAGATGCCGCTGTGCTGCTGGTAGCCGGCGGAGGTCATCAGCTCCCCCACTTTGAGCCCTTCCAGGCGGGGGCCCCAGACCTGGAAGAAAGCGTCGGGCCGGACCCTCTTGAGCAGGTAGTCGAAGTCCCAGCGGTCGTGCCCCGGACGGAAGAGCCGGGGATGGTCTTCGTCCCCCGGCAGGCGGCTCGGCGCCCGGGCCACGTGGCGGTCGTTGAAGCCCAGGATGTCCACCAGCTTGTAGTCGCTGAAGTAGGCCGGGATGCCCGCCCAGGCCGTGGCGACCGTCGCGCCGGGCCGCACTGCGCGCTGCATCCGGTGGAGCTGGCGCAGCACCGTGAGATGGCTCTCCACCTGCGGCGGCCGCTGGGTTCCCATCATCAGGCGCCAGGCCGTGTCCGTACCTCCAGGCCAGAGGCCGTTGACGAGGAGCAGGCCCAGCGCCCCGGCCGCGGTGGCTGCGGCCGGGGCCCAACTCCCCGCCAGCTTCCAGGCATCCAACACCCGGTTGAGCACCGCGTTCAGCAGCACGAACAGCAGCGGCAGCACGAAGGAGATATACCGGTTGGCGCGGACCGGGACCTCCACGTCCAGGTCCCAGGCATCCCCGCCTACCCAGACGCTGTAGGCGCAGTAAAGGAGGAAGATCCCGGCCGGCAGCTCCAGCCGCCGGTCGCGCCGCAGGGCGAGGATGCCGATCCCGGCGGCGAGAAGGAGCAGGAGATGATCGCGGACGAAGAGCTCGAGGGAGAGGAGGCCGCGCAGCAGCCGGACGATCAAGGGCACGCCGGTCATCTTCAGATACCAGGTGTTCGGCAGGAAGTCGTGGAAGTAGACCCAGCGGAACACCTCGTAGCCGAGCGCCACGGCCAGGAAGAGCCCCAGCCCGAGGAGCCATCTCCTGCGGTCGCGGCGCAGACCGCCCCTCAGCACCACCCAGGCCTGGACCGCCACCACGAGCAGGAGCATGTCCATGCGCACCAGGTAAGCCGCGGCGCAGACGGCCCACAGCTCCAGGTGGCGCTCGCGCCTCCCTTCGACCGAGGCGATCGCGAGATGGACGGCCACCACGGCGAGCAGGGCTTGAAGGCCGGTCTCCATGCCGATGAGCGACCAGAAGGCCAGCGAATAGCAGAACGCGGTCATGACCGCGGCCGGCCCCCAATGCCGCGCCCGCTCGCCGGAGAACCACGAGAGCATCAGGCGCCGGACCGCCACGACCAGGAGCGCGAGCACGGCCAGCGAGAGGAGCTGGATGGGCAGGCTGCGGAAGCGCAGCTCCACCGGCAGGAGATTGGCCGCCACCATGGGCACCAGCCAGAGAGGATGGGTGAACCCCTCGACCGGAGCGCCGTGGCGCGCCCAGTTGAGCCCGTACCCTTCCACCAGGTTACGGGCGTAGGTCATGGTGATCATGGCGTCGTCGAACAGGCAGAAGTACCGCTTCCCGTCCTCGGCCACGAATGAGGTACGAAAGATCAGGAAGCCGCCCCAGAACAGCAGGACGACGAGCAGAACAGCCAGGCCTGGGTCGAGTCGAGCTCGGGAGCTCTTCATGATCCTCGGCTATGGGAAGAGCCGGCCGGCGGGCACGACCTGGCGCGGGAGGCCCGGAGCCGACCAGAGCAGCCGCACGCTCGCCCGTCCGGCCGTGTCGTGGTAGTCGAGGCGGATCGAATAGCGGCGGCCCTGCTGGAGCTCGACCGTCCCCTGGCTCACCCGGGAGGGGTGGTCCTTCCAGTCGTCGACCACGAGCACGCCGTCGATCCAGAGCCGCGCGCCGTCGTTGCTGCGCAGGAAGAAGGTGTGGGGTCCGCTCACCGGCGCTTCGATCTCCCCCGTCCACCGCGCGCTCCAGGCGTCGGCTCCGATCCCCGGCGCCGGCGCGCCGAGCTTCCAATCGAAGTCGATCGTGGGATCGATCCTGACGAAGGCCGCGCCCTTGAAATCGGGCTTCGCGAAGTAGGTGCCGGTGAGGCCGGTGCCTACGCCACCGCCCTCGACCTTGCGGAAGATCGCCTTCCAGGTCGCGTCCGCTTCCGGCGTGGCGATCGCGTGGCCGGCGGCTCCGCCGTCGGACCAGGAGACGAATTCGTAACGGTCCTCGCCCAGGATCTGCGGCGACGGCGCTGCAAGCGTCCTCAGCATCCCCACTACTCCCACTTCGCCATACGGGGCCGCGTGCGGCATGCCATCCAGCGTCAGCTTGAGCCCCTCCGGCTCGCTTTCCAGCCGGATCGTGGCCAGCCGCGGCACCACGTCCACAAAGGCCTCGGTCACCAGGCCGTCGTGATCCCGGGCCGAGAGGTGGATGCGATACCAGACCTCGGGCGAGGTCTCGCCCTGCGTGGGGATGGTGAAGGTGCCCATTGCGATGCTCGGCGTGTCGAGCAGGAAGGGGTGGATGTGATCCAGGTGGTGGAAATCGATCCTCCAGGTCAGGGAGGAGGGGTGCAGGGCGCCGTCCTCGGTGTCCGTGGCGCCGCCCCGGAAAGCGATCGTGTCGCCGGCCCGGAACAGCGCGCCGGTGGCGGGCGCCGCGATCGACACCGCGGGGCGATGGCCGTTCACCACGTCCAGCCGCGCCTCGCGGCTGGTCACCGAGCCGAAGCCGTTCGTCACCACCACGTCGAAGCGCGCGCCGCTGTCGGCGAGCGCCGCGGGAGAGAGCGTGTACTGCGCCGCCGTGGCGCCCGGGATCGGCGCGCCGTTGCGCCGCCACTGATAGGCCAGGGGAGCCGCTCCTGAGGCCTGGACGGAGAACGCCGCCCCCTCCCCCACCGCCACCTTCAGATCCTCGGGCTGCACCGCGATCGCCGGCGCCTGGCTCTGCGTGTAGATCACGCGGTAGACCTCGCCGCCGTGATGGGCGAGGTAGTAGAGGCTGCCGTCCTCCCCCACCGTCAGGCCGATGGCCGTGGCGATGCCGCTCGCGAAGGGCTCGGCGGTGCCGGTCTCAGGGTCGAAGAGGCGGATCCATCCGTTGCAGTAGTCGGAGAAGAAATACTTGCCCTCGTACTCCGGCGGAAAGAGCGGCGTGGGCGAGTCGTAGAAAGCGCCGCCCGTGATGGCGCAGCCCTTCTCCGGGCCGTTGCCGTGGCCATAGGTGAAGAGCGGCTCGCGGAAGCGCGGATCGTTCGCCGCACCCTCGACCTCGGGCCAGCCGTAGTTCGCGCCGGCCGCGCCCTCGTTGATCTCCTCCCAGGTGCGGTGGCCGACGTCGTTGATGAACATCCGCCCCGTTCCCCGTTCAAAGGTGAAGCTGAACGGGTTGCGCAGCCCGAGCGCCCAGATGGCCCGCGCCAGGCCGATGGTGCTGCCGTAAAAGGGGTTGTCGGCGGGTATGGTGCCGTCGCTGTTCAGCCGCAGGATCTTGCCGAGCGGGTTGTCCATGCGCTGGGCGTTCTCGGGGATGTAGTTCTCCCCCACCGACACGTAGAGCTTGCCGTCCGGCCCGAAGCGCAGGGTGCCGGAGTTGTGCAGCTCGGTCACCAGCTTGGGCAGCTCCAGCAGCACGGTCTCGCTGCCCGGACGCGCCACGTCGCCGTCGGCGACGAAGCGGCTCAGCCGGTTGTGGGCCACCGGCTTCGTCGCGGTGTAGTAGATGTAGACGTAGTGGTTGCTCTCGAAGTCGGGATCGAGCACCACGCCGAGCATCCCGCGCTCGCCGTGCACGTAGACCTTGAGCTTCACGAACGGCTTCGCAAGCAGGACGCCGTCCTTGATGACGCGCAGCCGGCCCTTCTCCTCGCAGACGAAGATGCGCCCATCCGGGGCCACGGTCATGGCCGTGGGCCGGTCGAGCCCCGCGGCGAGGCGGGTCTCGACGAAGCCGGGAGGCAGCGTGGCGGCCGAAGTGACCACGGGAAGGGACACGATTACCAGGAGGATGACCAGGAAACAACGGCTGTGCGACATGCCATAAGTTTAGCGCAAGACCTGCCCTGCAGCTGTCATGCGGCTTTTGCTATGATCCAGCCGGGTCCAAGGTAGTCGGCCCGGAGGTTGTAAGCACATGAAGCAGCGCCTTGCCATCAGTCTCGCGTCGTTCGTCGTCGCGGCCCTGTCCATCTCCCCCGCCTTTGCCGGCTTCGTCTATGTTCCGGTGCTTGACCGCAGCGGCCCGGGCGGGAGCACCCATCTCACCGAGATCTGGCTGAGCAACAGCGGCGCCCAGGAGCGGCGGTACGCCACGCTCTTCCTGCCCGCCGGCACGAACGGCACCCAGCGGCCCGTGCCGACCACGAAAGCAACGCTCCTGCCCCTGCGCACCAACAAGCTGGTCGGCGTCAGCAGCCCGGGCGCGCCCGGGCTGCTGGAGATCGAGGCAGGCACCCAGGTGTTCATCCACGCGCGGATGGCGAATTCCCCGGCCAGCGGCTTCGCCGGGACCACCGAAGTGCCGGTGATCTCGTCGGACAACGCGCTGACCGCGGGCTCGTCCGCGCACTTGCAGGGCCTTTTCCGCGACCCGTCCGGCTCCTACACGGACCTGTCGGTCGTGAACCTCTCCAACCAGGCGGCGGCCTGCGACATCCAGTTCTTCCGGGCCGACGGCACGCAGATCGGAGGCACCGCGCGGGTGGGCGTGCAGCCGCTGTCTCTGCGCAACTTCGGCGACGCCTTGCTGCTCCTGGGAGCGCCGTCCATCGCCGACGCCCGCGCCGAGGTCTCCTGCAACCAGCTCTTCTTCGCGTTCGCGCCGGTGTTCACCGCCTCGCGGACGCTGCTCTCGTTCGTGACCCCCTCGGCCTCCGGCTCCTCGACACTGCCCGGCCCGACGGGTCCGGGACCCGCGGCCGGCGCGATCGTGTTCGAGCGCACCGGCCAGGTCCACATGCCGGTCGCGGGACAGGAGGTCAGGATCATCAACGTCCCGGTGGCGCAGCCCCTGGCCCTCCGGAAGTTCATCGTCGAGTGGGACGTGGTCCCGGGCCCCTGGACGGCGAGCAAGCCCGACGGCAACCACAACCTCATCTGGATCCATCGCGGCAAGTACCGGAGCAACACCCTGGCCAACGTGAACACGTTCGGCCCGCCGCGAAGCGGGATCAAGAACACGCAGAACGTGGACATGGCGGCCAAGGCCGTGACGATGCAGGAGGTCCCCCTGACTCTCCAGCAGGGAGTCTCCTACCATCTGCGCTACGTCTACGACGCGGAGACCAACAAGATCACCTTGACGGTCACCTTGGGAGGCGCCACGGTCTCGACGCTGGAGATGAACGGCTCGGCGATCAACAAGACGATCACGGTCCCTGCCACGGGGCTGTTCGTGCAGTTCGGCCATACCGCGGCGCAGGCCGCCGAGGGGATCGAGTTCCCCACCTACGGCTGGGTGTACTCGAACCTGCGTATCGAGATGATTCCGTAACTCCGTAGCCGGGATGGCCCTGGGATTACCAGGGCCATCTTGCTATTCACGCCGATTCCGCTACAGTAATAGGAGCCAACGTATGTAAGCTCGTGAGACGCCGCGCCGCTGTTGGAGGTAGTTTTGTGATCAGGCTCACCCTGTCGCTGTTCGCCCTTTCCCTCTGCCTTGCCGTTCCCATCATCACCGCAGACCGTCTCGACAGGCCCTTCATCGACGGTGACCTGCACCCCGCTGGCGGCATGGCCGCTCTCACCGGGTTGGAGCGCGACAGCTATCGCCTTCTGGTCGTAGGCGCGGCAGTACCTGGAGGCCGGGCGGCCCGCTGCCAGGCCCGGCTCCTCGACGCCGAGGGTGCCGTCCTCGACGAGGCCACCCTGGCGGTCCCGGCCGGCTCCAGCGCCCAGATCGACTTCGCCAGGCGATCGAGCCTGAGCATGGCCGCCGACGCCCAGGTGTCCTGCGACCAGACCTTCCATGCCTACGCTGCCGCGGCCGGTCCGAATGAGCCCAAGGCGGTCTGGGGCGAGGGGAGCGGTCCCGGCGCGCCTTGCAAGTTCACGATCGCGGCGGAGCCCGTGCCCGAGAATCCTCGCGTCCTCAGGGCCGTCCGGGACGGAGATATCCATATCCCTACGGGATTGAACCGGATCGGAGTGGTCTGCATCAACATCCCCAGGGATCTCTCTCTGGACAAGCTGATTCTCGAATGGGACGTCACCCCCGGCTACTGGAACCCCGAGTACGCGCCCGGCAGCCACAACCTGGTCTGGCTGCACCGCGGCAGCTACGTCCGCAACACGGTGGGCAACGTCAACGTGTTCGGACAGGGCGGCAACTTCTTCGCCATGAACCAGAACGTCGACGCTCCCAAGCCGACGACCGGCAGGCTGAGGCCGGCCAACCTGGTGATGGGCGGCTCGACGACCTACCGCATGATCTACGCGTACGATGCCGGGAGCAGGAAAGCTCACTTCGGAGTCAACAACGGCGGCAAACTCGAAAGCACGGAGTTCGTCGCGACCGCCAGAGACCTGAGCCTGCTGATCCCCAAGAAGAACCGGTGGAGCGACAGCTCCCTCTTCGTGGAGTTCGGTCATTTCGGCGAACACAACCCCGGCAGAGGCAGGCCGGCGGTTCCCACCTACGGCTGGAGGTACTCCAACCTGAGCCTGACGATGGTTCAGAAATAGGTCAGGAAGGCGGGCGTCCGAAGAAGGCCCGGAACGGCCCCCAGTACTTGAGAACCAGCACGGCGGCGGCGAGAGCCGCCGCCGCGAGCGAAGCGGCGAAGCGGGGCCAGCTGCCCGCCTCGAAGAGCCAGGCCGCGAGGCCGAAGAACGGCAGCGGCACCAGGTAGATCAGGGCGAGGTCGCCCAACAACTGCCGGAAGCGCGGGCCGAACTCCCGCGCCACCTCCCAGGCCATCCAGAGGTTTCCCACGAGCAGATAGTTGGCGGCGCCCATCCCCGCCGCGCCCCAGCGCTGCGTGAAGGCAATCCCCAGCCCCACCAGGGAGACCAGGTTCAGCAGCATGATGCCCAGCCACACCCGGTCCCGATGGCGCGCCTTGAGCATCTCGCCGCCCAGGATGGTGAACTGGTCGAAGAAGGGAATGAAGGAGATCACCCGGAGCAGCGGCGCCGCGCCTTCCCACCCGGGCCCGAGCAGGACGCGCACCACCTTCTCGGCATTGAACAGCAGGAAGTAGCTCGCCACCACCTGGCAGCCCAGGAGCTGCAGCGTGCTCAGCCGGAAGACCTCCAGGAAACGGGGGCGGTCCTCCAGGTACTCCACCAGCGTGGGGAAGAGCGCCCGCGGATAGACGATCGTCGCCACCAGGAAGGCGATCATGTAGGCCTTGACGTAGAGGCCCACCGTATTCGTGTCGCTGAAAATCTCGATGATGTAGATGTCGATGTAGGTGACGAGCTGGAGCGCGATCCAGATCCAGAAGAGCCATGAGCTGCGGCGGATCAGGTCGGGCAGGATGCGGAGCTCGGCGCGGAGCGGGATCTTGCCCCAGGCCTGCCACCAGGAGTACGCGGCCAGGAGCAGCGCGCCCGCGAGGTCGCCGATCACCAGCGCCCAGACGCCCCAGCCCTTCCAGGCCAGGCCGATCGAGACGATCGTGATCGTAACCCCGCGCAGCACTTCCGGCCCCACGAGCCGGCCGATCGTCAGCTCGCGCTCGAAGAATGCCCGCGGCACCACCGCGAGGCCGTCGAGGAAGACCCAGATCGCGAAGACCTGGAGCACCTTCGGCAGGTTGGGGTTGAGGAACCCGGCGGCCGGCGCGCCCAGGATCAGCAGGATGGAGATCACCAGACCCAGCACCAGGGTCGAGGCGAGAACAGTGCCGTACGGCCGCCGGCTGTCCCTCACCAGGTGGTACGGCAGCCCGAGGTCGCGCACGGCCGACGCGACCGTGACGATGCGCAGGGCCTCGTCGTAGAGGCCGTGCTCTACCGGCAGGAGGAGCCGGGCGAGAGCCAGCTTGGCGAGGAAACCGATCAGCATCCGGGCGAGCTGGATCGTGTAGCCGGCGAAGGTCGAGCGCAGGATGCGCTGCTCGGTGCTCACAAAAGGTTCGCCCAGCGGGCCCACTGCTCGGTGAGCTCCATCCCCCTCTCCAACGAGAAAACGGGCTCGTAGCCGAGCAGGCGGCGGGCTTTGTCGATCCGCACCCGCGTCTTCGCGGCGAAGAAGCCGATCATCTCCGGTGTGAGCGGATGGGTGGGCAGCCCCTTCTCTTCCGGCGGAGCGGGACGTCCTCCGCCGCCTGACATCTTCCCCTTGATCCGGTCCTGGACCCCCTCGGGCAGCACGGAGCTGGCGAGCTCGCGCAGAGCCATGAGCTCGCGGGTGGCCATGAGCCGGTCGCGGAAGCCGCGGTCCTGCTTGAAGGTCCGCAGGAATTCCTGGTGCAAGCGGCTCTTTTCCTGCTGATGCTTCCTGTACCAGGCCCGGGCTTCCTCTTCCGTCATGGAGACGGTGCGCTCGGGGCCGTCCCCGAACATGCGGGCGAAGTAGCCGTAGAGCTCCCGCCAGGTCACGGTCTCGGGGCCGGAGATCAGGAAGGCCTCCCCCACGGCCGCGTCCTTTTCGGCTGCCAGGAGCATGGCGCTCACCAGGTCGTCCACGTAGACCGCATTCGCCAGGCCGTCGCCGCCGTTGACAAGGATCATGCGGCCGGTCTTGAGCTCCGCGAGCTGCTGGACCGTCCAGACGCCGCCGTAGGGGCCGTAGACCGCCGTGGGCTGGAGGATGGCCACCGGCACCCGTCCGGAACGGGAGTATTGGAGGGCGGTCGCCTCGGCGTCGAGCTTGCTGTCCGAGTACGCATTGCCGAAGCGGCGGCGTGGCGCGGTCTCGTCGAGATCGCCGTCCCCGGTCTGCCCGTAGACCATGAGGGTGCTGAGATAGATCACCCGCTTCGCTCCGGCCCGGTGCGCGGCTTCCAGGGTGCGCTCGGTCCCCGTCCGGTTGACCCAGGCGCGGCGCTTCTGGCTGCCGGTCGTACCATAGGCGCAGTGGAAGACGAGGTCGCACCCCTGGACCGCTTTGTCGAGGTCGGCGGTATTGGTCACGTCGCCGAGGTGGAACGTAAGGGGGAAACGGGCCAGGCGCGCAGCGGAGGCCGGGCTGCGCACCAGGACGCGCACGTCCGCGCCTTGGCGCACCAGGCGCTCCACGAGCCGGCCGCCGATGAAGCCGGAGGCGCCGGTGACCAGAACCTTCATCGGCTATTCCCTCCGGAGAGCTCCGGCGGATTCGACCAGGGCAGCTCCAGCGGCTGGCGCGCGGCATAACAGGCTTCGATCAGCTCGAGGGAACGCCGCCCCTCGCGGCCTGACACGAAGGGCTCGCGCCCCTCGCGGATGGCCGCGGCGAAGTCGTCGATCTGGCGCACGAACACGTCCTGAAAGGTGAGCCTGGATTCTCCTGCCCGGCCCGCCAGCGAGGTTTCCTGCCCGCCGAACCGCAGCGTGATCGTGGGATCGGGGTCCCAGACGGCGACCTCCAGGGTGGCGCGCTCGCCCTCGAAGATGCAGGTGTTCCGCAGGTTGCGGGTGCGGCTGACCTCGACCGTCCCCGCGAGC
This sequence comes from Thermoanaerobaculia bacterium, assembly GCA_035536935.1. Lineage (GTDB taxonomy): Bacteria > Acidobacteriota > Thermoanaerobaculia > Multivoradales > UBA5704 > DATMER01. The sequence continues at coordinate 28,126 of DATLNC010000142.1, forward strand.
CCGGAACGCATCCGCAGGAGCAGCTCGCAGTCGGATTCGAGCCCGCCCTGCGCGTCGTCGCGGTAGTCGATGGCCTCCCAGTCGCCCAGCCAGACGAGGAGGAGGTCGAGGACATGCACCCCGAAGTCGGCGAGCACGCCGCCCCCCGCGGTCTCCTTGCGGAGGAGGAAGCCCGTGGCGAACGGCCAGCGCGGGATCACTCCCTGACGTAGATCAAAGTGGCGCAGCTCGCCCAGGAGACCTTCCGCGAGGAAGTCCTTGACCCAGCGGGTCGCGCCGAAAAAGCGGAAGTCGAGCCCCACGGCGAGGGCGGCGCCGCCCTCCTCGGCCGCGGCGATCATCTCGTCACATTCGCGGACCGTGAGGGCCATGGGCTTCTCCACCAGCACCGGGATTCCGCGGCGGAGCAGGTCGATCGCGACTGGCGCGTGCAGGCTGTTGGGCAAAGCGACGACCGCGGCGTCGATGCGGTCGAGGACCTCGCGGTAGTCGGTGGCGAAGACGGGGACCCCGAAGCGCCGGGCGATGGTTTGCGCGCGCTCGGCGTCGGCGTCCACCACGGCTGCGGCCTCGGCGTGCTCCGAGGCGGAGATCGCCGGCAGGTGGTTGATCTGGGCTACCGCTCCGCAGCCCAGCACGGCAAGTCGGACCTTCTGCATGGCTTGCGGATCTTACCCTTAGTCCCCGCGCACCGCCGCCGCCAGGTCCCCGGGCGTGCCGATATCGCGGAACCAGCCCGCGGGAAACTCCACGCCCTCGGTATGAAGCCCGCTCTCCACCGCCGACCGCACCACCGCGCCGATCTGGAGCTCTCCGCCTTCCTGGGGTGACGACCGCACCGCCTCGTGCAGATGGAGGGTGAACACCGGCGTCCAGACCGCGATCAGCCAGTTGAAGCGCAGCGACGTGCTCTCCGGCCGGACCTCGATCCTCCGCACCCGGCCGTCCGGACCGCAATCCACCATATCGGTCGAACGGCACCGCTCGGTCGGAAACAGTCCGAGGACGAGATCGGCCCCGGTGGCGGCCTGCCGCTCCAGAAGGCCGGCATAGGCGTCGGCGGGCTCGAACAGGCAGTCCGGGAAGCCGAGCGCCACGAGAGAGTCCTGGACGAAGGTAAAAGCATTGTCGAGGGTCTCGGGCACGCTGCGGGAGCCGGGGATCGAGAGATAGGCGAGGGCCATGTCCGCCATCGCGCCGGTCCCGAAGTAGCGGGCCACGTCCCACTTGGACTCGTGGAGCACCAGGAAGGCCCGGCGGATGCCCGCGGCGCGGAAGCGATCCAACAAGTAGTGGCAGGCCACCTTCGGCGGCGTCTCCCGGAAGCCGATGGGCAGCAGCTCCTTGCTGCACGGCAACCGTCCCAGCCGCTCCGCGCGGCCCGCGGCAGGGATGAGGCCGAGGACCTTGCGATCGGTGCTCATGCGAGGGCGCATGCTATCATCCGCCCTCGAAACACATGGAGACCCTGTCGCCGGATCGACTGGATCCCAGTCCGCAGCGTTCGCCGGGTTGGGTCGGTCCAGCACTGGCCGCGCTGCTCATCGTGAGCTTCGCGCTCCGGGCCTGGGATGCGGGCCAGGGGCTCCAGGCCGGGCGCTACTACGACGAGCGCTATACCTTCCGCAACGTCTCCCTGATCCTGCGCCAGGGCAACTGGCAGCCCGGCCAGGCGTACTACCTGAGCCTCTCCTACCTGCCGCAGACCGCGATCCTCGCGGCCAGCCAGGCGCTTCATCGCGCCACGGGCATCCAGGCGCTCTCGATCTACGGCAAGACGGCCGACCGCTACTCCCACACCGCGTACCTGCTGGCCCGGCTGTGCAACGTCACCTACGGCGTGCTGAGCCTCTGGGTGCTCTTCCTCATCGGCCGGCGGATCTTCTCCCCCGAGGTCGGGCTCCTGGCGGCGGCGGCCATGTCCGCCTTTCCTCGCCATGTGCTCAGCTCGACCCAGTTCAAGCCAGACATCCTGGTGCTGCTGCTCACCCTGCTGACCTTCTACTGGACCCTGGACGCGGCATTCCGGCCCGCGATGCGCCGCTTCGTCAAAGTCGGGATCGGCGTGGGGCTCGCCGTGGCCACCAAGTACACGGGCGTCGGCGCAGCCATCCCGATCACGGGATTCGTGCTCGCCCGCTGGCGCGACCGGAGGCTGTGGCTCTGGCTCATCCTGGCCGGGCTCGCCTCCTTCCTGGTATTCGTCACCCTGAACCCCTACCTGGGCGTGGTCCTGGAGTACATCCCCAAACAGGTCACCCACTACTCCGGCAACGCCCGGCAGCGCGGCACGGGCCATCTCGACGTGCTCACGCAGCAGGTGCAGTTCCTCGTCGAGCACCACGGCCCGATCGTCGCGGTCTTCGCCCTCGGCGGGCTTCTGGGGCTGATCTGGAAGGTCTTCCGGCCCGCGGGCTGGAGCCAGGAGCAGCGGCTCGGGGCCACGCTCGCCCTGGTGTCGTTCCTCGGTTATTCCGCCTTCCATTCGGCGGCCACGACTTTGTTCCGGGGGCAGAACTATCTGCTCGTCGTCCCCTTCTCGTCGCTGTTCGCGGCCTGGGCCTTCGTCACGCTCTGGCATGTCCTCACCGACCAGGCCACCCATCTGCGCAGGGCCACGGCGGCGGTCTGCCTGATCCCCGCGGCCCTTCTCCTCTCCACGCAGGCGGACCTCGTCTACCAGCGGGTCGTGCCCACGACCTGGGCGGCGGCAGGCGAGGCTCTGACCGCCGAGCTGGCGCCGCTGGAGCTGCGGCAGGTGATCTACGAGAACCAGGGGGGAGCGCTCCGGCTGACGCACGGCTCGGACCGCGCCATCACGACCGGCGCGGAACGGCTGTCGAAGATCGATCCGGCCACGCTCGAGAGGGCGGACGCGGAGGTCTTCTTCCGCCAACGTTTCCAGGGAAAGGATGCCGAGTTCTACCGCGGCCGCGAGGCGCTGCTGCGCGGAGGCCGGGCGCAGGTGATCTCCGGCGCGCCCTTCGATAGCCGCGGCGAGGCCGTTGTCCTGCTGCTCCACCCCTGGGTGCCGGCGTCGGCGCCCGAGCAGCTCCCGCTCGGCCGGCCCGGCTCCACTCTCCCCCTGGCCGGCCGCATGCCTTCGGGGCTCAAGACGGGCGAGGTCGCCTCCCTCGTGATCTGGGCGCCCAGGGAGGCGGGCCCGGTGGACGCCCTGCGCATCGAGCCCGGGGGCAGGCGCCTTCCCCTCACCGAGACCGGCCGCCGCGGCAAGAGGCGCCGCCTCGTGACGCCGCGCTTCGAGCTGTCGGGCCAGGAGGAGAGGGTGCGCGTCCCGGCTCCGCCCGACATGCCGGTGCGGCCCTACCGCCTCGAGCTCCACCGCTGGCGCCGGGATTGATCCCGTCCCCCCTCTCCCCCGCCTGCGCGCGGGAGAGGGAGCAGTCCGTTGAGGTCAGTAACCCTAGCGGAGACGCTTGACGATGGCGGCCACGTGCAACGCCGTGGTGTCGAGCGCTGGAATGTCTGCGATGACCGGTGTGGACAGGAGCAACGGGAGCTCGGTCCCGCCGAGAATGACTCCCTCGACGCCTTTTTCCTCTCGCAGGCGGCTGACGAGCGAAATGAGCTCCTGGCGGGTGCCGTCCCGGAATTCGCCCTTGAGCAGCTCCCCGATATACCGCTCGTGAACCCAGGCCCGGTCCGCCTCATCCGGCGGCACGACGGCAATTCCATAGCGTGCGCACACCTCGGGGTAGAACCGCCCTTCCATGGTGAACCGCGTACCGAGGAGGGCCAACCGCTCCAGCCCGCGCCCTCTCGCCTCCTCGGCGCACACCTCGACGATGCTCAGCAGGGGTATTGGTGATCGGGCCACGAGGTCGTCGAACACGATATGGGGCGTATTGGCGGTCATCACGGCGAAGCCCACGCCGGCGCCAGCCAACCGTCCCAGCGATTCCAGGAGATATTCGATGAGCCCCGGCCGGTCCGACTGGACGAGGCGCAGCGCCCGCTGAACATCAAGACTATCGATGACGATGGACGGAGCCGTGCCGGGTTCGACTTGTTCCCACGCTTCCAGAATGCGGCGGTAGTAGTCGATCGTGGATTCCGGGCCGAGCCCGCCGATCATTCCGAGGGTGGTCATGCGATGGTTCTCGTCAGATCTGCCGCGACAGGTCGGGTTCCCTCGCGATCTCGTCGCGAATCGCCCATGTGTCTCCTGGATTGTATCAGCCTCCCTGAGGCTCCAAACCGTACCCTGGGACCTGCCAGGCGCCGCCAGAAGAGGCATCCGGCCAGCGGCGCTCGCAGGCGTAGTGCAGCCAGCGGACATTGGGGGAGCCCCTACGGACGTTTTCGGAGCATACAGACACCCGACAGGTCCCCAGGCGCATCCGGATGCTCCGAAATCACGCGCTTGGGGGACTCAGCTCCATGATTATGCTCCGAGTACACGTGCTTTAGGAGCTTAACCCCCAGGGCGAAGCACTGGAATCCTTATTTTGGGAGCATAACGGGTCCATTTGGGAGCATAACGAATTGATTCGGAGCTTCAAGCATGTCATTTGGGAGCATATCCACCTGCCGGAGGCCTTCGGAAGGGCGCATATGCTACGAAATCGAGAGAATCTGCTCCTGGGGAACAGGTTTTTGCTACAAAAAAATGTGGGGCTGCAGCATCCCCTTTTGGGGGATGAGCTGGGGAACATCTTTTCGGAGCATAAATGGGAAGTGCTAGTGCAGGTAGCCCAGGCTCCTCAGCTCCTGCTCTTCCTGCTTCGTGATCGCGGTCATCGCGGGCCTGCGGCCGAAGGGCCTCTCGGGGCCGTTGGCGGCGATCCATGCGCGCCTGAGGCGGCGGGCCATCTCCGCGGCCTGGCGCGCGTCCTCGATGGGCTCGCTGCCGTTGCCGGTCCAGCGCCAGAGCGTGAGGGTCGGGGGATCTCCCGGCAGGCCGGCCAGCGGAAGCGCGCGGGAGACGGCTTCCTCCAGCCGCCGGAACACATCCAGAGGCGCGGCCGGCGCGCCGGTGGTCAGCAGCAGGCGCGCCCGATAATACTCCGGCTCGGGCTTCGCGAAGTGGGATTCCCAGAGGAGCTGGCGGTCTCCCTCCACCCAGGAGAAATGGTTGACCCCGTTGTCCAGGTAGAGCTCGGAGAGCACGCCGCCCTCCCACGGCCGGAACAGGCTGGGCGCGGTGCCCGGTTCGGGCCGGCCTCCGGCGGCCTCGATCAGCGTGTTGCGCAGCCGGATCGTGGCCATGGGCCCTTTCGGCTCCAGCTTCCGCCCCGCGGGCAGCTTGATCACCAAGGGGACCTCGATCTGATGGCGGCCCAGATTGCCGCCGTGGGCGATCTGGCCGTATTCCCGGAACTCCTCGCCGTGGTCCGAGGTGACCACGAGAAGAGTGCGGTCCCATTGGCCGCTGCTGCGGAGCGCATCCAGCAGGCGGCCCAGCTTCTCGTCGGCCCAGGCCACGTTGAGCGCGTACATGGCGCGGAAGACCCGCTCCGTTTCCGCGGGCAGCGGCACGGAGGGGTCGTAGTACGGCTCCAGGTCGGCGTGCTCCACCTCGAGCGGCAGGCCGGGAGCTCGGACGCGGTCGGCCAGATGGGGGTGGCGCATGTAGGGCGCGTGCGGGGGCAGCATGTGCACCCAGACGAAGTCGGGGCCGCCGTCGAGCCGCGCCAGGTGCGCCTCGGCGTCCGAGCCGTCTTCCAGGTTGTCGAAATGGTCGAACCCCCGGCTGTAGCCGTAGCGCGCCATGGTCCAGGGATTGGCCCGGTAGCCGGCGGTGCGGTAGCCCCGCGCCCTCAGCACCTCCGGCAGGAGGGCGAGCTTCCTCGGGAGCACGGCGCGGTCGAAGGACCAGGTCTGCGTCGTGCCGGGCTGGAAGCCGGTGAAGAGGGAGCTCATGGACGGGACCGTCCAGCTCGACGGCGTGATGGCGCGGCCCGCCCAGGTGGATCCGGAGGCAAGCCCGGCGAGATGAGGAGTCAGCTTGCCGCCGACATGGTCGGCCCGCAGCGTGTCGATCGTGATCAGGACGATGGGGCCGCGCTCGTCCGCCCGGCAGGCGCCTCCGTAGGCGATCACAAGCCCGGCGAGCAGAAGAGCGAGCTTCTTCACAGGTACCCGAGCGCCCTCATCTCCGCCTCCTGCTCGGGGGTGAGCACGGGCTTCCTCCCCGTGTTCTTGCCCGGCGCCTTCTCCTTGCCGTTGGCGGCGATCCAGGCGCTCCGGAGCCCGCGGGCCATCCTCTCGGTCTCCGCGGGGTCATCCACCTGCTCGCTCCCCCTCTCCGTCCAGCGCCAGAGCGTGAGCTTCGGAGGATCTCCCTTCAGGCCGCTCAGCGGCAGGGTACGGGCGAAGGCCTGCTCCAGCCGGCCGAAGATGACCTTGGACGGTTCCGCGAGCGGCCGCTCCAGCCGGCCCACGATCCCTTCGGCGCGGGCACGGTAGTACTCGGGCTCGGGCTCGGAGAAGCGGCTCTCCCAGATGAGCTGCCGGTCCCCCTTGACCCAGGAGAAAAGGTTGACGCCGTTGCCCGAGTAGAGCTCCGAGAGCACGCCGGTCTCTTCCGTTGGATGGAAGAGGCTGGGCGCGGTGCCCTCCTCCGGCGCCCAGCCCGCGGCTTCCAGGAGGGTAGCGCGCACCCGGGCGGTCGCGGGCCGCTGCCCTGATTGCTTCCCCGGAGGGAGAGCAAGCCTGGTTTTGAAGCCCGCCGGCAGCTTGATCATCAGCGGGACTTCCACGAGCTGGCGCCCGAGATTGCCGCCGTGGGCGATCTGCTCCATCTCGCCGAATTCCTCGCCGTGGTCCGAGGTGACCACGAGCAGAGTGCGCTCCCACTGGCCGCTCCGGCGCAGCGCCGCGACCATCCTGCCGAGGAGATCATCGGCATAGGCGGCGTTGAGCTCGTACATGGCCCGGAAGACCTTCTCCTGCTCGGGCGGCAGCGGCACGGCCGGATCGAAGTAGGGCTCCAGGTCGGCGGGACGGACCTTCGGCGGCAGATCGGGCGGCGCGCCGGCCAGGTGGTCCTCGAGATAGGCGCGCCGGACGTAGGGCGCGTGCGGCTGGAGGATGTGGACCCAGACGAACTCGCGGCCAGGGCCCAGCTTCTCCAGCTGCTTCTCGGCGCGCTTGCCCTGGGCCAGGTAACGGAAATCGTCGAACCCCTGCGCGTACCCGTAGGGCCTCTCCAGCCAGTGATTGGAGCGGAAGCCCGTGGTGTGGTACCCCCTGCCCTTGAGGGCCTCCGGCAGCGTGACGAGGTCCTCGCGCAGCACCGCGCGGTCGCTCGACCAGCTCTGGACGCTCCATGGCTGCAGGCCGGTGAAGAGCGCCGCCATCGAGGGTACGGTCCAGCTCGACGGCGATACCGCGCGCCCTGCCCAGGCCGACTCGGAGGCGAGCTTCTCGAGGTTCGGGGTGAGCTTCGCGCCGATCACGTCGGCCCGCAGCGCGTCGATGGTGATCAGCACGATCGGCCCCTGGTGGGCCGGCGCCTTGGGCGATATCGGGGATATCGGCTTGTCCTCTCCACAACATACGAGGACCAGGGCAGCCACGAGGAGAAAGGCTCTTCTGTTCAAGGTGAGGTAGGATACCGCACGTGAGCGTCTGGTTCTCGCGCCCGCAGGGCATCGTTTTTCTCCTCCTGACCTGCTTCTTCGTTGCAGCGGCCGGGACGGCCCACGCCCAAACCTTGCAATCCGGAGGTCTGGTCCTTCACGGGTCGCGGCTGGAGATCTCGGGAGGCCGCCCGGTGCCCGTGGTGCTGCCGCAGCGCTCCGAGGTCTCCGCGCTGGCCGAGCTTGGCCGAGGCTGGATCACGGCAGGCAGCGCCGCGGGCGAGGACGGCCGCCGCACGCTCTTCCTGATCGGCAACGAGGGCGCGCTGCCCGCCCCTCCCGGCCAGCAGGGCGCGGAGCGCCGCGGACCGGTGTTCTTTGTCGAGAACGGCACCCTCCAGGGCATGGCCTGGCTCGAAGGCAGCGACGACCGCACGCTCGCGGTCCGCGCCGCGGAGTGGAACGGCCACGCCTGGCAGGCGGTGGAGCCGGTCTCGCAGCCCGGTCCCGGAAGCCAGATCGCCCTCGCCGGCGCCGTGCTCTCCGACGGCTCCTGGCTCCTCGCCTGGAGCGCCTACGACGGCGAGGACCACGAGATCGTCTGGGCCCGGCGCACCGCCCAGGGCTGGAGCCCGGCCCGCCCGGTCTCCAAAGGCAACGCCGTGCCGGACATCACGCCGGCCCTGACCGCCGCCGGGACCGGCGCGCTGCTCGCCTGGAGCCGCTACGACGGCGAGAGCTATCGCCTCCAGATCGCGCGCTTCGAGTCCAACTCCTGGAAGGACGAGCGCCCCGTCGCACCGTCCGGCTCGTTCCATCCGTCGTTCCAGGGCTCTTATCTTCTCTATCAGACCGCGGCCCCCCGCTCCTGGTCGGTCGCGGAGCTCGCCCCGTCCGGCAAGGTGCTGCGCCGGGCGTCCGCTCTCTCGGCCCTGATGGAGCGGCCGGTGCTCTCCGAAAACGCCGAGGGCGGTCTGCGCCTGCGCTGGATTGCCGGTGAATGGGAGGCTGCCCCGGCCCTGGAGCGCGTGCCGTGAGGAGGCTTCTCTTCGTCCTGGCCCTCCTGCTGGCCGGCCTTCTGGACGGCCTTGTGGATGGAAGGGCCGAGGCCCAGACCGCCTACATCGCCTTCGGGGACAGCATCACGGCCGGCGTGGGCGACGACGACCTGCGCACGGAGAAGGGCTACCCGCCCCGGCTGGAGGCGCTGCTGCAGGGCGGGGGGCTCAACGCGGTGGTGGAGAACTACGGCGTTCCCGGCGAGGACACGGTCCAGGGGCTGGCCCGGATCAACGGCGTGCTCAACGAGGCCGCGCTCTCCGGCGACGTGCTCATCCTGATGGAGGGCACGAACGACATCTCCCGCAGCATCCCTGTTGAAACCACGCGCTTCAACCTGAACCAGATGGCCGAGCGCGCCGAGAACCGGGGCATCTCGGTGATCCACTCGACCACCATCCCCCGCCTGCCCGACGCCAAGTACGACTCCGCGAACATCACCAACACTTGGCTGAACCAGAACATCCGCGACATGGCGGGCCGGCGCGGGCGCAAGCTGGCCGATCCCTTCGAGGCCTTCTCCACCACGCCGAACCTCTTCGCCCTCTACTACTACCAGGGGAAGGACGATCCTGTCGGACACCCGAACGCCGCGGGCTACGACTTCCTTGCGCAGATCTACTTCGACGTGATCCGGAACGTGGACCACATTCCGCCGGTGACGGGGCTCGTGAGCCCGGCCCATGGCGCCAAGGAGGTCTCGCCGAGCGCGCCGATCACGGTAGAGGTGTGGGACTTCGGAGCGGGGATCGACCTCGCCGCCACCAACCTGAAGGTCGACGGCGTCGCCACGGCCGTTGTGCCGACGGGCGATCCCAAACATGCCATCCTGACCTATCAGCCGCCGACGCCGCTCACCGGGATCGTCTCCGTGGGCCTGAGCTCGCGGGACCTCGCCACCCCTCCGAACACGGTGGACCGCGAGGTCGTCACCTTCACCATCGCCGGCACCCAGCTCCTCACGGGCGACCTGGATCAGAACGGCCGGGTGGATGGCGCCGACCTCCTCCGCTTCGCCCGCCGCTTCGGAGCGCGCCTGGGCGACATCCTCTACTCCCCCTCGGCGGACTTCAACAACGACGGGATGGTGGATGGCCAGGATCTGGCGGTGCTGGCGAACAACTTCGGCAAGTCCGGCTGAGCTCCCTCTCCCGCGACACGGGGGAGAGGGGGGACGGGATCAATTCGCGTAGCCGAGCGCCCGCAGCGCCTTCAGCGTCTCCTCGTCCTCTTCCTGCCCGGCGTGCCGGCCCGGCCGGTTCTTGACCCAGCCCATCAGCTCGGCGCGGAGCCGGCGCAGCTCCTCGGGATGGAGCGTGGCGACGTTGCGCGTCTCCTGGGGATCGGCGGCGAGGTCGTAGAGCTCGAGGCCGGTGGGGCGCTTGCCTCCCACACCCAGTACCAGCTTCCACTTGCCGTCCTGGACGCTCCGGAAATAGCGCGGCTTCTCGCCGGCCTCCGAGAAGGCGAGCCGGAAATCAGTCGAGTCCTTTCCCCGCAGGAAGCCCGCCAGGCTCTTGCCTTCGAGGCCCGGCACTTCGTAGCCAGGCACGACCAGATCCCGCAGCGTGGGATAGAGATCGATCAGCTCCACCGGCCTGCCGATCCGGCTGCCTGCCGCCAGCCCGTCACGGACCCCGTTACGGACGAAAAAGAGCGGCACGTGCGCCGTCGTGTTGTAGGGCAGCGGCCCGTGCTCGAACCAGGAGTCGTGCTCGCTCAGGCTCTCGCCGTGATCGGCGGTGAACACGATCAGGCTGTCCTCCAGCAATCCCAGCTCCCGCGCGCGGTCGAGGACCTTGCGGATGTACATGTCGGCCACCAGGACGTTGGCGTCATATTGGGCCACGTAATACTTGAGGTCGTCCCGGCCGCCGAGCTTGTACCCGCGGGCCACCTTGCGGGGAACGGCCGTGTCCCCCTGGAACAGGGCGTCATCCAGGAAGGGATTGGCGACGCCGTCGGGCAGCATGTACGGAGCGTGCGGATCGGTGTAATGGAGCCAGACGAAAAGGCGATCGGCTTTGGCGTGCTTCTCCAGCAGCGAGAGGGCCAGCTCGTTGACCTTGGGCGCGTGGACCAGATTGCGGAAGGCATGCGGGTCGTCCGGGAAATCGCCACTCCCCCACGTCTCCAGGAACTCGTCGAAGCCGTCGTTCCAGCCGAACTTGGCGGCCAGCACGGCGTTGGAGACCACTCCGAGCGTGGTGTAGCCGCTCTCCTGAAACAGCTCCGGCAGCGTCAGGTACTCCTCGGGGACGCGCATGGCCGCCCGGTGCGTGAGCCCCGTGGTCTGCGGATACTGGCCGGTGAACATCGAGGCGAAGGAGGCCCCGGTCTTGGGCCACTGAGTGATGGTCCGGTCGAAGGTCACGCCGCCTGCCGCGAGCCGGGCGAGCTCCGGCGAAGTCTGCCGCGGATAGCCGTAGAGGCTCATGTGGTCCGCGCGCAGGGTGTCGACCGTGATGAAGAAGACGCGGCGGGGCGCGTCCTCCGCCACCCGGGGGCCGCAGCCCGCGAGAAAGAGGATCGAAAGAAGAAAGCTCAGCAAGCGCATGGGGCGCGTCATCCTACTATAGGGGTGTGCGCATCCATCCCGACAACCCCCGGTACTTCCTGTCTGATGGAGGCCGGACGGTCTATCTTACCGGCTCGCATCACTGGGACGTCCTGCTCGACAACGGCGAGCGCCCCGGGGGCTTCGACTTCGAGGGCTACCTGGACCGTCTCGCATCCTGGGGGCACAACTTCTTCCGGCTCTGGACGCACGAGGCCTGGACGCACGAGGTCCATCCCACCGTCTATCTGAAGACCGGGTCCCGTTTCGACCTCTCGCGGTTCAACCCCGAGTACTTCGGTCGCCTCCGGGAGCGGGTGCTCCGGGCCCGCGAGCGCGGCTTCCACGTCGCCGTCATGCTCTTCAACGGCTGGTCGATCCACGACAACGGCGAGGGCAACCCCTGGTTCCGCCACCCCTTCAATCGAAGCAACAACGTGAACGGGATCGACGGCGATCCCGGCGCCCGAGGAGAGGGCCTGGACGTCCACAGCCTGGGCGTGCCCGCCATCACCCGGCTGCAGGAGGCCTACATCCGAAAGGTGGTCGAAACCGTGGGGGACCTCGACATCCTCTGGGAGATCTCCAACGAGAGCCCCGGCGAATCCCGCGACTGGCAGTACCACCTGATCCGCTACCTGAAGACGCTCTCCCCTCATCCCGTGGGCATGACCTCCTGCTTTCCACGAGGGAGGAACGAAGACCTCTTCCGCAGCCCGGCCGACTGGATCTCCCCCAACCACCGGGGCGGCTACAAGCGCTCGCCCCCTCCCGCGGATGGAAGCAAGGTCGTGATCCTGGACACCGACCATCTCTGGGGGATCGGAGGCGACCGCGGCTGGATCTGGAAGAGCTTCCTGGCCGGCCACCACCCCATCTACATGGACCCGCTCGGCGCCGATCCGGAGCACGAGGATGCCCGCCGTGCCATGGGAGTAACCCGCCGCCTCGCGGAGAGGCTCGATCTGGCGCGGATGATCCCTTCAGGGAACTGCCTCGTGGGAGAGAAGGAGCTAGTGGTCTATCTGCCCCGAGGACGCGCGAAGATCCCGTTTGAAGGCGAAGGGGAGTGGATCGATCCAGGCTCAGGGATCGTGATCCCCGCTCGGGTGGGACGCCGGGTCAAGGCACCATTTCCAGGAGATGCGGTGCTCTATCTCAGGGCCTCGGCCACCGACCGCGCCATCAGCTCGTAGCCCTCGGGAGTGAGGTGCTGGTCAATCGGGTAATAGATCCTCTTGCCCGCCTTCCGGAACGTGTCGGTCAGATCGAGGACGGGTATGCGGTGGCGCTCGAAAATCCCGCGGAACAGCCGGTTGGGGCGGAGCGGATCATGCTGGGCGGGATCGAGCCCGAGCTGCGCGAGCACCGCCTTCCATTTCGCGGGGTCGACCTGCGGCAGCGAAGGGATGAGCACCGCCAGTACCTTCTTCCCTGCCAACCGGCCCACCGCCTTCTCCGTCGCCTCCGCGCCGCGCTGAAGCTCCTCAGGGAGATTCGGGGAGTACATCGCAAACTCCGACCGCAGCTCGCGTACCGCCCACGGCTCCCGCAGCCCGAGCATGGTCCGCAGGCCGCCCTCCAGCACCGAGGTCTTGAGCAGACGGAAAAGATGGGAATGGTAATAAAGCCAGCGCCGGAGCCCGCCGGTCTCTCCCGGCACCACCAGCGCACCGTCCACGACCGCCACCTTGGGCTGATCCGGAGAGGCATCCTGGAGATCGTTCGCCAGAAACACCGTTAGCACGACAACATCCGGATCGAGCTTCACCCCATACTGCTCGTACCAGCCGACCGCGTCCGGCACTCCGAACCCGGGAGCCCCGGCGTTGAGCACCTCGGCCCCGAGGATCTTCGCCAACCGAGCCGGCCAGGTTTTCTCCTGCCGCGCCCCCACTCCGAACGTGAACGAGTCCCCGAGGGCGAGGATGCGGAGCCCCCGCTTCGGCCCCACCTCCGGCCCCCGCAGGCCGAGGCTGTTGGTAGAGACTTCGGTATCGAACTCCACCTGGTTCGAGATCGAGCCACGGAAGCCGGGAGCGATCCGGTACCGGCGCGGAGGATCGGGCCGGTAGAGCCCGCGCGAGACCGTCATCACCGCCTGGGGACGGATGAGGCGGACGGCGAGCTCGGCGAACAGAAGGCTCATGAGAAGGCTGAAGCTCAGCAGCAATAACTGGTTGATCCGCTTCCTGGGTGGCAACAGGTTGGATGGCATTCTGGCGATTCTACCGAAGCCTAAACAGGCGCACTCCTTGCAATCCTTCATTGACCAACCCGATCTCCAGGGATTAGACTCGGGAGAACACAAAGGAGCAATGTCCATGAGCAGAGCTGATCTCGAACGGTTCGTCGCCGATCTAGGGAAGGATTCCGGTCTGTTCCAGGAACTAGAGGGGCAGAAAGGCTCCTCCGGCCCGTCCGTGCACTGGGCCCGGAACCACGGCTACGACGTCACACAGGAAGAGCTGGCGGAACTGATGGACAGCGGTCGGGAGTTGTCCGACGACGAACTGGAGCAGGCCGCAGGAGGCGATGACGGCTGGGGTACCGGCACCGGCACTGGAGGCGGATAGAAGGTACGAGTTACGAATTGGCGCTGAGCTGCGACGACTGGCTTTCCGTCCTCCAGCGCCACCTTCGCGAGCCCCTCTTTCACCAAGAGGGTGTGGAGCGTCTTCGTCGTCTCGCCCGCCGGCTTCCGGGAAATGGCCTCGCCGTAGTCGAGATCCGTCTGGCCAGGGAAGCCGCGGCGATCGACCTATCACTCCGCGTGAAGGAGCCTGGCCAGGCTCTGGATCTTGCGCAGCGAGTCTCTCCTCCTCATCTTCAAAGATTTCTGTCCCACTGGGCTGAGCCGGGTGGCCCCTTTGCCGCCGCCCACTCGATCTGGCTGGAGTTCGACTTGGATCGGGAGCCCCCGGAAGCTCTGATGCCGGTGGTATGCGCCAAGCTTTTTCCTGATGCTGATCGCGATTGGCTGATCGGCTCGCTCCTACCCTCGCTCCATGGGAAGCCTCTCTCAGAGGACCAGCGGCAGCTCGTCCGGTTCTGCCACGAGGCCATTCCCGCCCCCGCCTACCTCCTCTACGTCTTCAGCCTGCTATCCCGGGGAGGCGATGCCGTGCGCATGGAGATCTTCGGCTTGGATCCGCCCGGCATAATCGCCTATCTGAAGCGGGTGGCGCCTGGCGCAGTCCCCTGGATTGAAGGGACGGCCGACCTCTTCATGGGGCTCGAGAGAATCCATCTTTCGCTGGACCTGGGTGAGGATATCCTGCCCCGGATCGGCATCGAGGGCTCGTTCCCGGGGCTGCCCAGCAGGGAGCCTCGCTGGTGGGAGCTTTTCGGGCGGCTGGTGGACCGCGGCCTCTGCTGCCCCGACGAGCGGAACGCGGCCCTCGCCTGGCCAGGCTCCGAGTCGTTCTGGACCGCTCCGACGACATGGCCGACGAAGGCGGTCGGGCCTCACGGCTTCTGCTTCCGCAAGCTCAGCCACGTCAAGGTCGTCTGCCGTCCCGACCGGGAGCTGGAGGCCAAGGTCTACCTGCTCTTCGGATATATCCCCGAGAGACCGGCGGCGGAAAGCTGAGAAAGATATATTGATAGAGGGCTTAGAGGTCTGTAAAATGCGGCAGGGGCCAAGCCCTGGGCCTTGAAGTCATCCACAAGAACGAGGAGAACGAGGCATGCTGCGCGAGCCGTTCTTTGAAGACGTGATCGCTCCCGTCAGCGTTCACGAGTTTTTCGCTAATTACTGGGAAAAAACGTTCCTCTACAACGCGCGCGACGAGCCGGGCCGGTTCAACGGCCTTTTCTCCCTCGGCGATGTCGACCGCTGGCTGCTGGCGACGAGGTCGGGCCAGCCCGACAGCATCCTGATTACCCCCCCCGAGGGCTCCCAGGCTTGGAAACGGAAGCATCGCCCACGCGACCTCGCGATCGACGAAGCCTATGAACTGTTCGTGAAGGGGCACTCCCTCGTCCTCGTCCACCTGGAGGACTCCTGGTCCCCGATCGCCGGCCTTGTCAGCGGGCTGGGAGAGGCGTTCTGCGCAGAGGTCGGGGTCAACGTGTACGTCACTCCGAAGGGCTCGCAGACCTTCCCCGTCCATACCGACGATCACGACGTTTTTATCCTGCAGGTCCAAGGCGAGAAGATCTGGCGGCTGCACGAGATGACGCAGCTCTCCGTGGAGCGCCTGCAGTATCGGCAGGACCTCTGCCTCACTTCGGACTGGGGCAAGAGCCGGGTGGAAACGCCCCAGATCGCGGAGTTACGGCTGCGACCTGGAAACGTGCTCTACATCCCCCGCGGGATGCCCCATTGCGCCGTGGCCAGGGACGAGCTCTCCCTTCACCTGACCATTAGCCTGAGGCCGCTTTCTTGGATCGACTTTTTCAAAGCCGCGCTAGAGCAGGCGTCCATCCATGCGCCCGAGTTGCGCAAGGCTCTGCCGCCCGGCTTCCTCACTGGCCCGACAGCAGACGAGGCTACGCATCGCGCTTTCGTCGCCGCCTTGGAGGCGTTCCAGACCCACCTTTCGTTCGAGGAGACACACAAGGTGGTGAGCCGGAGTCGCGTGCGCGCTTTTGGCTTCCCGCCGGATGGCCACTTCGAGCAGCTCGCGTCCTTGCCTGACCTCGCTCTCGACTCAATGCTCGAGCGACGCCCGGGGATCCTGTGCACGGTCGAGAACTCGGAGCCGAACTTCGCCCACATCCGATTCGGTGGACAAAACGTGCGCGTCCCAGGCCGCCTGAGAAAGGCCCTGGAGTTCATCCGCGACAACCCGCGCTTTCAGGTATCTCAGATCCCGGATCTTGACGATCAGAGCCGGCTGGTCCTGGCCCGGCGACTGGTCCGCGAGGGGTTACTGCGGTTTGCGGAGCTGCATGCAGATCCGGAAGGTCTATTTACCATCAGTGGCGCCGGCAGCTTGACAACGGCGGACCGCTGACGCCCCAGCGCGGGTGACTTCGTGGCGTGACCCGTCACGGTGGGCTGGGGCGAAGGAAGTGGACCATCAAGAGAACTTTGCTCCTATTGTTGCGGCTGCCGCGCAGGTGCTTTCGCAGGCACTGGGGAGCCAAGTGTGCTTAGGCGATGTGACACCGCTTACTGAAAAAGGCAGGCGGAATATCGTGCTGCGGTGCCGTAACCTCTCTGGAAGCTCTCAGGTCGCAGGCGACAGTCATAATCCTGGCGACCGAAAAGGGTGCCGAGGGAGAGAGTGTCGCCCTTAAATCAATTCCCGGGGGCGACCTGAAGCAGCCCAACGAAGCCGAACGCCCGCCGGAGATCCCCCTTCATCTTGATCCTCCCCTGCTTGTATAAGGCTGTAACGTTCTGCAGATTTGCAAGGAGATCGAGCAAGTCCGTATCCGCAATCTCGAACCACACGTCCGGGTCGCGCGACGGCCCCTCGTAGAACGTCGGCTCGTGCGTGGACAGATCGCAGGTGAAGGTCCGTGTCCCAGAGATCTTGAACCGGTACACTCCTCCGAACCTCGCAAGCTCCGGGCGGCTGCTGCCGAGCACGGTGGTCATTCGCTTCAATAGGGCCTCAACTGCGTCTGGCTGTGTCGGTTCGGAGGGCTGGGTTTCTTGGTAACAATATGGTTGTTCAGCACCAACACGTCGAGGGCACAACGCAGAAAGAAGTCGAGCGCTTGCGCAGGCATCTCGACTATCGGCATGCCGCGGCGGTTGAAGGACGTGTTCAGCAGCACCGAAACGCCCGTCGCACGCTTGAATGCATGCAGCAGCCGATAGTACTTCGGGTCAGACGCCTCGGTCACCGTCTGAATCCTGCATGACTGGTCGCGGTGGATGACGCTGGGAATCACGTCGATCCACTCGGGGCGGACGGGTGCAACGAGGATCATGTATGGGCTCTCGTATTGGCAGTCAAAGTAGATTCCTACGTCTTCCAGTGGCACCGAGGGAGCAAACGGTCGGAAATCCTCGCGGAACTTGATTTTCGAGTTGATGAAGTCCCGCATCTCGGGCTTGCGTGGATCCGCGAGGATGCTCCGGTGGCCGAGTGCGCGCGGTCCGAACTCGGATCCTCCTTGAAACCAGCCGATCGTCTTGCCTTCAGCGAGCATGCGTGCGGTCTCTTCAATGCTGTCGCCGACCTCGACGATGTCGATCGAGTCGCGCCGTGACTCGAGCGCTTTTACGATGGACGATGTCGGGTAGACCTGGCCGAAGAACGTTGATCCATCGTGCCGCACCCGTTCCTTCTGCAGGACCTCCAGCCAACCGTAATACGCGCAACCGATCGCCAATCCGTTGTCACCGGCAGCGGCTGCATATAGATGTCACGGAACTTCGTCTCGCGAAGGATCCGCCGGTTCGCCACCGCGTTCAGTGCGACCCCGCCGCTGTATGCGAGATTGTCGCTCGGAGCAATCTCGTAGCGATGATTGATCACGTTGAGCAACGCGCGTTCGATTTCCCGTTGCACCCAATATGCAAAGTCGGCATAATACTGGAAATTTGCCTTAAATTCCTCGTACGACCGCGTCGGGCGGCGGAACTCCTTCATCCAGTCGTAGTTCACGAAGGCGCGACCCTCGCGCAGGTCGAAGATCTCGAAATCGTAAAGCCCCGCGCGCCCGTACGGCGCCAGGCCCATAAGCTTGCCGGGGTCATCCATGCCAGATAGAGCGTACATGCTCGCGCCTGCATAGATCCCGCCAAGCGAGTGCAGGGTCGTCCGTGGATACAGCGGGTTCCCGCGAATTCCCATTCCCCATGGCGAGAAGTCCTTGCATACGGGTGTAAGCATATTATTCTTGAAAAGGTAATAGCTGTCTTCTCGAAGTAGATGTGCTGCACCGCCGCTGGCGGCTCCTCAGGGATTAGCGCGCCCTCGATCGATGCATTCGTCGTGAGCGTTCCCGCAGCCGTCGATGACGAGGACGGCCGCCTCGTCAAAGGAGGAGGTGCCAATCGCGCTGTACGCATGGGCAAGGTGGTGGGAGATCGTTCTTACCGGGACGCTGTCCGGGACATTGCGGGGGCCGCGAACCAGTTGTTGCCCTCAGCGAACATGGAGAAATCGCGTTCTGCACGATAAGTGATACATCGTCGATCTTGATGCCCTCGGCATCGAGGCAGTATTGAACGGTCAGTAGATCGTTCCTGCCATCATGTTTCTTCCGAGTAATTCGCAATTGCGACGCAGATGCGGCCATCCTTCAGAAGACATGTCGAGCCGTGATGTGATAATCCGGTCCCGAGCACATATATCGGCTTCCCAAGTCTATTCATCCGGTTCTCCCCTACACGATGTTAATATATCCTGACAACTCCGCTTCGTGGGATATCAGACGGTTTTTCACCGATTGGGCCAAGGCAGCGTTCTTGAGTACCCTTCCGATGGTCCCATCTCACAGCCCACGCTCAAACCGCCTTGCTCACCTTTGCAACCGCTCCCGGCACCCTACATGCGGCGACCTGTGGCCAAAGCGGCACGTTTTGAGCACCTCTGTCGCGACATTCATCCTAAGGCGGCGACCTATTCTCCGGACGGGAAAGTTTTCCAGGCGTAGCAAACACTCCACGCTGTCCTTGAACGCTTGGAAGTCCGGAGCGAAGCCCACTTTCAGCAGGAACTGGAGATGGTGATCAGTATTGTGGAAAGCCCCGGGCCATTCTCGCCTATATCCGCGGCGCCCCTGTCCCGATAATGTCTTCTAGGGAACAAGTGCGCTTCATTGACTTGAGTTTGGCCGCCTTGGCCATGCGTTGCTTGAATCGCGTGTTGAAACAACCCTGGTCAGCGTGTGGCCTTCTGGGTGCTCACTACTTTGAGTGGGCAGCTAGAAGGCGCGCTCCAAGAAGATTGCACCCGGGGGAGAGCGACCGTGCGCTCACGGCTCTTGGCCCGATTAGAGGCCTTTATTGCAACGGTGGAAGCCATTGTATCCAGCATTTCGAGAGGAAGTGCCTCATCAGCCAGAGACAACCTGACACGACATCATAGCGCAGCTTGCTTAGAAGCTGTGGCGGATTTCGAAGCGCCACTTCACTCGCCCTTGAGGACAAGCGCCGGCGGCAGGTTGATTGCGCTGGAAGCAGGCTTGAAACTCGCCACCACGCCGATCAAGACCAGGAACGCGGCCACCATGGCGTAGGCACCGATATCCAGAGCGTCGACACCGAAAAGATTGCTGGCCAGGAACCGGCCGGAAGCAATGGCAAGCAAGGCCCCGCCGCCGATCCCCCAGAGGCAAAGCATGGCTCCCTGCCGGAGAACCATCAGCAGGATCGAGGAGGGTTTCGCTCCCAAAGCCATGCGAACTCCGATTTCCCGCTTGCGGATGGCAGTCGAATAGGAGACGACACCGTAGATCCCGAGCATGGCCAAGGCGAGGGCCAGGAATCCCAATATCCCAAGAACCAGAGCCCTGAAGCGGGGAGTCGCGATCGCCTCGGCATAAAGGCTCTCCATGTCGATCAGCTCGGAGGCTGGCAGGCCGCTGTCCAGGCCGTGGATCGCGCTCCGCAGAGTCGCGGCGACGGCCTCGAGCTTGCCTTCGGAGCGCACGAGGATGGTCATCCGCTTGACGGGGAACTGCTGATAGGTGGCATAGATGGCTGGCTTCAACTCGTCCGCGGGCCCGCCGTGCCGAACGTTGCCGACGATTCCCACGACGACCCCTTCGACCGGCCGGCCGAAGTAGTCGACCGAGAGGCGTTCGCCGATGGGGTCTCGGCCGCGGAAAAAGCGCCGGGACAGCTCCTGGCTGACGACGAACACCGGCTCCGCTTCCTTCTGGTCACGATCGTTGAAATCACGTCCTCGTATCCTCGGAATTCCCGTCGTGAGGAAATAATCCGGGGCGACGACTCGAAATTGGGCAGACGGTACCTTTCCATCCGCTTGGATCTGCATGCCGATGGGCTTGAACTCCAACCCCGTGTCCCACTCGCTCAGCGGGAGGTCGGAAATCGCCGAGCGCACTGCCTTCCCCGGTATCCCCTCCAAGCGCTCGAGAAGCTCCCGATAGAAGGCGCTCTGGGTACCGGCGTCTCCGTAACGGCTCTCAGGGAGGATCACCTGTGACGCAACGACACCTCGGGGATCGAAGCCGAGGTCGACGTTCTCGAGCCGCTGAACGCTCTTCATCAGGAGGATAGTCGAGACGAGAAGCGGGAACGTCAGGACGATCTGCAGAACCGCCAGGAGATCCCTCATCCGACGCGTTCCGCGGCTGACTCCCCACCTTCCTCCCACCTGTACGAGGCGTTTGCCCAGATCCGGCCTGAATGCCTGCGCGACGACGAGAGCGGCCGTCAGCAGGGTGATGACGACTGCCAGCAAAAGCGTGAACCAGAGGACCGGGCCTCCGAAGTCGACCTCTTCGAGACGAGGCAGGAACTGGAGATAGTTGTATGCCAGGAAGCGGCCGCCCAGCCAGGCAAGAGCGGCACCAGCCAGGCTGCCGGGTAACACGAGAATCAGGATTTCGGCGGCAAACAACGAGAACAGTTGCCACCGGCTGGCTCCCAAGCTCAAGCGCAGAGCGAGCTCCTGCTCGCGGCCCGCCACCCTCGCCAGCAGGACATTGGCGAGGTTCGTACATCCGATGAGAAGGACCATCAGGGCCCCGATCCAGAGGACCTGGAGGACCGGTCGGATCGTCTTTACGATCTCTTCATGGAGAGGGATGACGCTGACCTCCCAGCCCGCGTTCTCGGGATACCGGTCCGCGAGTTGGCGGGCGATGCCGGTGAGCTCGGCCTGCGCCGCACGTGGATCGCCGGCGGTGCGGGCGATGACCTGGAGGAACCGCGATTCCCGGTTCTGCATCCGCGGAGTGACGGCCATCGGCAGCCAGAAGTCGCCCCTCTTGAACAGCGCCGTGATCGGACGGTCGAACCCGTCAGGCATCACTCCGAGCACCGTATGAGGTTTGCCGTCCAGAAGGAGGCTGCGCCCGAGGATCTCGCGCGAAGCTCCGAAGCGCTGGCGCCAGAGGCGCTCGCTGAGCAGGACTACGGGAACCCTTTCCTTCTCCTCTTCCGCGCTGAAGGTGCGGCCCAGTAGAGGCGCGACTCCGAGTACCGGGAAGAAGTCGCTGGTGATCATGGCCCCGGCGAGACGCACGGGCTCCTCTTGCCCCGACAGCACGACTTCCTGCTGTCTCCAGGCGGCCATTCCCTGGAAGGAGCGCGCCTCCCGATGCCAATCCTCGAAGTTCACCAGCGAGACCGTATTATGGTGGTATCCCTTCTGTGGGTGCTCTTCCCACAGCATCACGAGCTGTTCAGGCTGCGAATAAGGCAGGGGGTTGAGCAGGACTCC
>DATLNC010000143.1:0-66268 GCA_035536935.1 Thermoanaerobaculia bacterium
ACCCGTGGGGGCCGCGGGCTCGCCCGTGGGCGCCGGCGGAGGCGGCAGCGTTGCGATCTTCGGAGCGTTCTCGGACAACCACTGCTCGTAGCCGGCCGCGTCGTGAATCTGGTAGAAGCCGCGCATCCGGTAGTGCGTGAGGCCGCAGAGCTGGGCGCAGGCGATCTCCCAGCAGGTCTTGGTGACGGCGCAACCCGGCAGCGAATTCTCTGGCGGCGTCACCTTGATCGGCTCGAACCAGATCGGGATCTTCTGGCCCGGGATCGCGTCCTGCTTCACCCGCATCTGGGGCAGGAAGAGGCTGTGGATGACGTCCTTGCTGCTCAGCTCGATGTACACCTTCCGGTTGACCGGCAGATGGAGCTGGTTGATCGTGACGAGGTCGTCCTTGCCGGCGGCATCCGCCGGGTCAAGCCCGAGCGGGTTCATGCCGGCCGTGATCAGCTTCGAATCGGTGCGGCCGAAAACCCCGTCCGCGCCAGGGTAGTGAGCGTTCCAGGCGAACTGCTCGGCGACCACCCGGACCTTGATCGCGTCCGGCACATCCTTCGGATTGTTGACCCGCGTGGCCCAGATCGGCACCGCGAAGCCGACCAGGAGGAGGACCTCGACCAGCACCACGGCCGCCTCGCCGTAGGTCGAGAAGTGGCCCTTGGCGCCCTCGTAGCTCGCCACCGGATTCCGGCCCTTGCGGAAGCGGAACAGGGTGTAGACGAAGAAGATGCCCCAGCCGACGAACAGCACGGCCATGAACCAGTGGATGATCGCCGTCAGGTTGTCGAGCTGCAGCGCGTGGGACGATGCGCCCTCCGGAAGACCGAGAGGGAGACCATAGTGCTTTTCCATCACTCTTTCTCTCCGCGAATGAGACGCAGCCGCGGCTTCGACCGCTCCTTCTCCGCCAGCCGCTTCGAGCGCTTTCTGAAGTCCAGAGCCACCTTCCCGATGCCGACATACACGAGGCCCACGACGCCGATGAGCAGGAAGATGGCGTTGTTCATCCCCTTGGTCATGGGCGAGTCCGGCGCGCCGAAGCAGGTGGCGCAAGCGGACGCGATCTGCGGCAGGGCCAGAACCACAAAGCCTGCCGAAAACGTTGCGATCGTCTTTACACGTCTCATGACGACCTCCAGTGTTTCCTCAATCGTCAGGGTCGAGGTCGCGGAGCTTCTTCCGCACCTTGAGACCGTAGAGGGCAAGCACGATGCCCGCCACGAAGAAAAACGCGCCGAGGGCGAGGTCCCCCTCCGCGCCCGTGTCCCGCCAGCTCCGGATGCCCCACACGCCCACCGCGGCCGACAGCACCACCGAGGCCGCGATGAAGAACAGGTGGAACGACCGGAGCGACAGGCTCATAGCTTCCGCTGGTCCCAGTCGCTCAGCGTCGGGTAAAAGAGTAGCACCAGGAAGAAGAGCACCGTCAGGGCCAGCACCCAATAGATCATCTTGCGCTCGTGGAACAGGTGCATGAAGAACCCGGCCACGAGCGAGCCCTTGAACGCCGCGATCAGGAGGGCGACCCCGATCGCCAATGCCGGCGGCATGTGGAAGTAGCTCACCCCTACCGTCAGCACCGTCAGCACCGCGAGCGCGATGAAGACGCTGATATAGGTCTTCGTCTCCTTGCGGATCGATTCCGGGTCGTGCGTCTGCGCCATCTCGTCCTCCGCTACAGAAGGTACAGGGTGGGGAACAGGAAGATCCACACCAGGTCCACGAAGTGCCAGTACAGGCCCGCGACCTCGATGCGGTTGGTGAACCGCTGCGGGTCGGTCTTGAACATCTTCGCGCCCGGGCCCAGGAAGTAGCCATTGACGATCATGCCGCCGATCACGTGCAAGCCGTGCAGGCCGGTCAGCGTGAAGTAGATGGCGAAGAAGGTGTTGGTGCTCGGAAAGTGGCCGTGGTGGAACTTCTCCGTGTACTCGATGTACTTGATGACCAGGAAGCCGAGCGAACAGAGCAGCGTCAGCCCCATGTAGAGGCGGAACTTCCTGAGGTCGCCGAGGCGCAGGGACGCCCAGGAGAGGACGATCGTCACCGACGAGCCGATCAGGATCATCGTGTTGAGCGTTGCGAGGGGCACGTTCAGCCCCAGGTCGCGGCCGTGCGGCCAGGTCGCAGCGCCCGTGCGCAGCAGGATGTACGACGAGAACAGCGCGCCGAAGAGCATCACCTCGGAGGCGAGGAACAGCCAGATGCCCAGCTTCGCGTTGTACAGCCCGGTATCGGGCCGGGCCTCCGTGTTGTAGGGAATCTCCATCGGGTCCTCTCCTCTAGCCCTCGTTCTGCGGCGTGAAGTCCCTGGGCGCGCCGGGCAGGCTGTAGTCATACGGCCCGCGGACCACCGTCGGAACCGTGGCGAAGTTGCCATGGGCGAGCGGCGGCGAAGTCGTGGCCGACCACTCGAGCGTGGTGGCGTCCCAGTGGTTGTCGCCCACCCTCTTCCCCTTGGCCATGCTCCAGAAGAGGTTGATGATGAACGGGATCTGGGCGAGCGCCAGGCCCCAGGCCGAGTACGACATGAAGCGGTTCCACTCCAGCACGCCCTGGGCATGGGCGTACGACTCGCCGCCGTCATAGAGGCGGCGCGACACGCCGGCCATGCCCTGGATGAACATCGGCATGAAGATGCCGTTGATGAAGACGATCGAGAACCAGAAGTGGATCTTGCCCAGCGCGTCGCTCATCTTCTTGCCGGTGATCTTGGGGAACCAGTAGTAGATGCCGGCGAACATGGCGAAGATCGTGCCCGGGGCCACCACGTAATGGAAATGCCCGATCACGTAGTAGGTGTCGTGCAGGTGGATGTCCGACGGGGCGAGGCCGAGCGGCAGGCCGGTGAGGCCGCCGATGGCGAACATCGGCAGGAACGCCAGTGCGAACAGCATCGGCACCGTGAAGCGGATCGAGGCGCCCCAGAGCGAGATGATCAGCGCCGTCAGCACGATGACCGAGGGAATCGAGATGATCATCGTCGTGGTCTGGAAGAAGGTGCTCATCACCGTGCCCATGCCGGTCATGAACATGTGGTGCGCCCACACGATGAACGACATGAAACCGAGGAAGACCACCGAGTAGACCAGCGACTTGTAGCCCCACAGCGGCTTGCGCGTGTTGTTCGCGATCACCTCGGCGATGATGCCGAACGCCGGCAGGATCAGGACGTAGACCTCCGGGTGGGCCAGGAACCAGAACAGGTGCTGCCAGAGCAGCGGGTTGCCGCCGCCCGAGACCGCCATCTGCTGGCCCGAGACCACCAGGCCGCTGGGCAGGAAGAAGCTCGTCTTGGCGATCCGGTCCATGCCCTGGAGCACCGCCGCGGCCTGCAGGGCCGGGAAGGCGAGCAGCAGCAGGAACGAGGTCACGAACTGGGCCCAGACGAAGAACGGCAGGCGCATCCAGGTCAGGCCCGGAGCGCGGAGCTGCACGATCGTGACGATGAAGTTCGTCGAGCCGAGAAGCGAGGACAGGATGAGGAAGAGCATGCCGAACAGCCACACCGTCTGGCCCTTGGGCGCGATGTCGGCGAGCGGCGGGTAGGAGGTCCAGCCCGACTGCGCCGCGCCGCCCTGCATGAAGAAGCTCGAGAGCATGATCATGCCGCCGACGAAGTAGAGCCAGTAGCTGGCCATGTTCAGCTTGGGGAAGGCCATGTCGGGCGCCCCGATCTGGAGCGGCACCAGGTAGTTGCCGAACGCGCCGACGGCGAGCGGCACGATCCCCAGGAACACCATGATGGTGCCGTGCATGGCCCCGAGCTGGTTGTAGAACTCGGGCAGCATGATGCCGCCGGGCGCGTTGAGCTGCCCGAACAGCGCTCCCACCACGGGGATCGGCTTGCCCGGGAAGGCGAGCTGCCAGCGCATCAGCATCATCAGGGTGAATCCGAACAAGAGGAAGACGAGCGCGGTGAAGCCGTACTGGATGCCGATGACCTTGTGGTCCTGGGAGAACACGTACTTCCCCCAGAACCCCGGCTCGTGATGAGCATCGGCATGGCCGTGTGTATGAGCTGCGTGATCGTCGACTAATGCCATCGTCTACTGTCCTCCGACCTCACGATCCGGACCGGCGAGCGTCGGCCACGCGCAGCACGCGCTTGACCCTGCTCGTCCGACTTTTTCTGCATCCAAAAACGTCATGCGGAAGCGGCTGCCCGTGAAAGACGCCAGAGTTTACGACAGGGGCTTCGCCAGCCGCAACAGGTCCCTGCGCAGCTTCTCCGTCGAGGCCTCGTCGAACGCCTCGTAGTACCCCCGGATCTGCCCTTCGCCGTCCACCAGCACGAAGCGCGTGCTATGGAGAATGGGCTCGGGACCTGCCATCCCCGGCATCCCCGGCGGCGGGTCCATGTCGAGCCCCAGCTTGAAGCCCTCGATCGACAGGCGGCGGACGTCCTCCCTCTCCCCCGTGAGGAAGAGCCAGCGCTCCGGGGCCTTGAACTTCTTCGCGTAGCGCTCCAGGACCTCGGGCGTGTCGTACGCGGGGTCCACGCTGATGGAGACCAGGAGCACGTCCAGCTCCCGAGGGAGGCCGTGGTCCAGGCGGGCCATGCGCGCCGACATCATCGGGCAGGAAGCGGGGCAGCGCGTGAAGATGAAGTCCGCCACCCAGGGCGCGCCCGCCATGTCCTCCAGGCGGATCGTCCGGCCGTCCCGGTTGACCAGGGAGAACGCCGGGAGCTTGCCGTAGACAGGAAGCGGGTCGGGCTGGCGCAGCCACTGAATGAGGGTCGCGACGGCTACCGCCAACAGCACAGCAACCAGAAACGCCCAGAGGAGCCCCCTCCTGAGAGGGATCTTCATTCGGACGTCCCCCTCATGGCCAGCAGATCGAAACCGAACGCGACCGCCGCGGCCAGGATCGTCACCGCGACCGCGACTCCCGGGCCGGGAAGCCCGGTCCCGACCTCGGGGGCAGAGCCGTACAGCGCCCAGCGCAGCGCGGCCACACCGTAGGTGAGCGGGTTGGCCCTCATCAACGCCGCCAGCCAGCCCGGCGCGCCGGACGGCGGGAAGAACGCTCCCGACAGGAGCCACATGGGGACGAGCAGCAGGTTCATCACCGCGTGGAAGCCCTGGACCGAGTCGACCTTCCAGGCAAAGGCGAAGCCGACCGCGGTCAGCGCGATCCCGAGGACCGCGAGCACCCCGGCCGCGGCGAGGGCCGAGGAGAGCGTCAGACGGATCCCGGAGAGCGGCGCGAGCGCCAGGAAGATCACCGACTGGAGCCAGGCGATCGTGGCGCCGCCGAGGACCTTGCCGGCGGCGATCGACGCCCGCGGCACCGGCGCCACGAGCACCCCCTGCAGGAAGCCCTGGTTGCGGTCCTCGATGACCGAGATCGTGGAGAAGATCGCGGCGAACAGGAGGGTCAGCACCATCGTGCCCGGAAAGAAATACTCCAGGTAGGTCAGGTTCGCCGGCCCGCCCGGCAGCCGGAACGAGCCGGAAAGCCCGCTGCCGATCAGCACCCAGAAGATCAGCGGCGATCCGGCCGCGCCCGCGATCCGGCTCGGCTGGCGGAAGAACCGCACCAGCTCGCGCTTCCAGAGTGTAAACACGGCCATCATTGATACAGCCGCCTTCCCGTGCGCTGAAGGAAGACATCCTCCAGGGTGGGACGGGCCACGGTCACGGCATCCACCCGGCCGGGCAGCGCCTCGATCAACCGCGTCACCAGCTCGTGCCCCCGCTCGTGCTCGAGCCGGACGGTGCCGTCGCGGATCTCCGGCGCAATCTCCGGGAACCGGGTAGCCAAGTCGCGCACCAGCCCATCCGGGTCGGGTCCGGTCAGCGTGACCACGTCGCCGCCGATCTCCTCCTTGAGCGCGCCCGGGCTTCCCTCGGCGACCAGAGACCCGCGGTCGATCAGCGCCAGCCGGTCGCAGCGGTCCCCCTCCTCCATGAAATGGGTGGTGAGGAGGACGGTCACCCCTTCTTTTCGCAGCCCGTCGAGCGTGCTCCAGAGGTCGCGCCGCGCCCCGGGATCGAGCCCCGTGCTCGGCTCGTCGAGGAGCAGCAGCCGCGGTTTGTGGAGGAGGGATTTGGCGATCTCCACCCGGCGCCGCAGCCCGCCGGAGAGCTCCAGCGCCTTCTGATCCCGGCGCTCAGCCAGCCCGAACCGCTCCAGAGCCGCGTCGATCCGCTGGGAGAGATTCCCCCCGCTCAGCCCGTAAAGATGGCCCTGGTGGACCAGGTTCTCCCGCACGGTGAGGTGGATGTCGAGGCTCGGGTTCTGGAACACGACGCCCAGCAGGCGGCGCACGGCAGCAGGATTGTCCGTCCCGAACACGCGGACCTCTCCCCCCTGCGGGCGGGCGAGGGTGGCGAGGATGCGGAAGAGAGTGGTCTTGCCGCCGCCGTTGGGTCCGAGAAAGCCGTAGATCTCGCCGGGGGCGACCTCGAAGCTCAGTCCCGCCAGTGCCTGGTGCACGCCCTTCCGGCTGCGGTAGGCGTACTCGACCCCTCGGGCCTCGACAGCCCCTCCGATGGAAGAATTAGGAGACAACGCGGTCCACGAGCATCACCAGGAGGACAGCCGGGAAATAGAGGATCGACGCCAGCATCAGCCAGCGGGCCCCGGGCGTGTTGCGGCTCCTGGCGAACGCGACGCCAAACCCCAAGTAGGCAAGGCCGAGGGCGAGCGCGCCGACGAAGTAGACGCTTCCCATCAGCCCGAGCAGCGACGGCATCAGGCTCACCGGCACCAGGACCGCGCCGTAGAGCAGGACCTGGCGCGCCGTGCGGAGCCCCTCCGGGTCCGACACCGTCAGCATGGGGAAGCCGGCCTCGCGGTAATCGTCGCGGCAGAGCCAGGCGATGGCCAGGAAGTGGGGCATCTGCCAGAAGAAGAGGATGCCGAAGAGCACCCAGGCCGCGAGGTCGATCTCGTTGCGCACCGCGCTCCATCCCATCATCGGAGGGATGGCGCCGGGAATCGCGCCGACGATGGTCGAGAGCGAGCTGACCCGCTTGAGCGGCGTGTAGACGAACACGTACCCGGCCAGGGCGACCGCACCGAGGAGAGCGGTCAGGAGGTTGACCCCGAGGGCCAGCTCCGCGAGCCCGGCGACCCCGAGCGCGACGCCGAAGAGCAGCGCGACGTCCGGATCCATCCTCCCCGCCGGCAGGGGACGCTGAGCGGTCCGGCGCATGAGCGCGTCCGTCTCGCGCTCGACGACCTGGTTCAGGGCGGAGGCGCCCGCCGAGACCAGCGCGGTCCCGAGCAGCGTGTGGACAAGGAGAAGGAACGAGATCCCCTCCCGCTCCGCGAGCAGGAAGCCGAGCCCGGCCGTCAGGACCACCATCAAGGTGATACCCGGCTTGGTCAGCTCCTTGAGGTCGGCCAGCCGGATGGAAACCGGCAGGGCCGGCTCGGGAGTGAGTTCTTTGGTAATGCTCATGTCGTGTCGGGACCTGCCGGGCAGATCCGGGGGAGTTTAGCAGGAGTCGTACCCCGCCGCCGCAATCCTTTCCAGGAGAGGACGCGCGCCCAGAGCTTCATAGGAAGTAACCGTCCCTGTAGCCTGCACGCTTCCCTCGTACAGTCCCCGGGCCACGAAGGCGGCAGGCAGGGCGGCCATGCGCTGGCCTTCCCGCGCGCCGCCGATCCAGGCGTCGGAGCGCTCTCCATCCGGCCCGGTGAGCTCCACCTTCACATATCCGCCCGAGTGGCCGAAGCGCGAGGCAAGCCGGGCCATCGGGGTGATCGCCCGGGCGAGCGTCACTCCCAGGCCCGGCCCCAGGTAGGACATCGCGGCGAGGCTCGCCGTGGCCATGCGGGACTCGAACCCCACCTTGACCCGCACCTCGCGAGCGCCGACGAGGTCCGGGAAGAGGTCCATCTCCGGGCTGTCGAAGTCGTAGACGCCGCGAGGTCCGAACGGCCGGGGCAGGTCCACCGCCTCGCGTCCGCGCAGCCCGATCAGGGTCCCCTGGGGAGCCTCGAACCGCCGGCCGAGCTGGCCCGCGGCCGACTCCACTGCCGCCGTCCCCTTGGGATTGGCGTTGCCGATGAAGAGAGTCACCCGGGCGCGGCGAACCTCCCGCAGCCGCTCGGCCGCGGCCAGGGCCAGGGCGCCGGAGATCCCCGGAAGCGTCGAGCAGCCGCAGGCCGCCGTCAGCCCCGCGGACCGGAAGCGGTCGCTCATCCCCCGCAGGCGGGAGAACCAGCCGCGGTCGTCCGCGATATCCACGTAGTGGACGCCCGCGGCGAGGCAGGCTTCCGGGAGAGCGAAGGTCAGGTCTCCGAAGGGTCCGGCGCAGGCGACGGCGACCCGGGCGCCCTCCAGGGCACGGGCGCAGGAGGCGGGATCGGAGACGTCCGCGGCCATCCCCGTTCCCCCGAGCGATTCGGCGAAGCGGGCGGCCCGGTCGCCGTCGCGCCCCGCGATCCGGAGCGGCAGGTCCGCCAGCTCCCTGGCGACGAGCGAGCCGAAAACACCATAGCCGCCGAAGACGACGATCATCTCCATCCCCCAACCAACCGTTTGAGCCAGCTACCCAATAGGTAGACCCCTCTACCCGCTCGTTGGAGCCAGCTACCCACTCGTTTGGGCGAGCTACCCACTCTTTGGAGCCGCCTACCCCAACGGGTACACCCCTCTACCCGCTCGTCGGAGCCAGCTACCCGGCGGTTGGACTCCTCTACCCGCTCGTTGGAGCCACCCACCTCGCCACCAGGATCGTCCAGAGGCTGTAGAACCCGATCGTCGGCCCGGTCGCGAGCTCCAGGAGCCGGGGCGAGGGGATCACCCCGGCGACGGCCATGGCCGCGCCAAAGACTACCGTGGCAAAACCTGCGAGCCGAGCCCCTGTCCCGATCCGCAGGCTCAGGGTGAAGATCAGCACGGCGGCGGTGTAGAGGCCGTTGGCCACCGTGGCTCCGCCGGTGAAGGCGACGGCCTCCAGGGAACGGAAGAGCGGCTCCGAGACTGTAGCCAGAGGCAGCCCGCGGATCTGGATCACGTCACAGAACAGATCGACTCCCATGCCCGCCGCGGTCAGAGTCAAGGCCAGATCGGCCGCCAGTGATCGCGCTGGCAGACAGCCGCGCAAGGCGGCAACATAGCCCAGGAGCAGGAGCGAGCACACCATCCAGACTCCCCATCCCCAGGTCCAGCCCGCGGGATGGCCAGACAGGTACGCCATACGCTCGGGAAGGGGGACCAGGGGGCTGCCCGGCCGCATGCCGAACAGCGCGAGCACCAGCCCCACGCCATGGAGGACGACATTGCCCCAGGCAAGCCCCCGGAGGAGCCGGTTCGAAGGAGGGATCATTTGGGGCCGATCATAACCCTTGCTACAGTGAGCGGCCCATGGACCGGATCGATCTCGGGGCCTCCCATCTCGCCGTGCAGCTCGACGCCCCGCCAGGCGCCAGCGACTTCTGCCTCCTCTATCTCCATGGCTTCGGATCGGTGCAGACCGGCGAGAAGGCCGACTTCTTCCGGCAGAAGGCTCTGGAGAGCGGCTTCGCCTTCTGCTCTTTCGACTTCCAGGGTCACGGCCAGTCCGGCGGCACCATGCAAGGTCTCACCCTTTCCCGAAACCTCCAGGACGTGGCCCGGGTGCATGACTATGTGAGGGAGAGGGGCTACGACCGGGTCTGCCTGCTCGGCTCCTCGATGGGAGGAGGCACGGCCCTCTGGTACTCGGCGCTCCATCCGGACGAGGTCGTCGCCGGCCTCCACATCGCACCGGCTCTCCAGTTCGAGAGGAGCCTCACGGCCTGGGCCGGACCCGAGCGCTGCCGGACCTGGCAGGAGACCGGAACGATCCACTTCGAGAACGACCTCGTCTCCTGCGAGCTCGGCTGGGACCTGATCGAAGACCTCCGGCGCCACGCCTTCGAAGACCTACTTCACCAGTACCGGACCCCCGCCCTCCTCCTCCAGGGCAAGCTCGACACCTCCGTCCCCTGGAAGGATGTTGCCGACTTCGCCACTCGCTGCGCCTATCCCGGCATCGAGCTCCACCTCTTCGCCGACGGCGACCACCGCCTCACCGACCGCAAGGACCGGCTGTGGCAGCTCATGCTGGAATTCCTGCGGGGACGCATGTTGCTCTAATATCTTAAGCAGGTGCACTACCTATGAAGTTTCATCCTCACGACCTTCTGCTTCTGGAAGCCTTCGGCTCTCTGTCCCGCGAGCAGCGTCGCCCGGTCATTGGACACCTTGAACAGTGCACGAGATGCCGGGAGAGGCTCAAAACTCTGCACCGCCAGAGAACGGGCGCGCTTTCCAAGAGGATTGCAGGCCTGACCAAGCCACCCGAATCGCCCGGCGATTATGACTCTGCCCTCGATCAAGCCATGCAACGCTTCCGATCTCGCCAAGCTGCCTTGGAACAGGAACGGAGCGAGGCCGTAGATCTCTTCGCGAAACTGCTGGAGGAGTCGCCAGAACAACGGGAAGTGCTCGTACAGAAGAGTCCAAAGTTCCGGACCTGGGGCCTTCTGGAGCTTGTCTTGGATGAGGGAAGGACGGCTACGCAGAAGGCCCCCACGAGCGGCGAGCCTTTGGTCCGGCTCGCCCTCACACTAGCGGACCATCTAGATGAAGCCTACTACGGCAGAGCACGGATCGACGATCTTCGGGCACGTGCCTGGTCAGTCCTCGGAAATACGCTCAGACTGAGATTCGAGCTCCCGAGTGCTGAAGCGGCATTTGAAACCGCCGAACGCCACCTCCGCAGAGGAACGGGTGACCCACTGGAACGAGCCGGCATTTCGGATTTTAGGGCGTCCCTGTGGAGAGCACAGGGTAAACTCGATCAGGCTATGCGGCTCCTAGAGCGTGCGTTTGCCATCTATACCGAAGCCGGGGATCGGCACAAAGCCGGCAAGGTCCTCCTCAACATGGACTTGGTGCACCATTCCGCTGGCCATCCCTTGGATGGCATCCCCTTACTTCATCGAGCTCTCGAACTCATTCATCCTCTGCACAGCCCCACGTATCTGCTCAACGCCTGGCATAACCTAGCCAGCAATCTGACGAAAGCTGGACGTTACATGGAGGCGCAAGGTGCTTTCCTGAGAGCTCGCTCACTCTATGGCGGATACCCTGGCTACCCAGACCGAGCCTTGGTCTCGAAGAGTTTTTGGATTGAGGGTCGGCTCGCCTTGGGACGGGGTCAATTCAGGGAGGCACAAGAACTCCTCCGGAAAGCACAAGATGGACTAGCCGCTCATGGACTCCCATCCGCTACAGCACAAGTGGAGGAGGAAATGAGAGCCGTCCGCGCTGGGCAGGACCGGGAACGAGCCCGCAGACGGCGGCAGCCGGTTCCTGCCGATCCGAAAAGCGGCGTTCGGTAGCTTGCTTAGAGCTAGTGCGGGGCAAATCGCTGGCCTGAGAAGACCCCCCTTTCCCGCTTTTAGGGAAAAGTGCCACTCTTTCCAGTAGAGGGACGCCCGGCGGCCATCATGGCACGCCATTTTGGCAGTCCAAAGGGGAGGATTTTATGCTTCGAAAGGTCGGTTTTCTCGCTTTGGTCCTAGCTTTGATCCTGCTGGTTTCCGGTGGCGCCCAGGCGATGCCTCTGGCAGGGTCGGC
Organism: Thermoanaerobaculia bacterium; assembly: GCA_035536935.1. GTDB lineage: Bacteria > Acidobacteriota > Thermoanaerobaculia > Multivoradales > UBA5704 > DATMER01. Next base: position 11,564 of record DATLNC010000143.1, read on the forward strand.
ACGGGCTGCCGAGTCCCATGGAATCCTGGATCGATTCTGGGACTGGTTCGGATCTCTCTTTCAGGGCCATTCAGCGTCGAACGGTCAGCCGCAAGCGATCTGGGCCCAGGACGGGAGCCATATCGATCCTAACGGCGGACCACACTAAATCTGTGTCGCGCCGGATTCGCTTCGCTTCCGGCGCACTTTTTTGTCCCGTTTTTCGCGTCCCAAGCATCTTTTCTTTTAGATGCCACTCTTGTACCTATCTCATACACCGTTCAGGCAGCACTTCCGCCGTAATCACGGCCGTTTGCGGGAGAACTGCATTCGATTGAAGACCTTTGGAGGGTTTAGCAATGAGGACTCACCCCCCTGACTATGACGCAGCTCTGAGGATCAACGCCCGCCGCCTCAATGAGTTACAGGCGGCCTACCGAGAGGAGCGGGTGGCAGCAAAGGGGCTGGTTGCTGAGCTCGCGCGACACCCGGCGGTGAGGCAGCGCATCCTGATAGCCAACCATCCCCGGTTCCACACCTGGGGTGTATTCGAGCATCTGATCGAGACCAGTCGCGAAGAGACCTCAAAGAACCCGAAGGGCGCGGAGGAATTGGCAAAGCTCGCCCTGGACCTGTCGGAGCACCTTGACACCTCCGTTTACGGGGTCCAGGCAATAGAGGATCTGCGAGCCAGAGCCTGGGCCTATATCGGCAACGCGCACCGGGTCCGATTCGAGCTACAGGGGGCGCAGGATGCGCTCGACCGTGCACTCCTCCACCTGCGTAAAGGGACGCGGGAGCCCTGGGAGCTCGCCGTCTGGCTGGACCTCAAAGCTTCTCTGCTCCGAGCCCAAAGACGTTTCGACGAGGCCATGCGGCTGCTCAAACGCGCCCTGATTCTCTTCCTGGCCGTCGGAGACCGCCAGCGAGCAGGGCGCACTCTGATCAGCATGGACAACGTTCTCCACCGTGCAGGACAACCCGAGAAAGGTATCCCCCTTCTGTACCAGGCCCTCGATCTCATCGATCCAGAACAGGACCCCAGGCTTCTCTTCAGCGCCAAGCACAACCTCATCGACAACCTTGTCGATGCTGGCCGGAACCTGGAGGCCCAGAGACTCCTGATGCAGGCTAGTTCCCTCTATCGTCGCTTTGACGAGCCCTCATTCCGCAACCGCCGTTGCTGGGTCGAGGGCAAGATTGCACATGGGGTCGGACAGCCGGAAAGGGCGGAGGAGCTTCTCTTAAGGGCCAGGACCGGGTTCCAAGAGCAGGACGCAGCGTATGAAATCGCCCTCGTCTCGCTCGAGCTCGCGGGCCTTTACGCCGAACAGGGGCGCACGGCCGAAATGAAGCAGCTCGCCGAGGAAATGGTCCCGATCTTCTCCTCCCGCCAGATCCATCGTGAAGCCCTCGCCGCTCTCTCGCTGTGGTGCCAGGCCGTCCACACCGAGACGGCAGGTGCGGAGCTCGCAGCCCAGGTGGCCTGCGCGATCAGACGGAGCCGCGAGGAGCAGAGTCTTTCCGGTCAGGACGTCGTCTAGAGAATCCAGAAAGACCAACAGGACAACAAGGACATCAAGGACTCCAAGGCTTCCGCGTCCTTGAAGTCCTTGATGTCCCTTTGGTCCTTCCCCCAAAAACAACAAGCCCCCCGTCGCCGGGGGGCTTGCAACGACCCTCTGCTGACGGGCCGGTTTTAGCCGCCGGTCTTCGGCTGGAAGTCGAAGGTCACGTCGGCCGTCTGGTTGGCCGCCACCGTGACTTGCTGGGTCGCGGTGCCGAGCTCCTCGTGCCAGGCCTCCAGTGTGTAGGTCCCCGGAGGCAGCTTGTCGATCGAGAACGTGCCGTCCTCGCCGCTCACCGCGTAGTACGGGTGGTCCAGCACGCCCATGTAGGCGTTCATCCAGGGGTGGACGTCGCACTTGACCGGGACCATCACCTCGGCCTTGTCGAACGTCTTGTCGAACTCCATGTTCTGGATCGGCTGGCCCTGGTTGAACTCCTGGTTCGACTTCGGCATCGCGTGGATGTTGTGCAGCGTGGCGTCGCTGTTCTTGATCGACAGCGGCTGGCCCACCTGGATGCCCATCACGTGCGGATGGTACTGGCAGGCCTGCTGGTCCAGGACCTTCTTCTCGGTCGGCGTCGGGAAGCTCTTGCCCTCGAGGCCGGTCTTCACGTACACGAAGACGTTGCCGAGCTTGCCGTCCTTCATCAGGTACTTGCCCGTATCGACCGGGGTCGTGTGCAGGCTCGCGCAGGTCGGATCGGCGTTCATCGCGATCGGCGTGTCGCCATCCGGACCGCTGTAGTTGATCACACCCTTCACACCACCCGCGTTGGCCGTGTCCACGGCCGGCGCGGTATCGGCCGGAGCATCGGAGGACGCCTCAGGAACGTCGTCACCCTCGCCCGAACCCTCACCCTCGCCGCCACCACCGCAAGCGACCAGAAGCGCCAGCGAGCAACAGAGGACGAGTAGCATCCAGAATCGATTCCTGCTCATTCACAAACCTCCTTGAAAGGATCTTTTAGATCGAGATACCGCCGGAGTGGGAAGACCGGCCGCTGGATTATGTCACAGCGGCCGGTCCTCGGCTCAAGCTGAACGACTAACGCCCTCCCGCGGCCCCTGCCGAGACGGCCGGAGCCCCACCCCCGTCCACGGTCCCCGCCGTCGTCGTGGCCGGTCCCGGGACGGTGCCGCCGGAAAGCCGCCAGATATGGTCGCGGATCGCCGCCGTCACCTTGTCCGTATCGGCCAGATAGGCGTTCATCTCGGCCTCGGACGCGAAGTACGGCAGGATCTGCTGCCTCTGCGCGGCGTAGGCCGGGGAGGCCAGCGCCTGGGCCACCGGCGACATGAACTCGCCAGGCTTGGTCTCCGGGAAGAACGACGGCATGCGCGTGCCCGGGATCCAGCCCTGCGGGTTCTTCACCCAGGACGGGACCCAGTCGTGGCGCAGCCGCTCCCCGGCGAGCAGCAGGGACGGCGCGAGGTCGCCCGCTGCCGCCGTGCCCCCTGCGACTACCGGACCGGACGGATGGCACTTGGCGCACTGGAACATGTCGAACACCATCTTGCCCACTGCCAGGTCGCGCGCATGGGCCGCCACCGGCCGCGACGCGAACGGCTTCTGCTTCTCCCGCGACGCGAAGTAGCCGACCAGGGTGTTGGCCTGCTCGTCCGTGAACCCGAAGGTGGGCATGCGCGCCGTGAGCCACGGCCGCATCCTCACGCGGCTGGGATCGTGGAGGTAGGCGAACAGCCAGTCGCCCTGTACCCGCGCCCCTTCGGCCGCCAGGTTCGGCGGCAGCATGGCCGGATCCTTGATCACCTGCTGGATCGCGTGGCCCTGTCCCTCGATCAGGTGGCAGCCCTGGCAGTTGAAGCGCGTGATCAGCTTGCGCCCCTCGGCCATGGCGGCCATGCGGCTGCCGTCCGCGGAACCCGCCTTGCGCGTCGCCGCCGCCGTCTCCTTGGTGAAGCCGACGATGTTGGCGGTGATCGCCTGGGCCTCGCGCTCGGACATGCCGAAGTTCGGCATCTTGAGCAGCTCGTTGTAGTCCTTGACCCGCTCCTTGCCCTCGTCCCAGATGCGCGGCCGCAGCACCTTGGTCCTCACCCAGTCGTGACGGGTGTGGGAGACGCTGTGCACGTGGCCGAAGTCGAACTGGTGCATCGGCTTCGAGCCCTCCTGGGTCAGCTCGGTGCCGATCGGCTTGGCCTTTTCGAAGCCCTTGATGTCGTGGCAGCTGTAGCAGCCGTACTTGGCGATCGTCTGCTCGCCCAGGTAGACGTTGCGCTCGGTCTGGGACATGGCGTTCAGCTTGGAACGGCTGGACTCCAGGGTGAACAGGTTCTGGAGGTAACCCAGCGCCAGCTCGTCGCGGACCTTGGTGTCGACCTGCGGCAGAGGCACGTTTTCATACTTCGGGTCGCGGCTCGACGACAGATAGGCGACGACGTCGGACGCCTCCTGGTCGGTGAGCCGCAGGTTCGGCATGTTCGTGTCGGGGAAGTACTGCTTCGGGTTCTTCACCCAGGCGTAGAGCCAGCCCTTGCTCACCTTGCTGCCGGTGCGCACCAGGTTGGGACCGTGCAGGCGGTTGATCCTGGGGAAGAAATCGTCCCGCTTGGCCTTGGCGTCCAGGATGTGGCAGCCGGCGCAGCCCACGGACTCGAAGACCCTCCTGCCGTTGGCCGGATCGCCCGCCGGGGCCGGTCCGTACTGCGGCCGGTCCGAGTTCGCCCACAGGTAGTCGACGATGGCGCGGATCTCCGCCGCCTGCCGCTTCTTGTTCTCCGGCGTCTCGGTGTTCTCCTGGTAGAAGAAGTGCGGCATGAACGTCGTCGGATGGAAGCTCCGCGGCGCCTCGATCCACTTGTACGCCCAGCCGGGGTTGGTCTTGCCGGCGATGCGCGTCAGGTCCGGTCCCGCCTTGCGCATGTTCGTATAGGACGGGTAGTTGATCGGATGGCAGCCGTTGCACCCCATGTGGGTGATCAGCTCGCGGCCCACGTCCTGCGTTTCCGCCTTGGGCGTCCAGACGCCTCCCGCGTGGCAGGTCGCGCAGCCCGCCTCGGTCATGCCGGCAGGCAGGATCGGGTACTCCAGGTAGGCCTGCTGCTTCCAGTTGTACTTGCGCTCCCACTCCTTGCGCTGCTCGTCCGATTTCGGGCTGTGGCCGGCGCGGGAGAAGTCGGTGGCGCGGTCAAGACCGCCGTGGCAGACGGTGCAGCCGAACTGGGTGTAGGGATGCGGCGAGCTGTCGCCGACGAACTCCGCGAGCCGCGGGTGGCTGCGGTAGGGCTCCTTCCACTCCACGTCCTTGGTCGCCGGATCGTCTTCGAAGCCCGGGCGGTTCGCGGCCACGTGACAGGTCACGCAGCGGTCCACCCGGTTGATCTCGGTGAAGTTGATGTTGTGCGTCAGGCCCGGCAGGATCACCTGCTGCACGGAGAGGGTGGGCTTGACGAAGTCCATCAGCGGAGCGTTGAGCACGAAGTAGGCGGGGTCCTTGTCCAGGGCGGCGGCGCGGGTCTCCAGGCTGTCGACACCCGCCCGCAGGGCGGCCAGCCTCTCCTCGGCGTCGGTCACGGCCTTGCGGCGCTGGGCGATCTCGGCCTGGACCGCATCGCGCTGTTTCCCGTACCCCTCCCTCTCCGCCTGGGCATCGGTCAGAGCCTTCTTCTCCTCCTGGACGCGGTCGCGCTTGTCCGGGTCGACAGCCCCGCCGGCCTGGATCGACTGGTCATAGAGGAAACGGGCTTCGTCGAGCCGCGCCTTGGCGCCGCGCCACTTCGAATCGGCCTGGCTCCACTTGGAGGACAGCTCCCGCACCTGATCCTCGAGCTTCGCGATCTCGTCGCGGTGCTTGCCCACGGCCTTCTCGGCCGTCCGGATCTCGGCCTGGAGCTGCTTGCTCTGACCCCCGATCTTGTCGCTCTCCTCCTTCAGCTCCTTGCGCAGCTGCTCCTTTTCCAGGTCGCGGAATTCGGCCTGGAACCGCTTCCAAGGCTGCGCGTAGTCGGCGACGACCATCCACAGGGTGGTCGCCAGCAGCGCCAGGGCGCTGATGGCGAACCACATGTTCATGCGACCGAAGTTGTAGTGCCGGTCCGGTCGCTTTTCGGGCGGTGTGATCGGTGGCAACTCAGGCTCCTTGCACTAAATATTGAAGAAGTACTCCTGGATGTACACGAAGTACTTCAGGTTGAACAGCCAGCGGCAGTACATCTTGATCGGCAGCAGCATCATGAACAGGAACAGGGTGATGCCGGTGTAATAGCGCGCCGGCCCCATCTTCTCGAAGTAGGTCCGCACCCGCTTCGTCCGGCGCAGGAGCACCGGCAGGCCGAAGAAGTAGAACCCCATGAGCAGGATGCCGGGGAGCTCGCGGATGAACCAACTGCCGGGCAGGCCCATCCGCAGGAGCTTGATCCAGAAGTACTCCGAAAGGTTGACGTTGACCAGGGCCTCGACCTTGCCGGGATCCCAGTACTCGAAGGGGCCGAAGAAGTTCCAGTTCGGCCCGCGCAGGAAGGTGCCGATGACGATCATCTGGCTCCACAGGATCAGGAAGCCGAACAGGAACAGGCCGATCTCGACCCTGCGCTCGCGGAACGTGTAGTAGCCGTTCCCCTTGGGGTTCGTGTCGATGTAGGGGATCGCCATCAGCCCGACGATGATCAGGCCGGGCAGCACCACGCCCGCCAGCCAGGGGTCGAAGTAGACCAGCATCTCCTGGAGGCCGAGGAAGTACCAGGGCGCTTTCGACGGGTTGGGGGCGAGCGCCGGGTTGGCCGGCTCTTCGAGCGGCGCCTTGAGGACGATCGACCAGATCACCATGCCGACCGTCAGGAGCACCATGCAGATGAACTCGGAGAAGACCAGGTCGGGCCAGGTGAAGATGCGGTCCTCGACCTCGGTCGCCTCGTAGGTGGGCTGGCCCGCGGCGAGCCGGGCGTCGTTCTCCGTGGCCTTGTGCATGGAGAACCAGATGAAGAAGCCGACCAGGAACACCATCATGACGATGGGCACGTTGTCCGGCTTGGCCACGATCGACTTGAAGTCGGGATCGAACAGCGAGAGCACGAAAAAGCCCACGCCGACCGCGAGCATGATCAGCCCCGCGCGCTTGGTCCACAGGGACCGGGAGCGCAGCATGAAATAGAAGGCGATCAGCGACAGCGTGAACGACCAGTAGGGATAGGCGAGGATGTCGACGAAGTGCTTGATGCCCTCCATCGGTCCCCCGCCTCCCCCTTCCGCAAACGCCAGCATCGATAGCATTGGCAGCATGGCCTCGATCATGTCATCCCCCTTAGCTGGGACCCGAGATGCCGCCGTCCTTGCGGACGCGCCAGAAGTGGACCGCCATGAGGAAGGCGGCGACGAGCGGGATGCCGACGCAGTGCAGCACGTAGAAGCGGATGAGCGTGGCGTTGCCGATGGTCCGCCCGCCGATCAGGGCGAAGCGGGCATCGCTGCCCACGTGGATCAACCGTTCGCCTCCCAATTTCAGGAAGGCAGCCCCTGGTCCCTCGTTGCCTAACAGGGGTGTCGCGCGGGCCATGTTCGATCCGACCGTGATCGCCCAGATCGCGAGCTGGTCCCACGGCAGGAGATAGCCGGTGAACGAGAGGAGCAGCGTCAGCACCAGGAGGATCACGCCGACGTTCCAGTTGAACTCGCGGGGCGGCTTGTACGAGCCGGTCATGAACACGCGGAACATGTGGAGCCAGACCGAGATCACCATGGCGTGGGCGCCCCATCGGTGCAGCTCGCGCATGATGCCGAACGCCGCGGCCTCGCGCAGGTCGACGATGTCGACGAAGGCGTACTCCACGGACGGACGGTAGTAGAACATCAGCAGCAGCCCGGTGATCGTCTCCACCAGGAACAGGAAGAAGGCCGTCCCGCCCATGCACCACGTGTAGCTCATGCGGATGCCGGACTTCTTGACCTTGATCGGGTGCAGGTGCAGCACCACGTTGCCCAGCATGGCGAGCGCGCGCTTGCGGTTGTCGGTCGGGATGCCCACCCGGAAGATGGATTTCCAGACCTGTGTCTTGGTGATGCCTTTGAACATGGCGCCTCTCTGGTCAGGTTTGACGTTCTAAGACGTTCTCGTCAAGCCAGGGAAATGAAGGAGTTGGGGTCCTCCCACTGGCCGAGCTCCTGCTGAAACTTCTGAGCCTTGTCGACGACGATCTGGCCGTCGTCCGGGCTGAGGAAGATCCGCGCCCGCTCCAGGGGCCGCGGGGTCGGGCCCTCGAAGTTGACGCCGCTCTTGTAATAGCCGCTGCCGTGGCACGGGCACTTGAACTTGTTCTGCGTCTCCAGCCAGGCCGGCGGGCAGCCGAGGTGCGTGCAGATCGCGATCAGCGCGTAGAGCTTGCCCTCGTTGTTGACGATCCAGACCCCGTACTTGTCGACGAAGCGGGTGTCCACCACGCCGGCGCCGACATCCTGCGGGTAGCCGGCCTTGAAGGTCGTCGGGGGCTCGAACAGCACGTTGGGGAACATGAAGCGCCCCATGGCCGTGACGCAGCCGCCGATCGCCGCCGAGAAGCCGACCCAGGCCACCGCGGCCCAGGAGAAGAACCCGCGGCGGGACATGTCCTCGCCCTTGCCTGCCTTGGGAGCCGGAGCGGTCCCAGCCGCGGCCGGAGTGGCCGTGGCCTTGGCCGCGGCAGCCGCGGCGACGGGAGCCGGAGCGGGGGCCGGCTTGCCCTCGGCCGCCAGCTTGGCTGCATGAGCGGCGCGGGCGGCGGCGACCTTCTCGGCTTTCGCGTCGGCCGCCGCTTTTTCGGCGGCGTCCGGCCCTGGCGGCGGAACGACGGGAGCGTTGGTCCCGCCCGCCACGGCGGGAGCTTCCGCGGCAGCGGCCTCCGAGGGAGAAGCCTTGAACGTCTCGGAAGTGGCAGCAGCCTGCCTCTCCGGAACCGGAGCGGTATCGGTCTTGGCAGCCCCCGCCTCGGCGCGGGCGCCTTCCGTGGCCATCTTGGGCGGCCCCGGCTCGGACGCGGGACCGTCCTTCGTCTCGTCAGCCATGTTGCCCCTTTCCTACTGCATTTCCATACGGGCCCTGGTGTCTACATCCTTTCGGGTGCCCCTTTCTAGCGAAAGGGGACAGGGGGTGTCAACGCCGCATTGCGGCGCGGAGGTAAACCCCCTCCAAACCTGGAAAAATCAGCGCCCAGAAGCCACCTTGCCTGCCTCGATGGCGGCTTGACGTACCTTGAGGCTCGGATCGTCCTTGGCGAGCCGGTCGAACAGAGCCCGATGCCGCGGGTCGCGCAGGGCGGCGAGCGCCCGGATGGCGCTGAGCATGGCCTCTTCCTGCTGCTCGCGGGTGATGTCCGGCACCTGCGCGAGGAGCCGGCGGTCGAGCATGCTTTCGAGCACGGGCACGCCCTCGGCGCTCCCCAGGCGGGCCAGGGAAAGCGCGGCGTTCCAGCGCACGTCCGTGGCGGCGTCGTCGAGGAGCGGCCGGAGGCTGGGGACGACCGACCGGTCGTCGAGCTCGCCCAGGGCGAACGCCGCGATCTTGCGGATGCCGGGGTCCTTGTCGCCGAGAGCGGCGGCCAGAGGCTCGCGGGCCTGGGGATCGCCCAGCATGCCCAGCGACCAGAGCGCATAGATCCGGGTGCGCTCGTCCTCGCCGTTCAGGGCTTCGACGAGCAGGGGGAGCGCCTCGCGGTCGCCGGTGCGCCCCATCACGAGCGCCAGGTAGCGCTTCATCTCGGGATCGTCCGCCTCCTGGAAGAGCCGGCGGACCTGGCCCTTGGCCCCCTGTTCCTTCTCCAGCGCCTGGGGGTCCGACACCAGGATCTTGGACAGCTCGTAAGCCGCCTGCACCCGCCGCGGCTTCCACCCCGACTCGAGGTCGTTCAGGTAGTCCCGCGTGCTCTGCCGGTCGTAGGCGATCCACCCGAAGCCGATGAAGATGGCCACGCAGAGGATGACGACGAGCAGGGGTACGACGAACAGCCCGAGGAAGGAGCGCAACGCGCCGCTGCCGGCAGGCTCTTCCTCCTCGGAGGGTTCGGCCGGCAAATCCTCCTCGGGAGGAACGTCCTGGGGGATATCATGATCGGACATCGGCTGCGGAGCATAGCGGAACGGCGGGCGGGCTGCCAGCCGGTGTTCGCCGGCAATTTGTGCCGCAACTTCGGCGTGTATACGAGTATATACTTGGTCCGAAGGAGGAAGCCATGTCCACCGCCAAAGTCTTCTGGAGTGGTAACAGTCAGGCCATCCGCCTGCCTAAGGACTTCCGCTTTCCGCCGGGCACCGAAGAGGTGGAGATCCGCCGGGAAGGAGAGCGGATCGTCCTCGAGCCGGTGCATGTCGAGGAGTGGCCGGAATCCTTTTGGCGAGCCTTCGAAGGCATGCCTGAGGATTTCGAGCGGCCTACCCAGGTGCGGCAGACACGCGAAAGCCTCGATTTGTGAGATATCTCCTCGACAGCAACATCTGCATCTATGCCATGAAGAACCGGCCTTTGCAGGTGCTGAGGCGCTTGCAGAACGTCGGACGCGCGGTCGTGGCGGTGAGCGTCATCACTGTGCTCGAGTTGCGGCAAGGGGCAGAGAGGAGCCAGCAGCGAGAGTTGGCCCATGCTCGCCTGGACGACTTCTTCGGACCGATGGACGCCCTGTCCTTCGAGGCATCCGATGCCCTGGTCGCAGCGCGCATTCGCGCCCAACTCTTCCGAATCGGCCGTCCGATCGGCGACTTCGATAGCCTCATTGCCGCCCAGGCGCTCGCCAGGGATCTGATCGTAGTTACCAACAACGTCGAGGAGTTTGAGCGCGTGCCTGACTTGAGAATCGAGAACTGGGCTGAGTAGGAGCCTCCTTGCCGCCCGTGTCCACGTGCCGGTGAGTGGACTGCGCGCTACGCCCACGACCCAGGATTCAGCCGCCCCGATCCCGCCACAGCGCGCCGGATTTCCCGCTAACGTGCCAAATTGCCTTTCAGACCTCTGCAAAAACTTTTGACGTGCCAAATTGTCCGCGAGCATGCCAAAAATAAAAATGGCCGTGCCAAAACGCCTCGCAGACCTCTGCAGAAAAATTCAACGTGCCAAATTGCCTCGCAGACCTCTAAAACTCCCGGTAACGCGCTAGATTTTTTTCTAGACCTCTAGATTTAAATTTAACGTGCCGAATTGGCGCCGCATAGGGCTAAATTTTTTCGCAAAGCTCTGAATTCCACTTCAGGCGGGAGAAATCACTCCGGCGTCACATACGCCGCTGTGATCCCTCTATCGGTCAGATCGGCTGCCGGTCCAGCAGTGCCAAGGCATGGTCGCAAAGATTGGCGCTGATCCAGATATCCGGGCGGTTCCGGAGAGCTTCGACGAGCTGGCTGGCTTCCTCTTTGGTGAGAGCTCCATCCTCCCTGGCCGCCACGATCACACCGAGGGTTCCCTTGATCTGGGCTTTGGATCCCGCGGCGGCAAAAGAGCTGAGAGCCGCCCGGCGGGCATCGAAATCGTCGATCAGGAGCCAGATGGCCTCCATCTCGATCGCCAACAGGATGCTCTCTTCCTCTCCGGCTCCCAGACGAGCCGGCGCCGACGGAGGAGCATCCGGCGGAGACACAACAATCAACTCTCCAGACTCATAACGGTCCTGGATCAAGAACGCGTCAGGAGCGGCCAAGCGCAGCCCCTCGGTGATCAACTCGTGATGGACGGCAGGTGGCGTCAGGATCTTGGGGAAGATGCGGAAGAGAACATCGAGCGCGCCGATCTTGGCGAGGGCCATGAGAGGGCCCGCGTCAGAGACGACAGTCACAGGACAGGTTCGCCCGCTTCTTCGTCGTCGGTCTTGGGCACGAGGCCGTGGGCATAGGCCAGCGGGATCATCTCCCGCAGGGAGACACCCGCCTGGCGGGCCGCGTATCCCAGCGATCCCTCACCTCGCTTATAGGCGTCCAGCGCCTTCCGGATTCGCCACTCCCGGAGTCCGAGCACCAGCACTTCCTGCCGTTGCTCCGGGTCCGGCGGCAACTGGCTGGCCAGCTCGTCGGTGATGGCAATCGAGACAGTCGATCGTGGCATAAGGGATCTCCGTCCGGGATAATTCAGTTGTATCGCCCCTGACCATCATACCCGCAGCTCATTCCGGCGTCACGTACGCCGCCGTGATGCCCCCATCGACCAGGAAGGTCGCTCCCGTCGTAAAAGAGGACTCGTCCGAGGCCAGGAAGAGGACGGCGCGGGCGATCTCCTTCGCTTCTCCGAAGCGGCCCATGGGAATGTGGACCAGACGGCGCTGGCGCTTTTCCTCGGTGTCCAGGTATTTCATCAGCAGCTCGGTCTTGAGGGGGCCGGGGCAGAGGGCGTTGACCCGGATGTTCTCCCTCGCGTGGATCACCGCCAGCTCCCTTGTCATGGCGAGGACTCCCCCCTTGCTCGCCGTGTAGGCGAGCTGCGGGGTGGCGGCTCCGAGGACCGCCACGAAGGAGGCCGTGTTGATGATCGAGCCTCCCCCCGCTCGCCTCAGGGCCGGGATGCCGTACTTGCAGCCGAGGAAGACGCCCTTGAGGTTGATGTTCATGGTGAGGTCCCAGACCTCTTCCTCGGTGGTCACGGCGTCGTCGTCCTTGGGATGGGAGATGCCGGCGTTGTTGAACAGCACGTCGAGCCGGCCGAAGCTCGTTTCCGCGGCGCGGATCATCAGCTCGGCCTCGGCGGCCTGCGAGACGTCGGCGTGGACGTAGACCGCCTCGCCTCCGCTCCTCCGTGCCTCCTCCGCGACCGCCTGGCCGCCGGCATCGTTCACGTCGACTACGACGACCCGGGCTCCTTCGCTGGCAAACAGCAGGGCCGTCTCCCGCCCGATCCCCGAGCCGGCTCCGGTGATGAGCGCGACTTTGTCTTTCAATCGCATTTGATCCCGTTCCCCCTCTCCCCTACCCTCTCCCCCGTGCCGGGGGAGAGGGAGAAATCAAGCCCTCTCGAAATATCGAGCCCGTTCCCAGCAGGTCACCACCTCGTCGAACTTCCGCTGCTCGGTGCGCAGGAAGTGGAGGTAGTGCTCGAACACGTCCTCGCCGAACGCCTCCTTTGCCATGTCGCTCCGCTCCAGCTCCGAGATCGCTTCCCGCAGCGTACCGGGGACCTTCGGCAGCTCGGCGGCGGCGTAGAGGTCTCCCTGGAAGATCTCCGGCGGCTCGATCTTGTTGCGGATGCCGTCGAGCCCGGCGGCCAGGGCGGCGGCGTAGAGGATGTAGGGATTGGCGTCCGCTCCCGGGATGCGGCACTCGACCCTGAGCGACGGCCCGCGGCCCACCACCCGGAAGCCGGCGGTCCGGTTGTCATAGCTCCAGGCGATCGCGGTCGGCGCCCAGGAGCGCGCCTGGTATCTCTTGTAAGAGGCCACGTACGGCGCGTAGCAGGCGGTCACCGCCCGCGCGTGCTTGATCCAGCCGCCGAGGAACCAGCGGAACGTCTCACTTCCTTCGACTGGCCCGATCTTTTGATCGCCGGGGAAAACGTTTCTTCCATCCTCGTTCCAGAGGCTGACGTGGACATGCGCGCTGGAGCCGGTGTGCTTCTCGTCCCACTTCGCCATGAAGGTGACGGACTTTCCCTGCGCCCAGGCGATCTCCTTGGCCGCGTGCTTGTAAATAACATTTCGGTCGGCCTGAATCAGCGCCTCGCTGTAGCGCAGGTTGATCTCCTGCTGCCCCAGCCCCGCCTCCCCCTTGCTGAACTCGATCGGCACGCCGCTGTTGTCCAGATCGCGCCGGATCGCGCCGACGAGCTCCTCCTCCTTCGTGCCCTGGAAGATGTGGTAGTCCTCGTTGTACGTCCCCATCGGCCGCAGGCCGTGATAGTTCTTGGAGCGCGCCTCGGCGAAGCTGTCGTCGAAGACATAGAGCTCGATCTCCGTGCCGCCCATCACCGTGAAGCCCGCCTCCTTCGCCCGTTCCAACTGGCGCTGGAGCATCCTGCGCGGCGAGACCTCGACCGGCTTTTCGTGATGATCGAAAAGATCGCAGATCACGAGCGCGGTCTTCGGCAGCCAGGCGGCGCGCCGCAGCGTCGAAAGATCGGGGACGCAGTGAAAGTCGCCGTACCCGGTCTCCCAGCTCGTGTACTTGTAGCCCGGGATCACGTCCATCTCCATGTCGCAGGCGAGCAGGTAGTCGCAGGCGTGCATCCCGCCGTCCGCGATCTGTTCGAGGAAGAACCCGGCATTGATCCGTTTTCCCATCAGGCGGCCGTACATGTCGGGGAAGACGGAGAGCACCGTCTCGATCTCGCCGCGCTCGACGAGCTCCGCCAGTTGCTCGCGATTCAGCATCGCTACTCCTCCGATATGAACACGCTCTTCTGCTCGCTGTAGTGATCGAGGGCCGAGGGGCCCAGCTCGCGTCCGACGCCGCTTCTCTTGACGCCGCCGAACGGCATTTCCAGGTGGACGCTCCAGCCCGAGTTGACCGAGATGACGCCGGTTTCGACCGCCCGCACAACACGCAGGGCTCTGCCGATATCGCGCGTCCAGACCGAGCCGGAGAGGCCGTAGACCGAGGCATTCGCAAGCCGGATCGCCTCTTCCTCGCTGTCGAACGGCAGCAGGGCCACGACCGGGCCGAAGATCTCCTCCTGCGCGATGACCATGTCGGGAGACACGTCGCGGAAGACCGCGGGCTCGTAGAAGCTGCCCCGGCCTTCCATGGCCCGGCCTCCGGTGCAGAGCCTCGCTCCCTGATCGATTCCGCGCCGCACGTAGCCGTCGACCTTGTCGCGATGCGCGGGGGAGATCAGCGAGCCGATCCGGGTCTTCTCGTCGAGCGGATCGCCGACGCGGAGCGCTCGGGTGTGCTCGACGAAACGCTCCACGACCTCTTCATAGATGGATCGCTCGATCAGGACCCGGCTGCGGGCGCAGCAATCCTGGCCGGCGTTGCCGAACGAGCTGGAGATCGAGGCCCCGGCCTTTTCGAGGTCCGCATCCGCGAAGATCAGGCTGGCCGACTTGCCGCCCAGCTCCAGGGAGACGCGCTTCACGTCGCCCGCCGCCAGACGCATCACCTCGCTGCCGACCTCGGTCGAGCCGGTGAAGGCGATCTTGCGCACGTCCGGATGCCGGGCGAGGGCCGATCCGGCCGCGCCGCCCGGTCCGGTCACGATGTTGAGTGTTCCCGCCGGCAGACCGGCGTCCGCGGCCAGCTCGGCCAGGCGCAGGGCCGTCAAGGGCGTGGCCGACGCGGGCTTGACCACCACGGAGTTGCCCAGCGCCAGGGCGGGCGCGACCTTCCATGTAGTGATCGCGAAGGGGAAGTTCCAGGGGACGATCAGGCCGCAGACTCCGACCGGCTCGCGGAAGGTGAGGCCCGTGCCGGGCGCGCCGACCGGGAGCGTCTGTCCGCCGAACGCGGGGATCAGGCCGGCGTAGTACTGGAAGCAGGCGGCCCCCATCTCGATCTCGCCGCAGGCTTCCTGGATGGGCTTGCCCACGTTGCGCGACTCCAGTGTGGCGAGCGCCTCGGCCTCCGCCCGGATCCGCTCGGCCAGACGGAGCAGCACCCGCGCCCGCTCCATGGCCGGGGTGCGGCGCCAATCTCCCTGCTCGAAGGACCGGCGGGCCGCGGCGACCGCGGCTCCCACGTCCTCGATCCCGCCCTCGGCTACATGGGCGAGGACCTCGCCGGTGGCGGGATTCAGGACGGGGGTGGAGCGGTGGTCGGCCATGGAGGCCGATGATACATCCGAGCGTTGATCTCAGGGCTTGGGAAAGCGGACTACCTTGATGTCGCTGATGGGAATCGAGACGGGGCGGGAACGCTCGCCCGGGGTGCGCGAGACACCCGAAAGGCGCTCTCCCAGCCAGTGCCAGGAATTCGTGCGGGCCTCGGTCTCGGTGCCCGTGACGATGACGACCGGATAGAAGAGAAGGTCCCCGGAGGTGGACTTGAGCTTCAGCGGCGCGTCGGCGATGCGGATCTCCCGCAGCCGGCCGGTCTCCTTGGTCTTCGGCCCGAGGGCGATCTCGTACCAGGCGATCTCCTCCGGCGTGGATTCGAGCTTCTTCGTGAAGAGCAGCGAGCCGCTTCTCGGGGAGGGCGCGACCTCCCGCAGCTCGAGCTTCACCACGTCGTTGTTCTGGGTCAGAACCTCCACCACCGCTCCCTTCGGCTCCCGCGAATCCGCGACGTTCGGGAGCAGCAGGGCGGCCAGCAACAGGCAGGCGAGGGACATACGGCGCATCTGGTTCTTCTCCTGATCTATCTCAAAGAAAGCCCGGCCGGAGGAAACAACCGGCCGGGCCTCGGGATCAAAGCGAGTTCAGGAACGTGATGAGCTGGTTCTTCTGAGTCGTGCTCAGGTTGATGTAGTTCTGGATGATCGGCTCGGACTCGTTCGTGTGACGCAGGATGGCATTGTTGCGCGTTGTGTTCTCGCCATCGTGCATGAAGCGGAGGCGCGTGCGGAAACCCCAGAGCGGCGGAGTGCGCAGCTTGTTGCGCGTGCTCGAGCCGCCGTTCTGGATGATGCCGTCGCCCGTGCCCACGTCGTGCAGCATGAAGTCGCTGTACGGATGGATGATCTTGTCGCCGAGGGCGGCCGTGATGGTGAGCTTGCCGCCGTTGACGACGGTGCCCACCGGAGCGGTCGTGATGCTCGTCGTGTGGCAGATGTTGCAACCGATCGAGTTGAACAGGTTCGCGCCGGTGATGGCGTCCGCGGTGGCGGCCAGGGCCGTGTCGCGCGGCGGCACCTTGCTGGAGCGCATGAAGCGGGCGAAGGCCTCGACGTCGGGGCCGAACGGATTGGCCGGTGTCGCCGCCTCCTCGGGATCGGGGACCGTGTCAAAGGCTGCGACCGAGGAGCCGTAGGAAGTGTTCTCGGTGGGCTGGAGCGGGCTGGTGATGCCCATCTCGTTCAGGTAGGCGTCGGCCGAGAACGAGAGCAGGCTGGCGTGCTGGTTCTTCCAGCCGAAGCGGGCGACCCGCGTCGTCCCCGGGGACTCCAGGACCGGCACGTTGATGATCTGCCCCTTCATGCCGCTGGGCTGGGCATTTCTGATGGTCGTGAACGTGCTGTCGGCGATCGCCTCGACGAAACCGTCGCCGAGCGTGTTGAGCGAAGCGCGGAAGGTCAGGACGTTGTCAGCCCCGCCTGCCCGCTCCTGGATCCTGGCGTCGATCGCGCGGTCGTTGAACAGCGAGCCGCCCGGAGGATCCTGGTAGGTGAACCCGTCGAATCGGGCCCCGCGCAGCTCGGTGACCTGGCTGGTGGCGCCGCTCACCGGGTTCTGATGGCACTCGCGGCAGGCCTGGGCGTTGTAGAGCGGACCCAGTCCGTCGTCGATGACCTCGAACTCGTCGAAGACGTCGCGGTCGAGGTCGAACGTGGCCTGCGGAGTAAAGCCGTTGGTCAGGTTGTCGAACCCGGCAGGCGCTTCCGTCGCGGCCCATACCAGCGGCGCGCTCAAGAGCAACAGCAAGAGCCCGTCCGTGATCAGGAGTCGATGCAGCCGCCCCTTGATCCTGCTCATCTTCCGTCTCCTCTCCCTCAACCGAGGGATTAAAGGACCGTGGCTCTTCGGGCCCAGGAAACCGCCCCTGGCCCCCGTCTGCGAGCTACGACCCCGAATTCACCATCACGACGAAGCCGGTCAAGCACACCTCCGGCATGGATGTCTGAAGACGGAGCTCTTTTGAAGTCCTGCCTGTAAGAAAGAATCTGGCTCCTACTAAAGCTTGGTACAGGAGAGGGGGCGAAGCGAGCCGGTCCGCGAAAAATTCCCCGGAATATTTTTCGAGACCCCCGGAGAGTAAGATCCCGCCCATGAGACACAGGCCATGGGTCGCCAGCGTGGTCATGACGATCGCGCTCGTGGGGTCGGGTGCCGAGCTGGGAGCGCTGGACGTCTCCGAAATCGACCGCCTCATCGAGCGCAACGTCCAGGAGGGGCATCTCGTCGGCCTCTCCGTCGCAGTGATGCATCAAGGCCGGATCGTGCTGGCCAAGGGCTACGGCGTCCGCTCCCTGGAGACGCGTGAGCCGGTCACGCCCGACACCCTGTTCGCCGCCGGCTCCCTCACCAAGCAGTTCACCTGCGCCGCCGCCCTCCTCCTGGCCGAGGAAGGGAAGCTCTCGCTGGACGACCGGGTCGCCAAGTACGAGCCCGGGCTAACCCGCGCTGCCGACATCACGCTGCTCGACCTCGGCCAGCACGTCGCCGGCTACCGCGACTACTACCCCCTGGACTTCGTGGACCGGCCCATGGCCCAGGCGAGGCCCACGGACGGAATCATTCAGGAATTCGCGAAAAGACCGCTCGACTTCGAGCCGGGCACGCGCTGGTCCTACAGCAACACGGGCTACCTGATCCTCGGCCGGGTCGTGGAAAAAGTCTCCGGCGAGCCATTCGGGAGCTTTCTCGGCCGGCGGATCCTCCAACCGCTGGGCATGAGTCACACCCGGTACGAGCCGAAGAGGGACGAGCCCGGTCTCGCGGAGGGCTACACCTCTTTCGGACTGGGCGCGCCCCAACCGGCCGTCCCCGAGGGGGAAGGCTGGCTCGCCATGGCGGCCGGCCTCTGGTCCACCCCCAAGGACCTGCTCGCCTGGGACCTCGCCCTGATGGACGGGAAGATCCTTTCCGAAGCCTCTTACCGGACGATGACCACGCCGCGCCGGCTCGCGGACGGACGCGCCACCAACTACGGCTGTGGCCAGTTCGTCCGCGACCGGGACGCCGCGCTCGTCCTCACCCACGAGGGGATCGTGGGCGGCTTCAACGCCTGGAACGCGATCGTGCCGGCCACGAGGTCCGGGGTCGTCCTCCTGGCGAATGCGGACTTCGGAGTGAGCCGTCCGCTTCGGGAAGCCATCCTCGCGAAGCTGCTCCCGCCGCCGGCGGAGGACATCCCCGCCATAAAGGGGCTGCCGGCCAAGGAAGCCGCGATGGCGCTCCTGCGCCAGCTCCGGGCAGGCAAGGTCGACCGCGCCACTCTCGGGGAGGAGTACGACGCCTGGCTGACTCCGGAGAGGATGGCCTCCGCCCTCCCGGAGAAGGGCGAAGTGAGCGAAATGGAAGTGGCCGACGTCTACGAGCGGGGCGGCATGGAAGTGGCGAAGCTCCGCTTCCGGATCGGGAGCGTGCCGGCCGAGGCCCTGATGTACCGGACGCCGGACGGCAAGATCCAGGAGTTCTTGTTCTACCCGCGGGAGCCTCTGTAACAAAGGCGGCCGGTTCGCGTCATCACTTATCAAGAGTTTCCTCTGTGCCGAGATCTCTATTTCGTTGACCCTCGGGAAAGCCACTCCTAGCATCATGAGAGCTTGGGTTCATTCAGGACCGGCCTCTTTTTGCATTGCGGCGGGGAATCGTTGATGTCTGTCCGGCGGTCGAAGTCGAAGTCCCGATCCTCTGCCGCTGGCGCCAGTGCGCGGCGCAAGGCTCGCCCGAACAACGTCCCGGTCCCTCCCTCCGTACCGGAGCCGGCGCGCTCTCGGCAAAAGGTCTCGAGGGCGTTCCTCCGGGGCTTCGCGGCGAGCCTGGCTATCGCTCTGGGCATCGAGGCCGCCCTCCACCTCCTCCACCATCACTACTCGCAGATCCAGGAGATCGAGGATCGGGCTCTCGACTGGACGGTTGCTCTCTCCCGGGGAATGGCGCCTTCCCGCAAGGACCCGGTGCCATTCACCTTCCTGGACATCGACGAGCGAACCTACCGGGACTGGAACGAGCCGGCGCTGGTCCCCCGGGACAAGCTGCGCAGGATGATCGAGACGGTGGCATCGGCATGCCCCCGGGTTCTGGTGGTGGACGTGGATTTGACGCGGAGCGTGGACCCGGCCGCGGACGCAGCCCTTCTCCGCTCGCTGCGCAAGGCGGCATTCCCGCCTCACGGCTGCAAATCCCTGCCGCTCCTCATCTTCCCGGCCGCCCTACGGAACCCGGCCGGGGAGAGCGGCTCTCTCTTCGTGCGACCCTCATTCCTCGAGGCCTCTCTGGCCGGGATCCCCAACATCGTTTGGGCCTCACCGCTGTTCGACCGGGCGTCCGACTGGCAGATCCGCCGTTGGCGGCTCTGGGAGAGGATCCCCCCGAAACGGGATGGATCTCCCGAGGTGATGCCTTCAATCCAGATCCTCGTCGCGGCTGCGGTCCTCGAGCCCGAGACTCCGCTTCCCCAGATCATGGAGCGGATCCGCTCGGCGGTGCTGGAAGAGAAACCGGAGGTGCGCATCGGCAGGCTGGAGCTGTCGGTGAAGCCGTCCCGGCTCAACCAGAGGATCGCCTACCGGTATCCCGCGGAGCTGCGGGAGGGCGAGGCCTACCCCAGAGACCCGGCGACCGGCCGCGAGCTGTTGAGCGTGATCCCGGCTTACCCTCTGCTCCGGCGGGAGCAGGTGAGCCCGGATCTGTTCCGCGGCCGGATCGTGGTGATCGGCGGGAGTTTCGAGGAGGGGCGCGACGTCTACCGGACGCCGCTCGGCCCCATGCCGGGAGCCCTGATCCTGATCAACTCCATGGACTCGCTGCTGGAGCACGGCGAGATCGGGCTGCCGCCGCCAACCCTGCGATACGGTCTTCTCGCCGCTTCGGTGCTGGTCATGAGCCTGATCTTCTCCTCGTTCCCGCCCCGCAAGGCTGCCCTGATCGCCGCCGCCGTGTTGATCCTGGGGCTTCTCCCTCTCAGCGTGTTCCTGTTCCGGGGTGGATACTGGCTCGACTTCGCCGTGCCTGCAATCGCCGTCTTCCTGCACCGGCTGGCGGCGGACGTCGAAGGCATTTTCCATCGCAAGCATGCGGAGACTCATTGATGCGCCACCCTCTCGTCCTCCTGGCTCTGGCCCTCTGGTCGGCCCGCGCTGTCGCTGCCGGCCTGCACGTGTGCAATGTGGAGGATGTGACGGGCCAGGGCGCCAAAGTCCAGAGGGTGGACGGTCGCACCGATCCCCTCCTCCCCTATACACCCCTGGTGAACGGCGACCGTATCGTGATCCAGGGCTCCGCCCAGGTGACGGTGCGCTGCGGCAGCCAGACGCATGTCCTGACCCAGGACAAGGACCCGGTCTGGACAGCCCACAGCGGAGACGCTCCCCCCGGCCGTATCGCAAACCTGATGGCCTGGATCAATGAGCTCTTCAGCACGGCGGAGCAGCACGGCGCTTCGGTCGCCAGCCTGCACATCCGCGGCGACAAGGAACCGCCATCGCTCCCACTGCTCGCCGGCGCGGACGGCGCGTTCGCCGCGGGCCGGACCTCCCTGGCCCTGGCTTGGACCGGCGGCGCTGCTCCCTACTCCGTCCGGGTTTACCGTGCCGCCGACGGTCTCACGGTGCTCGCCGCCGAGCAGGTCTCTGAGCTCCGGACCCTCCTCCGCGGGAAGGAGCCGGTCGCCCCCGGCCGCTATGAGCTGGAGGTCCGCGACTCGCTCGGCAGGACCGCCGGCGCCCCCCTGGAGGCTCTGAGGTCCGAGGCCCTGCCCGAGGTACCCGCGGCCTTCGCTCCCAACGGTGAGAAGGACCTCGTCGGCCGCACGATCGAGGCGGCCTGGCTGGCGGCGCACGCGGACGGGCGTCTGGCTCTGGAGGCCTATCAGCGGGTGGCGGAGATGGCGCTCTCGCACGACGCCGCCCGCCGTCTGCGGGACGCCTTCGAGGCCGGGCTGCGTCCCACCCCTCCGCCGCCGCTGCCGGATGAGGGTCGCGCCCCCGGACGCGCCCTCCTGATCGGCTGTACCCGCTATCCCAACCTGGACCCGAAGCGGTGGCTGGAGGGGGGCGAGAACGACGCGCTCCTGATGCGGGATCTCCTGACCGGCAGATCCTTCCGCTTCGATCCGGCGAAGGTCTCGGTTCTGGCGGGATGGCCGGCCGATCCCCGGTTGCGGCCGACGCGCGAGAACATCGTCAGGCAGATCGAGCGGCTGACCTCGGCCGTGATTCCCGGGGAGATCGTCGTCCTGTTCCTGGCCGGACACGGCAGCCAGGAGCCTTCGGATGGATCGCCGGACGACCCTGAGCCCGACGGCTTGGATGAGATCTTCCTGCCGGCCGACGTCAAGGGTTGGAACGGGCGACAGGGACAGGTCGAGAATGCCATCCGCGACGACGAGATCCGCCATTGGGTTGAGGCGCTCCGCGGCCGCGGGGCGCTCGTCTGGCTCCTGGCCGACGCCTGCCATTCGGGGACTCTGCTGCGCGGAGCCCCGGCCGAGGTGGAGCGGGAGAGGCGGCTCCCACCGGATCTCCTGGTGCCGCCAGAGGTGCTTGCCGTGGCCCGGAGGCACATTTTAAACGACGCCCCGGTAGACTCGGGTGTCTTGGACGTCCCGACCGGAGCCGGGAACATCGTCGCCCTCTACGCCTCCCGGCCGGAAGAGACGACGCCAGAGATGCGCCTGCCCGATCCGGAGAGCCCCTGGCACGGCCTCCTGACGTGGACGGTGGCCGAGACCCTCAGCCAGAGCGAGAGCCCGCTGACCTACCGCGAGCTCGCCGAAAGGGTCACCGCCCGCTACCGGGCCATGCCCCGCTTCTCACCGAATCCCATGATCGTGGGAGACCTGGACCGCAAGGTTCTCGGGCTCGAGTCGTGGCCGGAGAGGCCGAGGATCCTTCTCGCCGGCGAAGCTCCGGAAGCGCCGGGCAAGCTCCGCGTCCGCGCCGGAAGCCTGCTTGGTATACGCCCCGGAAGCGTGCTCCGGGTCTACCCTCCCGCGGGGGCGCCCCAGGCCGACCGTGCTCTCGGGCATGTTCGGATCGTGAGCGCCGGAGCGCTGGAGGCACTGGCGGAACCCGTCTCCTTTGATGGGCTGCCGGCGCCTGCCTCGCTGCCCCCAGGCTCACGGAGCTCGCCGGTGTTCCTGGACTACGGCGATCTGACCCTGAAGGTGGCCGTCCAGGTCCAGGAGCCCGCGCCGCCAGGGAGAGTCGGGCCGGAGCCGGTCACCCAGGTCCCGGGGGCTGGACCATCCGAGATCGAGGCGGCGCTGGCGGGTATGCCGCGCCTGGTGGAACGGGTCGCCGATCCCGCGAGGGCGGACTGGTTCGTGCGCCAGCGCGGCACGGAGATCCTCCTGGTCCCGGCCTCAGGCTGGCCGGGCATGGTGGAGCCCCAGGGATTTGCGGTCGGCCTCGCCGGCAACGCGGCTCGGGAGCTTTCCGGCGCTCTCCAGAGGATCGCCCGCGCTCACGCCCTTCTCGCGGTCGCCGGAGAGGCTCTGCGCGGCGGCGGCCGTGCGGAGCGTGCGGAGGAGGTTGGCGTTCGCCTCGACCTCCTCCGTTTCCCGAAGGATGGAAGCGGACCAGGCGAGTCCGTCTCTTTCGAGAGGAACGGGCGCATCCTCCGGCTCGGCGACCGCGTGGCCTTCCGGATCGCCAATCCATACCTTCATCCCGTGGACGTGACGCTCCTCTTCATCGACAGCACCTACGGCATCGAGCCTTTCTATCCCCGGGCCGGCGAATACAACCGGCTGGGTCCGGGCGACTCGAGCCTCACCGAAGTCTTCCGCGTCGAGAGGAAGGCCGCGGGGCCGGAGCAGGTGGTCGCCATCGCCGTGCGGAGCGGGAACGGCCAGCCCGTCGACTTCAGCTACCTGGCGCAGCCGGCGCTCGACCCGGCGCGGACGCGGGAGAGCAACGGCAGCGTCTCCGCGCTGGCGCAGCTCCTCGAAAGCGCCCTGTTCGGAACGGGACAGGCCCGGTCGCCGAAGGTCATGGAAGCAGAGGGATATTCGATCTCCCTCCTGAGCTGGACCACGGAGGCCGCGCCATGAGGAGAACGCTCGTCCTCCTGCTGGCCGGCTCGTTCCTGCTCTCCTGCCGTCCGGTCCAGCCGCCGGCTCCACCGGGCATCCCGCCTGAAGCCCGTGCTCGGCGGGCGGACGATCTCGACGCCGAGCTGACCCGTCTCCTGGAGGGCGGCGGCCTCGCCTCGGCCGTGGAACGCTACCCCGCGGCCGTGGCCGCCCGGGAGGAGCTGCTGGCCGGCCGGCCCCTGGAGCTGGCCAGCTATCTCGACGACCTCACCGGCCGCTTCTATTTCGCGCCGGGAGCGACGCCGGAGGTCCGGAAGGTCGCGGAAACGCTGCTCTGGCGCGCGTACGAGCTGCGCCGGGCAGTCCCGGGAGAGGGGGAGCTGGCCGCGGCCTCCACTCTCTCGGACCTCGCCACCTTCTATTACGACAACGGCCAGTGGCAGCGCGCAGAGGAGCTGGAGAATCAGGCGCTGCAGATCCGCAGGGACAAGCTCCCGGCGAACGATCCCCTGGTGGCGAAGAGCCTCGGCGAACTCGGAGCCATCTACTACCGCCAGGGGCTTTACGCCAAGGCGGAGCCTCTTCTCGCAGATGCCGTCAGGATCCGGAGGCAGGCGGAGCCGCCCGATCCGCTCGCCCTGGCGGAAGCGCTCAATACGCTCGCCGAGGTCTATCGCGCGCGGGACCGCTACGGCGACGCCGAGGAGCTCTTCCGGGAAGCTCTGACGCTGGCCCGGCCGGCGGAGGGCGACGAAGCCCCGCTCGTCGCCGAGATCCTGAACAACCTGGCCGGGGTATACAGAGACCAGAGCCGCTACGAGGAGGTCGAGCCGCTCCTCGCCCAGACCCTGGCGATCCGGGAGCGCCATGCCGGCGACGACCCTGTGAGCCTGGTCCTCGCCTACCTGAATCAGGCGGACATCTTCCGTCTCCAGGGCCGCTATACCGAGGCCGAGAGCCTCTCCGTGCAGGCTCTGGAGAGGGGCCGCGAGCTCCTCTCTCCCGACGATCCCAATCTCGCCTGGTACCTCGACCAGGTCGGGCAGGCCTACGCCGAGGCCGGCCGGTACGACAAAGCCGAGCCGCTCTACAAAGAGGCGATAGTCGTGGTCGAGCGCACCCTGCCGCCGGACCATCCGCTGACCGCGCAGGTTCTGAACGACTTCGCCCGCATGCTCCGCCTCGCCGGGCGCTGGCACGAGGCCGAGCAGCACTACCTGCGAGCGCTCGGCATCCGCCAGCGGGCCCTCGGCGATCATCCCGAGACCGCCACGACCATGACCCAGCTCGCCCGCTGCCTCTTCCTGGAGAACGACGACGGCCGCGCCATGGAGCTGGCCGAGAAGGCTCTCGGGGTCCTGACGAAGACCAGCGCCTATCCCGAGGCCCGGGTCGACGCCCAGGCGCTGAAGGCGGAGATCCTGAAGCGCCGCGGAGATGCCGGTTCCGCCATCGCCGCCCTGGCCGATGCCCTGTCCGGCGTGGAGGACCTGCGCCCGCACACCGGCGGCGACGAGCGGCTCCGGGCCGAGTTCCTGGGCCGCTATCTCGGCTACTTCAACGAGATGGTGGCCTGGCAGGTCGAGGCCGGAGATCCGGCCCGGGCTCTGGAGTACGCGGAGCGCGCCCGCGCCCGGGTGCTGCTCGACCAGCTCGCCGCCGGGCGCGTGGACCTGCTGCGCGGGATTCCGGCCGAGGTGCTCCAGCCTCTGGAGCGGCGCCGGTCGGAGCTGCGCGCCGTGCTCGCCGAGCACCAGCGGCGCCTCACCCTGCTCTCGTCGCGGACGGACCTCTCCGAGGAAGAACGGCTGCGCCAGACCGCGGAGCTGGAGAGGCAGATCGACGAGGCGAGCCGCGAGCACCAGCGGGTGCTCAACGAGATCCGCAACGCCAGCCCCCTGTGGAGCGAGGTGATCACCGCCGGCGGCCAGCCGGTGCCCATTCCGGCCCTGCAGCGCGAGCTGACGCCGCCCGGGGGACAGTTGCTCCTCTATCAGGTCGGGGCCGAACAGAGCTTCCTGTTCGCGGTCCCGCCTCCTCCAGGCGAGATCCGTTCGTGGTCTCTGGAAGTCTCTCCGGAAGCGGCGCAGAGCCTCGGCGTTCCGGCCGGCCACCTCACCTCGGACAAGCTCGACGAAGTCCTCACGGGCAGCCGTGGCGCCGGCGCCAGCCTGGTCCAGATCCTGGGGACCAGCCGCGGCAGCCTGGAGCCGGAGAAGCCGTTCCCGGCGGCCGAGGAGATCCTGACCCGGCGCCTGCACGCGCTCTGGAGAGTCCTCGTTCCTGCGGACCTGTGGCCGCAGCTGCGGCGAGCCTCGGAAGTGGTCCTCGTTCCGGACGGAGGGCTGCATCGCCTGCCGTTCGAAGCGCTGGTCGTCTCGCCGGGTTCGGGCGCGGTCCGCTACTGGCTGGACGACGGCCCGGTCGTGCGCTATGCCCCCTCGGCCACCGCCCTCTACAACGTCCGCAGGAAGGAGAACCGGAGCGCCGGCGGCGAGCGGCCCCGACTCCTGCTCATCTCGAACCCGGTCTTCGATCTGAAGGAGCTGGCGGCCGTCGAAGCTCCCTCCCGGACCCGCTACGCGCGGGCCGGCGGGAGCCTGGAGCGGCTTCCGGGTACGGCGCGGGAGGCGGAGGCCATCCAGGGAGTCCTGCGCGGCGGAGTGGAGTCCCTCGCGGGGCTCGCCGCCACGGAATCCAGAGTGAGGGAGGCTCTCCGCGGAAACCCGAGATACCTCCACTTCGCCACCCACGGGCTGGTCGACGAGGGGCGGAGCGAGCTTCTGGCAGCCCTCGCGCTGACGCCGCCGCCGGGAGAGGCCCCGGCCGCCGAAGACGACGGGCTCCTCCAGCTCTTCGAAATCTACGAGCTGGACCTGGACAGCGACCTCGCGGTCCTCTCGGCGTGCAAGACCCACGCGGGCCGCCAGCTCGCAGGCGAGGGGGTCTTCGCCCTCTCCCGCGGCTTCCTCGCCGCCGGAGCGCGGCGGGTGGTCGCCAGCCTCTGGCCCGTCAACGACGAGTCGACCGCGGTCCTCATGGGCAACTTCTACGGCCGGATCGCCGAGGCGGAGAGCTCCGGCCGCCGGCCGGACTACGCCCGTGCCCTGCGGGACGCGCGCCGAGCCCTGCGCAAGGAACCGCGCTGGTCCGCTCCCTACCACTGGGCCCCCTTCGTCCTCTCCGGGGAACCGTGAGGTCAGGTCCGTCCAATGTAGATGTGGCTATTGGACACCTCGATTCCGGCCCCATAGGCTTTAGAAAAAAGAGGCTGTCATGAGAAGGAACTGGTACTTGCTCGCTTTGAATCTCGTGCTGCTGGCCATGCCCGCCGGAGCGGACGTGCTGGGCAGTAAAAAGGTATCCAGGATCTATGAGACCGCTGGAGCCTGGTGCCAGATCCCCTACAGCAATCGTAGCGACTTCGGCGGGCCAGTGGTACAACCCGTTTCGGAGCTCTTGGTCTTCGAGGCTACCGGGACGGCCGCGACGATCGTTCTCGAGGCGAAAAACCTGACCAACAATGGCGCATGGCAGGCCAATGCGATCGACAACTTCGTGGTGGCCAGGAGCGACGTCTTCCCAATCGATACGCTCTGGCAGGACGGAGGATGCTTCTCCAGCCTGCCGGTGTACTTCAACTTCCCCCAGCTCGAAAACGATCCGCGGATTCACTTCGCCGACCCTTTCATCAACGCTCCCCGGCCGGAATGGACGGGGCTCGGAGCCCCGGGACCCCATTGGGTCCTTGCTTCGTCCAACCTGCCGTACTTTTCTCTCCACCCCAATCAGGAGAACGGCGCGCTGCGCTTTGCCGATAGCAACGGCCCCGCCATCCCTTCGACCAGCATAACCCTGACGGATCTCATTCCGGGTGAAGAATACGGGATCTCTTTCTGGTGGTACACGTCAATACCCGAACCGGGCTCGCGGCCCGAGATCTCCATCCTGGTTTTGGACACTCCCCGCCTCACGGGCAGCCCACGGTCCGACACGATCACCGCACCGGCGGGTCTCCAGGCATGGGACTACTTCTATGTCGACGTTCCCGAAGGTGCAGAGAATCTGCAGGTCGACCTCTATGGCCTGTCTGCGGACGCCGACCTCTACATGCGCTATGGGGACAGGCCCGGTCCTGGTCTACCGATGGACTGCGCTTCCCTGGAAGGGAGAACGGAAAAGGACCAGTGTTGGTTTTCTCTTCCCGCACCGGGACGTTGGTGGATCGGAGTGACCAACTTCGATTCAGGATCGATCAATTATACGATTCAGGCGACCTGGAAAGAGAGCGGCGGCTTCTACACGATCCGGCCCTGCCGGCTCGAGGACACTCGCACCGAGTCGGGATTCCCTCTCCAATCGGGGAACGTCCACTTCCTCGAGGTCGCAGGACTGTGTCAGGTTCCCGTGTCCGCCAAAGCCGTTTCCCTGAACATCACCGCCGTGAGTCCCTCAGGTTCCGGAGATCTGAGGTTCTGGGAAAGCGGTGTACCCGAACCTCCGACCAGCACGATCAGCTTCGCTGCCGGACAGAACCGGGGCAACAACGCGATCCTGGGGCTGCCTGCAAACGGGGCAAGGACCTTGTTGGTGAGGCCTTTCGTGACAGGCAACGGCACGGTCCACCTGATCGTCGACGTGAACGGGTATTTCCAGTAGGCTCTGAGCCCATGAGACACGGAAAGGCATGGACTCTGGCGCTGGCGCTCCTCCTCCTGGGCGGATGCGCGGGCACACGGGGGCGCGGTCCCGGCGTGCCCCTGATCACCGAGGAGGAGGCCGCGATGCCTGACGCTCCCGAGGAGCGCGACCGTCAGGTCTGCGGACCTCCGGAGATCCAGATCCGGAGCCCACTGAACGGAAGGACCTACCCGCCGCCTGTGCCGGTCGAAGTCCGGTTCATCCCGTCCAGCGGTGCCCGGATCGACCCCTCAACCATCCGCATCGGGCTCATCAAGCTAGGGATGAAAATCGACCTTACGGAGAGAGCCCACGAGTACATCTCGGCGTCAGGGATCTCGCTGCCGAGAGCGGAGATTCCCACGGGAAGATACCGCGTTCAGGTCACCGTGGGAGACAGTTCCGGGAGGAAATGCTCGGAGACGGTCCAGTTCACTGTGGCTCCCTGAGACAATCCAGACGGAGCCGCTCTGAAGATTTGCGCCGGTCTGAGCCGCTTTGATCCGCCCTGAGCTTGC
The DNA here is from genome assembly GCA_035536935.1 of Thermoanaerobaculia bacterium. Classification (GTDB taxonomy): domain Bacteria; phylum Acidobacteriota; class Thermoanaerobaculia; order Multivoradales; family UBA5704; genus DATMER01. Next base: position 39,999 of record DATLNC010000143.1, read on the forward strand.
TGGATCGGCTCCAAACTTTTCAGATCCGCCCCAAACTTTTTAGATCGGCCCCGAGATTCTTAGACCCGGGCTAAGAACCTTAGATCGGGCCAAATCTTCTTAGATCCAGTCCTTTGGATCTTGGAACCGATCTAAGAACTTTGGATCGGATTCAAGCCGCTCAGATCGGATCCAAGCTTCTTAGACCGGTCCCAAGAACCTCAGATCGCATCTAAAGCTTCTTAGAACCAATCTTTCGGATTTTGGGCCGTTCAGAAAGTCCTGGATCGGATTCGAGCCGCTTGGAGCGGATCCAAGACTTTTCGGATGGGTCGAAGACTTTCCCGCCAGCTCGGAACCATTCGGTTGGCTTCAGAGTGGCTCCAACTCTGTCAGAAACGCCCTGGACGGCTCAGAGGCGTCCCTCGCCGCTCAGAATGGCGCCCGCCCCCCCAGCCACCCAGGGAGCCGGACTCCATGCCATGTCGCCTTCAGCGAACCCGGCAGTTGAGCGTGGGGGGCCAGTACCTCCCAAGCTGGCGCGGCCGGCCGGGAAGCGTCTTCGGGGCCGACGCCCGCTCACTGTTCGCGAAAGTCATCCGGGAGTCCGGGAGCCGCGACGCCCGTTCGGTCGGGAGCTGCCCTGCGCCGACAGGGACGACCTCCGGTTGGCCGAAAGCCTCGCGCCAGAGGTCCAGGGCTTCGCAGGCCGACCCGGCGCGGCAGGCCGGCGATTGCGCGATGCGCCTCGCCAGCTCGCACGGGTCCTCGGCCGGTTGCGGCCGGTCCGGCGCGGCGGTCGCGGTGAGAGTCGTGGTCAGCAGGAGTGCGAGAAGGAGCTTGGCTGTCATCGTATCCTCCTCTTTGATCTGCCGGGTATTCTATCAAACCTCCCGCGAAGCGAGCTTCTGGGCCGACTGAATCAACTCTTCGGCCTTTGCGGCGCTCACGGCTTCGCGGCCCTTGGCCTCGGCCGATTTCGGCCGGCTGGCGGCGGCGGCGGCGACGGTGGCGGAGGAGCTGGCCGCGAGGTCCGCCAAGCCACGGAACCCGGCTTCGGACAGGACCCGGGCCACGGGAGGGGTGAGCCCGGGGACCGACAACAGCTCCGCCTGCGCGAGGCAGAGGCCCAGCCGCTCGCGCTCCTCCCCGAGCAGGCGCCGGAGCTCGACCCGGCTGCGCACGCGCGTCCCGGCCGACAGGAAGTCCTGGACGGAGAAGATCTGATTTTCGTGCAGCACGCGCCGCGCCTCCTGGGTCAGGCCTTCGATTGAATCCAGGCCGAGGGTCGAGAGCGGGACGCAGGCGGGCGGCGGCCCGTCCGAGCTTGGCTTCGGCAGCGGCACGAGGTCGAGCGTCAGACGGCTGAGCGCCTCGTTTTCCCCCGGCCGGGCGAAGCGGTATCCGATCTGGCCGAGCGCATTGACGTCGACCCGCACCTGGGCCTCCAGGCGGAACTCCTTGACGGCGAAGTTGCTGACCGGGTTGTCGAGCGACGAGAGCCGGCCCTGCAGCGAGTCGACCGCTCCCTGAAGGGCGGAGGCAAGGTCGTCCGGCGAGCTCGGCGGCCGCTCGGTCGTCTCGAGCTTTTTCTTGAGCTGGAGGTTCTCCTCCGTGAGCCGCACCACCTCCCGCCGCAGCGCCGCCAGCTCCTCGCTTCCCGTCCCGGGCTCCGGCAGCAGCTCTCCATCCTTGCCCAGGGGCACGAAGATGCCGGGCCGCCCTTCGTGGACGATGAAGAAGTCCTGGAGATGCAGGTCCTTCGACAGTTCAGTCATCCCGCCGGATCTAGCCACCGGTGCCCTCCGAATCTGTCGTGCCCTCCTTGGCATGGCGCACGGGGAGCGACCGGGGGGTCAGCACCAGGCGTACCCGCAGGCCGCTCGACGCCTGATAGCCGTAGAGGCCGACGCTGCCCGGATCGAGGGTCCGGCAGAGCAGCCGCGAGCCGGCGACGCTCGCCGACATCTCGATTTCGAGCGCGACGTTGGTGAACGTGTTAGTGGTCCGACGTGGCGCTCTCGATGGATTTCAGCGTCGGCGCCATGGATGCCACCAGCGGCCTGGTCTTCAACAAGACCCAATGGAGCAACAACGTCAGCGGCAGCGTTTTCTGGGGCTTCGGCGGCTGGTTCCATCAGGGCGACAGCCACATCGACAATTCGCTGACGGTCGGAACCTCGCAACAGCAGTCGGGAGACAATCATGGCTATCGGCGATCTCAAGGATGCCAACGTCACCGGCGAGCCCGTGTTAAGGTGGTGCCATGGCTACCAATGAAGCCTCCGCAGAGCGCGACCAGACGGACGAGAGCCTGCGCACCGAACGGCAAAAGACCGATCGGGCGCTGGCCGAGAGGCACGTGGCCGAAGAGGAGGATTTGGACCTGGTGCTCGCCCGTGCCCGGGAGAGCGCGGACGCCGTCCTCACCGAGGCGCGCGCCAAGGCGGATCAGCGGCTGAATGCGCCTTTGTCACAGACCGAGGCGACGAGCACCCTCGCCGAGGAGCGAGTGCTGGAGGACGAAGCCCTGCAGGAAGAGCGGGCCTCCGCGGATGAAATCCTCCGCCGCGAACGCTACGAGAATGCCCGTGTCCTGTCGCGGCTGCTGCCGCTGGAGCGAGAGAAGACCGACCGATTCCTGCTGACGGAACGCGCCCGCTCCGATGACGCGCTCGCGAACCGGGACAACTTCCTCGGCCTCGTCAGCCACGACCTGCGCAATCTGCTCAGCGGAATCGTCTTGAACGCGGAGCTGCTCGCGGCGAGGGCCCCCGAAAACGAGGACGGGAGGCAGACCCTCGCCGCGACGGCGCGCATTCAACGCTACGCCGCCCGCATGAACCGGCTCATCGGAGACCTGGTCGACGTCGCCAGCATCGACGCCGGCAAGCTCGCCCTGACGCCGGCTCCCGGCGATGCGACTGCGCTGATCGCCGAGGCGATAGAGACGTTCCAAGCCGCCGCGTCAGCCAAGAGCATCTCCCTGCAGTCGGAGATGGTCGAATGCCCTCTCATGGCAGAGTTCGATCACGACCGCATGCTTCAGGTGCTGGCCAATGTCATCACGAATGCAATCAAGTTCACCCCTGAAGGCGGCAGCATCCGGATTCGTTGCGGATGCGCCGGAGAGGAGCTTCGCTTCTCCATCAGTGACACCGGATCGGGTATCCCTTCCAACATGCTGGAGGCCATCTTCGAGCGCTTCTGGCAGGTGGGGAAGGATGATCGGAGAGGCGTGGGCCTCGGCCTCTTCATCTCCAGGTGCATCGTCGAAGCCCATGGCGGAAAGATCTGGGCGGAGAGCAAGCTCGGCGAGGGCAGCAGGATCTCCTTCACGCTCCCCGCTGCCCCGCGATAGCCTTTACTAGTCGTCGTCATCATGACCGTGGTGCAGGTCGAAATCCTCCAGCAGGGCGTCGTTGTCCTGCACCAGGCCGATTCCCGGGCAGTACCTCTTCAGGCTTTCGTGCCCCGGCTCCAGGGGAGAGGTCTCGATCACTTCGACGCAGTTGTGGAAGGTGCCGGCAGGGGTCGTGACCGTCAGGCCCATGGCGGTGTGCTCGCCGCGGTCCATGGCCCCGGGGGCCCTCTCCTGGAAGTAGCGCGCGCCGAGCATGTAGCTGCCCGGCATGATGACGCCGGGCTGGGCCCCGGCGATCCCGGCCAGCCAGGCGCCCTCGTGGCTCACGATCTCGTCGTCCTCGTAGATATCGACCGCCTCGCCGAAGTAGAAGATGTCGCCGGTCTGATCGCAGCGGGCGAAGTAGTTCCGGGAGACTTCGACCAGCTCGTCGTCCACCCACTCGCGCTCCTCCACCACCCGCGTCTTGACGCGCAGCGCCTTGCCCTTGTCGGTCGTGAAGGTGATGGTGCGCTTCTGCTTGAGCACGGTGATCTGGACGACGACCTCCTCCCCGTCGTCCTCGCCTGACAGCACGAGCTGGTCGCCCGGCACGAGGCTGAAGTAGGCGTTGCGCCCGTCGGCTTCGAGCTCGCAGTCCTCGATCCGGAAGTCGGTGGTGAAGGGCGGCTCCTGGCCTCGGGCCGGGGCGGAAGTCAGAGAGGCGCACAGGGCCGCGGCAAAGATGGCTGTTCCGATTGTTCTCTTCATCTCGTATCCTCCTTCTGATGTCTACGATGCGCGAGGCAGGGAAATCCTTCGCCGGAGCGTTGCTTCTGGTCCTGGCGCTCGCCGGGACGGCGTATGCATCGTGGCTCGGCCGCCCTCTGGACGGCGTGCTGCGCGAGCTGCAGTCGCGAGGGCTCAGGATCGTCTTCACCAGCCAGCTCGTGCGGCCGGAGATGGAGGTTGAGGCCGAGCCTGTCTCCGGCGACCCGCGGCGCATCCTCGACGAAATCCTTGCCCCGCATGGCCTGAAGGCCGAGGAGAGCGTGGGCGGCACGCTCGTGATCGTGCGCGCGCCAAAACAGCTCTCCCCCTCGACGGACGAGCCCGAGCCGCTTCCCATGCCTTACATCCACGACGAGATCGTGGTGCGCTCGAGCGAGCTGTCGCTGCTCGACGAGCAGCCGGTGGCGCCTTTGTCCCTCTCGCGCGGCGACATCGAAACCCTGCCCCACCTGGCGGGGGACCTGTTCCGCGCCCTTTCGCTCCTGCCCGGAGCAGCCGCCAACGACATCACCGCTCAGTTCCAGATTCATGGCGGGCGGCGCGACGAGGTCCTGATCCTCCTCGACGGGCAGGAGCTGTACGAGGCGTACCACCTCCAGGAATTCGACCGGGCGATCAGCGTCGTCGAAGCCGGCTCGCTGAGCGGCGCCAGCCTCTCGACCGGCGCCTTCCCGGCCAGCCATGGCGACCGCATGAGCGGCGTCCTCGACATGACCACCGACGTGCCTGCAGGTCCTCGCCAGACACGCTTGAGCCTGAGCCTCATCACGGCTCTCGCCGCGAGCGGCGGCTCCTTCGATGGGGACCGCGGGTCGTGGCTGGCTTCCGCGCGCCGCGGCTCCATCGACCTGGCGAGCCGGTTCCTGGGGCACGAGGACCCCGCCTTCTGGGACCTCTTCGGCAAGGTCGGCTATCGCTTCGGCGACCGCAACAGCCTCCGCGCCCACCTCCTTCACGCCGGCGATGCAATGAATTTCGAGGACGCCGTGGGCGGCGAACAGAAACGTTTCAATACCGACTACGACACGTCATACCTGTGGCTGACGCATCAGGCCGCGCTCGGCGACCGGCTGCTGGTCGAGACCACCGCCTCCGCGACCGAGCTCAGCCGCGACCGCCTCGGTGCCGAGGACGAGGAGGAGCAGAGCTTCGAGATCGTCGACCGCCGGGACATGGACGTCCTGTCGCTGGGCCAGTCCTGGAACATCCAGGCGACGGAGCACACGCTCAAGGGAGGATTCGAGGCGCGGCGCTACGAGGCGATGTACGACTACTTCAGCCGCCTCGATCCCGACTTCGCGCTGTTCCCCGATCTGGGCGAGCCCCGCGCCGGCCTGACCCGCTTCAGGAAAAGCTTCAGCGGCGACCACCTCGGCGCCTATGTGACCGATCAGTTTTCACCGCGCGAGCCGTTGACGGTCGAGCTGGGCCTGCGCTACGACCGCCACACGCTCACCGGGGACACCCTGGCCAGCCCGCGGGTCAGCCTCGCATGGCGCCTGGGAGACAACGGCGTCGTGCGCGCCTCGTGGGGGCACTTCCACCAGAGCCAGCGCCCGTACGAGCTGCAGGTGGAGGACGGCGAGACCCGCTTCTCTCCGGCCGAGCGCTCCGAGCATCGGGTGCTCGGTTATGAGCGTGTGATCGGCCAAGGCTTCCTGCGCGCCCTGCGCGTCGAGGCCTACCAGCGGGAGATCCGCGACCCCAGGCCGCGCCATGAAAACATTTTCGAGCCGGTCAACCCCTTTCCCGAAGCCGAGGCCGACCGGTTCCGCATCTCTCCCGAGAGCAGCCGCGCCGAAGGGATCGAGCTGATGCTTCGGGGAGCCGTGGGCCCCCGGACCAACTGGTGGGTCAACTACGCCCTGGCCTCGACCGAGGACCAGATCCGCGGCGCGGAGATCCGGCGCCAGACGGATCAGCCCCACACGTTCAACCTGTACGCGGACACGCTCCTTGGGAAAAACTGGAGCCTGAGCGCGGCGTGGCGCTATCACACGGGCTGGCCGACCACCCGGGTGTTCGCGGAAACGGATGAGGACGGAGAGCTGGTTCCCATGCTCGGAAAGCTCAACGGCGAGCGGCTCCCGAGCTACCACCGGCTCGATCTGCGGGCGAGCCGCGACTGGCAGCTCCGCTCCAGCCGGCTCACCTTCTTCGTCGACCTGCAAAACGTTTACAACCGCAAGAACATCGCCGGCTTCGACCTGGAAGTCGACGAGGATGCGATCGTCGCCCAGCCGGAGACGTGGCCCGGCTTCTTCCCTTCGATCGGGATCAGTTGGGAGCTTTGAGGATCAGGACGCCGTCGACGACCCGGTGATCGAGCCCGGCCCCCGGCAGGACGACTTCCAACGCCTGGTCCGGCGCGAGATGGCCGACGTCGCCGTGCACAACGATCTCGCCCGCGGAGGCCGCCACGCGGGGGTCCTCGTAGCGGACTGTCCAACCGGTCTCCCGGACGACCCGTTTCAGAACCTCTTCGAGCGTCATCCCCTCGATTGGAACAGGCGGAGCCGCTTTCAGGACCCAGTTCCACGGCGGGCCATAGGAGGCGATATGGCTCCGGGTCACCGAGCCGTCGGCTTGCAGGGTCAGCTCCGTCCCCGCCTCTACCCGGTGCGATGCAACGCCTACCGCTCCCTCGCGGACCCGGACGCGCACAGCCGATCCGAGCAGCCGGACTTCGAACTGCGTCCCCAACTCTGTCACCGTCCCGAGTGGAGTATGGACCGCGACCGTACCAGTCCCCTGGGAGTCCAGGTAGACCGCGCCGCGCTCGAGCCGCACTTCGGACGCCGAGATCAGGCGAACAAGGCTGCCGGCGTCGAGGCGGAGAGAAGGTCCGCCCTCCAGCCGAACTGCCGCCGGAGCCTCGTGGGCCTCCAGCTTGGCGCCCGCAATGATCGTTTCTCCTGAGGTCTCGACGCGCGCCACCGGCCCCGAAGACGCCGGCCAAAGCCACCAGCCGAGTCCGATCATGAGGAGGACCGAGGCCGCGAGCAGCCACAGCCGCCGATCGGGAGAGCGGCGCTGCCGGACGTGCTCCTGCCACTCGGCGCGGAAGGCCGCCTTGATCCTGGCCATGTCTTCAGGCGGGACCTCTGGACGAGGACCGGCCTCTTCCAGAAGATGCCGCACCTGTTCCTCCTCGCTCACGGTTCCAACCTCCTTTTCGGTCCGAGCCTCACCTGCTCGTATCCTTCCCGAAACGCCTGCCGCGACCGGGTGAGCAGCGATTCGGCCGCCTTCGCTCCCACCCGGAGGCGCTCGGCGATCTCCTTGACGGAAACCCGCTCGACATACTTCCACTCCAGGGCGCGGGCGTAGCGCGGAGGGAGGAGGTCGAGGGCGGCGTGAACGAGCCGGACTTCCTCCTTGCGCGCCAGGGCTCCCTCCGGCGGGTCCCTGTCGGAGGCGATGTCCTCCTCCAGCTCGACCACTCTCGGCTGCCGCTTCTTCGATCGAAAACCCATCCGGATCTCATTGCGGCAGCAAGCGCAGAGCCATCCGAGCAGAGGCGCCTCGCCGCGGAAGGTCCCCAGCTTCGCGAGTGCCTTGCACACCGTGGTCTGCACGACCTCGCGGGCGAGCTCGGTGTCACCACCAAGGCGCGACAAGGCGAAGCGGTAGAGGCCGGGGAAGTACTCGTCCGCGAACTCCTCCATCGCCGCCTCGTCGCCGGCGAGCATGCGCTCGACCAGGGCCTTCTCTTCGAGCCTCAGGTCAGAATCGGAAACCGATTCCGAGATGCCCGCCGAGGGCAAGATAGTCATCCACGGCCCCCTTGACGCCGGAAACCCGGTCCGTCAGCTTCCAGTCGGCGAAATGCTGGTCGGCCCGGAGGGCAAACTCGAAGAACCATCGCTCGCCGAGTCTACGGTGAAGGCCGCCGAGGAGAGAAACGATGGACTCGGAACCCGCATCCGTGCTGATGTCGAACGTGCCTCCGCCGGCCAGGGGACCCGCCGCATCCGGTACGTCGATCGAGGCGAAGCCGAGCCCCGCTCCCCAGAACCAGTCCAGGCGGCCTCCCGGGCGCGGGTAGGTGCGCTCGATCCAGGCACTGAGGACCGTGGCCTCCGCCAGCACGTCCACGGGATCGACGCCAGGGTCCTGGCGCAGACCCACGAAGAGCGCCGGCTCCTCGAAGTCGTACTCCGTCTGATCGACCGCGAAGCCGAGCGACCATCTATCGCTCATCCGCCAGTGCCCGAACACCCCGTAACCGGGGATGTCGTTGGCCGGCTCGCCGTCGGAAGCCGTAATGATCCCCCTTACGCCGAGGTCGTGAGCCAAGACCGGGGATTGGAGGAAAACCAGGACCACCGCTCCGGCAAGACAGATCGTTCTCATCTCGTCTCCTTTCTCGCCTTCCTGAGCGGATAGATGCCTGCCTCGCGGAAATCCTTCGCAGTATTGCCTTCGGAGGCTGATACCATCGCCGGACCCATGCTGCGCACCGTCTTCGCCACCCGCTACGTCACTCCCCTCCGCGAATGCGGCTCCCTGCCCGCCATCGTGGAGGCGGATGACCTGGGCCTCTACGTGCTCAAGTTCCGGGGCGCGGGGCAAGGCGCCCGCGCCTTGGTCTCCGAGCTGATTGCCGGCGAGATCGGCCGGGAGCTGGGGCTGAAGGTGCCGGAGTTGGTGCTGGTGGAGGTGGACTCGGCGCTCGGGCGCAACGAGCCCGACTGGGAGATCCGCGATCTGCTCAAGGGCAGCGTGGGGCTGAACCTGGCGCTCGACTATCTCCCGGGCTCCGTCATGTTCGACCCCGCCGCCAAGGATGTGGTGGACGCCGACCTGGCCTCGCAGGCCGTCTGGTTCGATGCCTTTGTCACCAATGTCGACCGGACCCCGCGCAACCCGAACCTTCTGTACTGGCACAGGACGCTCTACTTCATCGATCACGGCGCGGCGCTCTATTTCCATCACAACTGGCAGAACGTGGAGCAGGCGGCGCGGAGCCCGTTCGCCGCGATCCGCGATCACGTGCTGCTGCCCTGGGCGGACCGCATCCGGGAGGCCGACGCCCTGCTGCGTCCGCGGCTCACGGAGGCGGTGTTCGAGCGCGTGCTCGCGATGGTCCCGGACGATTGGCTGCTGCCCGAGCCTGGGATCTCGACTCCATCCGAAAAGCGGGCGGCCTACGTGACCTGGCTGATGCAGAGGCTCGAAGCCGCTCCCCTTTTCCTCGAGGAGGCCGTGCGTGCCCGCGCCCAGCTTTGACTATGCCGTGATCCGGGTGGTGCCTCGGGTGGACCGCGAGGAGTTCCTCAACGCCGGGGTCATCCTCTTCTGCCTTCAGAAAGATTTTCTCGCGGCGCGCGTCGAAGTGGACGAGGCGCGCCTGCGCGCGCTCTGGCCCGAGGTGGACGTGGATCTCATCCGGCAGCACCTGGAGACCATCCCGCGCATCTGCGCCGGAGATGCGGACGCCGGCCCTATCGCCAGGCTCTCGATCCGGGAGCGCTTCCACTGGCTCGTGTCCCCGCGGAGCACGATGATCCAGGTCTCACCCGTCCACACCGGTCTGTGCGAGCACCCCGAGCGCGCCCTCGACGATCTCTTCCAGCGGATGGTTCAGTTGGCGGGACCTCTGGCGGGAAAGACCGCCCCTTCGCGTATCCCTTCATGACGAACGTTGTACAAACCTTTACGTCAAGAAAGGACGCGAGTCATGAATAGCAAGAGCCGCATCATCAGCAATCACAACCAGACACTGGTCCGCAAGGCCGGCTGAGACTCTTCCTACGGAGGGTTCTGGCGCGTTCAGCTCACGGTATCAGCTTACGGATAGCCACTGCACAGGGCCGGCGATGAGGTTGCCCGCGGCCACGCTCTCGAGAGGGCCCGCGAAGAAATAACCCTGGCCGTATTGACAGGAAAGGCCGCGCACCCGGGAGACCTGGTCCGCGGTCTCCAACCCCTCTGCCGCGACGCTCATGCCGAGCGTGCGCGCGAGCGTCACGATCGTGCTGACGATCTCGGCCCGCTCATCCCGTCCCTGCATGCCGCTGATGAAAGAGCGGTCGATCTTCAAGGTGTCCATCGGCAGCCGGTGCAGATAGCTGAGCGAGGAGTAGCCGGTCCCGAAGTCGTCGATGTGGAGCTGGATGTTCAGCTCGCGCAGCTCCAGGAGCTTGGCCACGGCTTCGCTGGCATGCTCCATGATCGTGCTCTCCGTGATCTCCAGGCGCAGGCTGCAGGGCTCGACCCGGGTCTCCTGCAGGATCCACCGCACCCGCTTGACCAGGTCGGCCTGGAGGAACTGCTTGCAGGACAGGTTCACGCTGATCGAGAGCGGATGGGCGAACGGATAGAGCGACTGCCACTCGCCGAGCTGGCGGCAGGCCTGCTGCAGCACCCACCAGCCCATCGGCACGATCAGGCCGGTCTCTTCCGCCACCGGGATGAACTGGTCGGGATGGAGGAGGCCGCGCCGCGGATGGTTCCAGCGCACCAGCGCCTCGAACGCGTCGATCCGGCCGTTGGCAAGCGAGATGATCGGCTGGTAGAACAGCTCGAACTCGTCGCGCTCGATCGCCCGGCGCAGGTCGTTCTCGAGCGCCAGGACGGCGACCGCGTTGGCGTGCATCTCGCGGTCGAAGACGGCGTGCCTCGCCTTGCCGGACGCCTTGGCCCGGTACATGGCGGTGTCCGCGTCGCGCAGCACCTCTTCCGGATGCTCGTAACCGCCCCGGGAGCTGAGGGTGATCCCCAGGCTGGCACTGGTGAACACCTCGTGGCCGCCGAGGTTGAAGGGGAGCGCCAGCTCGCGGTGGATCCGATGCGCCACGCGCGTCGCCTGGGTGGCGCCGGCGACGTCGTCGAGCAGGATCGCGAACTCGTCGCCGCCGAGGCGGGCGACCGTGTCGCCGGGGCGCAGCAGCAGCTCCAGGCGCTTGGCCAGGGCGACCAGAAGCGCGTCTCCGGCGCTGTGGCCCAGGCTGTCGTTGATGTTCTTGAACCGGTCGAGGTCGAGGAAGAAGACGGCGAACATGTAATCGGTCCGCCGCCAGGTGTGAGCGATCGCGAGGCCGAGCCTGTCCAGGAAGAGCGCGCGGTTGGGCAGGCCCGTCAGGGTGTCGTGGAGGGCGTTGTGCTGCAGCCGCTCCTCGGCCGCCTTGCGGGTGGTGATGTCCGACTGCGAGCCCGCCATGCGGTAGGCCTGGCCGGTCCTGTCCCGCACCGCGATGCCCCGGTTCTGCACCCAGCGGTAGTTGCCGTCCTGCTGCCGGATGCGGTGCTCGCTCTCGAAATGCGGCGTGCGGCCCTCCAGATGGGCGGCGAGGGCGCCGCGCACAGCCAGGATGTCTTCGGGATGAATCCGGCCGAGCCACTCCTCGGGATCCTCGCGGACCTCCTCGTCATGGAGCCCGAGCATGGCCTTCCAGCGCGGTGAAAAGTAGATCTGCCCGGTCGAGAGGCGCCAGTCCCATAGCCCGTCGTTGGCCCCGCGGACCGCCAGGGCGTAGCGCTCCTCGCTCTCCCGCAGCTCCTCTTCGGCCTGCTTGCGCCCGATGGCATAGCGGATCGAGCGCACCAGGAGATCGCGTTCGACCTGGCGCTTGATCAGGTAGTCCTGCGCCCCTTCGCGCACCGCCCGGACGGCCAGCTCCTCGTCCTCGATGCCGGTCAGCAGGATGACGGGGACCTTCGGCGCCCGGTCCTGGATGCGGGCCAGCGAATCGAGCTCGGGGCCGCGGCTGTCCGGCAGCGTCACGTCGAGCAGGATGACCTCGATCTCGTGGCCGGTCTCGAGACAGTCCAGGGCTTTGGCGACCCGGTCGACCGTGGTGAGATGGAAGCCGCCTCCGCCCAGGAGCCGGCGCAGTAGCATGGCATCGCCGTGGTTGTCCTCCACGACCAGGACCCGGATTACCCTGTCGCTCATCCTCGAAGCTCCGGTGGACTGCAATTTATCTCCGAACAGCGGGGGGATTTTACTTTATGTTGCATTGAAAGGTCAATTTTCCGCGGGAAAGGTGAAGAAGAACGTCGAGCCCTGCCCTGGTTGCGATTCGACCCAGATGCGCCCGCCGTGCCGCTCCACGATCTTGCGGCAGAGGGCGAGGCCGACGCCGCTTCCCGGCACTTCCGGACGGAGGCGCGCGAACAGGGCGAAGATCGTCTGCGCGTCCTCGGGGGCCATGCCGACGCCGTTGTCCTGCACGGCGAAGACCCATTCCCCGCGCATCCGGGTGGCCGAGAGGTGGACCCGGGGAGGATCGCCGCCGCCGAACTTCAAGGCGTTGCCGAGCAGGTTGCGCAGCAGCTGGACGATCTGCCCGGGGTCGGCCTCGATCGCCGGCAGGGAATCATGAGTGATTCGGGCGCCGCTCTCCGCGATCGACGGCCCGAGGTCCGCCAGCGCCCGCTGCAGCAGATCCGCGCTTTCGACCCGCTGGAACGGCTTGCCCGAGCCATCCAGGCGCGAGAAGGCGAGCAGGCCGTCGATCAGGTCCTGGAGCCGCCGCGCGCCTTCATGGGCGAATCCGAGGAGCTCGTCGGCCGGGCCGTCGAGCCGGCCCTTGTAGTCCTCGGCCAGGATGCGGGTGTACCGCTCGACCATCCGGACCGGCTCCTGCAGCTCGTGCGCGGCCATCGCGGCAAGCTGCTGGAAGTCGGAGTCGGCGCTGGAGTGCTTCGGAGGTTCTTCGGCGGGAGGCGTCCGGGAGCGGGCCTGCTCGAGAGTCCCGAGGACGGCCAGCGACAGGTTGACGAAGCCGCCCGGGCTCTTGAGCAGGAAGTCGTCGGCCCCCAGCTTCGCCGCCCGCACTCCGAGCTCCTCCCCGCCGCGGTCCGTGAGCAGGATCACCGGCTGGGCCGGCCAGCGCCCCTTGAGGGCATGGAGCACCGCCAGCCCGTCGGCCCAGGACAATCGGGGATCGAGGATCACCAGCTCGAAATCGGCTCTGCCGAAGGCCTCGGCGAACGACACGGCGTCGGCGATGTCCTCCAAAATGAGGTGGGGAAGCTCCTGCCTGAGCACCAACCGTACGAGAGCACGGCTGTCGGGGTCATCGTCGATAAGGAGGATGCGCGGGCCGGTCTCGGGCACGAACACCTCAGCGTTGAGGGAACATCAGGTACCTCCTGGGACTTCGGACTTCCGGACGCGACCCATTCTATGTGCGGAGCGCGCGGGAATGAAGAAGGAGCGCGGCTATATTTGAATAATTCTATTCGTCGAGAGTCTCGTCGAACGTGACGAGCCTCTCGTTGAGTTTGATGAGAGGCCGAAAAGGTCCGATGAGAAGCCGAAAAGGTCCGACGAGAGGCTCGAAAGGTTCTGCGAGGCTCTCGAAAGGTCCGACGAGAGGCTCGAAGACCTTATCGAGGCTCGCAAAGACTCTTTTGAGAGGCTCATCGAAGTTATCGAGAGGCTCGAAAGGTTCCACGAGAGGCTCGAAAGCCCTCTTGAGCCTCTGAAAAGGTTCTACGAGAGGTTCGTTGAGGTCAACGAGAGGCTGGAAAGGTCCCGCGAGCCTCTCAAAAGGTCTGACGAGAGGCTCGAAAGGTTTCGCGAGAGGCTCATTGCCGCCCCCGCGCCGGTGGGGCATCGAGCCGGACCTGGACCTCCTGCTTGCGGCCATCGCGGAGGATGCCTACTCTCACCACGTCGCCGGCCTTCCTCTCCTCCAGGACGAGGAGCAGGTCCCCGGTCGAGGTAACGGGCTTGCCGTTTACGGACTGGATCACGTCACCCAGGATGACGCGCCGGCCACGGCTCTGCTGCAGCGGCCTCAGGCCCGCCCGGTCCGCTCCGCTGCCGGGCTCCACCCTCACGATCACTGCCCCTTGGACCTCGAGCTGACGGTTCCACCCCTCCGGGGCGAGCTCCACTCCGAGCGTCGGACGGTTCACGCGGCCGTAGCGGATCAGATCGGGCACCACCCAGCGCACCGAGTGCTCCGGGATCGCGAAGCCGATCCCCGCGTAAGCTCCCGACGGGCTGTAGATCGCCGTGTTCACCCCGATCAGACGGCCGGCGCTGTCCAGCAGCGGCCCGCCCGAGTTGCCGGGATTGATCGCCGCGTCGGTCTGGACCACGTCGCGGATCGGCGTCCCGGCCACCGACTGGATCTCCCTCCCCAGCGCGCTCACCACTCCGGTCGTGAGCGTCTGGTCCAGGCCGAAGGGGTTGCCGATGGCGAACACGGCCTGCCCGACCCGCAGGTTGTCCGAGTTGCCCAGGGGTAGCGGGGGCAGGCGGTTCTGCGGAGCCTTGATCTGCAGGACGGCGAGGTCCTTCTCCGGGGCGTACCCCACCACCTCCGCGTCCCAGTTCGACTGGTCGGAGAGGGTCACCTGCCAGTTGCTGCCGCCCTCGATGACGTGGAAGTTGGTGACCACGTGCCCCTGCCGGTCCCAGATGAAGCCCGAGCCGCTGCCCTGGGGAATCTCCTGGACGTTCATGCTGAAGAAGTCGCGCTGGCGCGCCAGGGAGGTCACGTAGACGACCGACGGGGAGGCCCGCTCGAAGAGCGAGATCGTGGCCCGCTCCTCCTCTGCCAGCTCCGGTCTCGGCACGGGCCGGGCCTGCCCCTGCGCCGCGGGCCGGATCGCCCCATCGGGCGTGGTTGCGCGCTCGGCCTGGGCCAGCGCCGTCCCCTCTTCCGGGATCCGGGGGCACGAAATCCCCGCCATGAATCCCAACCCCGCGATCGCCGCTGCCAGCAAGATGCGACTGTACGAGCTCATCCTTCTCGCCTCCTCACGAAATGGCAAACGCCCCGAAGGGGCTGCCGCCTTCCCAAGTTTACACAGGGGGTCGGGTAGATTTGACGCCAGCAAGGGCTCAGTGAGCGACCAGCTCGCGAGGCGCCTCGACCGGAGGAGCCCAGGTGGCGAGCGCCTGCGACCGGATCTCCTCGATCTTCCGGTTCGCCTTCTCCGACTCCTCCCGCGCGGCCTGGACGTCACCGTAGAGCCAGAGCAGCAACGCGTAGCGGAACGACGAGAGCGCCTGCATCCAGAGCCGCTCCAGGTCCGCGCCCTGGCCCTCGAAAGCGCCGAGCGGGAGGGCGTTGATCGACAGGAGCAGCTCGTCGCACCGGGTCTTGCTGACCTTCCGGCGCTTCATGTCTTGGGTGGCCTCGATCAGGGGCAGAACCAGGGCGAGAGCATGCGAGGAGTTCATATCCTCCCTGACAGCAAGGGTTGTGCCTGGGGAGAGGGGATCAGATTGGTCCCCCGCTTGCACGGCTTCCGCCGTTTGGGTAGGATCGCGCTTGTGACGACTTTCACAAAGTCCCCCGCAACCCAGGATGGAGTCATGACGAAGCCGGAGCCGGGTGGCTGAGGGAGAGGCTCTTCTAAAATGCAGATCTTCCATCGCAGCACGAACACCCTCGCCAAGGTGAGCATCTTCGGGGCGGTCTTCTTCATCGCCTTTTTCGCGTGGATCTTCTCCACGCTCCTGCGCTCCTCCTACGTCACCGGCCAGGGGATCGTCCTCAAGCAGCCGGTGCCGTTCAGCCACGACCACCACGTGGCCGGCCTCGGCATCGACTGCCGGTACTGCCATACGGCCGTGGAGGTGTCGAGCTCCGCCGGCATGCCCTCGACCGAGACCTGCATGAACTGCCACCGTCAGATCTGGACCAATGCCGACCTGCTGGAGCCGGTGCGGTCGAGCTTCGCCAACAACACCCCCATCGTCTGGCAGCGGGTGCACGACCTGCCCGACTTCGTCTACTTCAACCACAGCGTCCACGTGGCCAAGGGGATCGGCTGCGAGACCTGCCACGGCGAGGTGGACAGGATGCCCCTGATGTTCCAGCAGGCCTCTCTCCATATGGAGTGGTGCCTGGAATGCCACCGCGACCCCGGCAAGTACGTGCGGCCCCGCGAGGAGGTCTTCAACCTCAACTGGGAGCCGACGGACGCGGAGAGCTACAAAAGGTACATGCAGCCGCTGCCGGCCAGGGCCTCGGAACCGGAGTGGAAGCCATCCAAGGCGGACGTGCAGGCCCTCCAGGCCCATCTGGTCAAGGAATACAAGATCCAATCTCTCACCAGTTGCTCGACGTGCCACCGCTAGGGCACGGAAGGATGGAGAGCGTGAACGACAGCAAAGGCAAGTGTGGCGCGGAGGCTTCCGCGCAGCCGCAGCCGGTCCGGCTGGACCTGGCCGAGGTGCGCGAGAAGCTGCGCCGGCAACGCGGCCCGGAGGTCTGGCGGAGCCTCGAGGAGCTGGCCGAGACGCCGGAGTTCGAGGAGCTCCTCCACCGCGAGTTCCCGCGCCAGGCTTCCGAGTTGCTTCTGGATGGAGGATCAGATGGCGTATCGCGGCGAGGCTTCATGCAGCTCGCCGGCGCCTCTCTCGCTCTCGCCGGATTGACCGGCTGCACCAAGCAGCCGCCCGAGGGGATCGTCCCGTACGTCAAGCAGCCGGAGTACATCGTCCCGGGGCGGCCGCTCTTCTTCGCCACCACCCTTCTGCACAGCGGCTACGCGCACGGCGTGCTCGCCGAGAGCCACATGGGGCGGCCGACCAAGATCGAGGGCAACCCGGACCATCCGGCGAGCCTCGGCGCCACCGACGTGTTCGCCCAGGCCGCGGTCCTGACCCTGTACGACCCGGAGCGCTCGCAGTCGGTCCTCCACAACGGGCGCATCTCCACCTGGGGCGCCTTCGTGGCCGACCTCGGCAACCGGCTGCGCGCCCTGCAGGGGCTCGGCGGCGAAGGGGTCCGCATCCTCACCGGGACCGTGACCTCCCCGACGCTCGCAGCCCAGATGCAGGACCTCCTGACGCGCTTCCCCCGTGCCCGGTGGCATCAGTGGGAGGCCGCGGGCGGACATCACGGCCGTGCCGCCGCGGCCCGCGCCTTCGGCCAGCCGCTGGAGACCCGCTACGACTTCTCCGCGGCGCGCGTGGTGCTGGCGATCGACTCGGACGTCCTCACCCAGGGGCCCGGCAATGTCCGCTACCAGCGCGACTTCGCCCGCACCCGCCGGGTGCGCAAGGGAAACCTCCAGATGAGCCGGCTCTACGCGGTCGAGAGCATCCCGACCAACACCGGCACCCTCGCGGACCACCGCCTCCCCCTGCCCGCGGCCGAGATCGAGGCGTTCACCCTCGCCCTGGCGCAAGCGGTTGGAGCTGCAGGCCCGGCGGGAACCGCCGGTGTGGGGGATGTATTGACCGATGCCCGCGCGCGGAAGTTCGTGCAGGCGATCGCCCAGGACCTGCGCGCCAACGCCGGGGCCTCGATCGTGGCGGCCGACGAGTACTCCTCGCCCGCGGTGCAGGTGCTGGTCCATGGGATCAACCAGGCGCTCGGCAACGTCGGGCGGACGGTGTTCCAGACCGCTCCGGTGGAAGCCGCTCCAATCGACCAGGTGGCCTCGATGCGCCAGCTCGTGGCCGACATGAACGCCGGCCGCGTCGAGCTGCTCCTGATGCTCGGCGGGGTCAACCCGGTCTACACGGCTCCGGTGGACCTCAACTTCGCGCAGGCGCTTCAGAAAGTCCCGCTGCGCGCCCATCACGGCCTTTACGAGAACGAGACCTCCGAGTATTGCCAGTGGCACATCCCGGCCGCCCACGAGCTCGAGAGCTGGGGAGACGCCCGCTCCTTCGACGGCACGGTCAGCCTGATGCAGCCTCTGATCGAGCCGCTCTACGACGGCAAGACCGGGCAGGAGGTCATCGCCGCCGCCTTCGCGAGCCGCGCCGACGCCACCAGCTTCGAGCTGGTGCAGGAGCATTGGAAGAGTTTCTTGGTCGGCAACTTCGAGGAGGCCTGGCGCAAGGTCGTGCACGACGGGATCGTTCCCGCCACCCAGCTCCCGCCGGCCGGCGCCTCGGTCAACGGCGGCGCGGTCCAGCAGGCGGCAGCCGAGATCGCGGCCTCTCTGCAGCGGGCTCGCTCCGAGGCCGGCTCCAACAAAGTGACCCTGAAGCTGCGTCCCGATCCCACTGTCTGGGACGGCAGCCTGGCGCAGAACGTCTGGCTCCAGGAGCTGCCCAAGCCGCTCTCCAAGCTGACCTGGGACAACGCGCTGATGATCGGCCCGGCCACGTCCGAGCGCCTGAACGTGAGCCACGAGGAGACGGCCGAAATCTCGTGGAACGGCCGCAAGGTCCAGGCCGCGGTCTGGGTGCTCCCGGGCATTGCCGAGGGCACCGCCACGCTGACCCTCGGCTACGGCCGGCGGCGGGCGGGCCGTGCCACCGGGCTCGGCTTCAACGCCTACGAGCTGCGCACCTCGCAGAATTTGTGGACCCTTCCCGGGGCCGAGATCCGCGGCCTGGGCGGGCGCTTCGACTTCGCCTGCACCCAGAACCATCATGTGCTGCCCAGCGGCAAGCGGCAGCCCGGGATGGGACCCGACGGGGAGATCCCGCTCGCGGGCAAGGAGGCCGAGCGCCGCCACCTGGTGATGACCGGCACGCTGGAGGAATTCCGCCGCGATCCGGACTTCGTCCAGCACGAGCGCGAGGCGCCGGAAGTGGACGAGACGCTCTATCCGCGCTGGAAGTACGACGGGCACGCCTGGGGCATGGCGATCGACCTCAACGTCTGCACCGGTTGCAGCTCCTGCGTCATCGCCTGCCAGGCGGAGAACAACATCCCGGTGGTGGGCAAGGAGCAGGTGATGCGCGGGCGGGAGATGCACTGGATCCGGGTGGACCGCTACTACGCCGGCAACATGGACGATCCGCGCATCCACAACCAGCCGGTGCCCTGCATGCACTGCGAGTACGCCCCCTGCGAGGTGGTCTGCCCGGTGGCGGCCACGGCGCACAGCGACGAGGGGCTGAACGACATGGTCTACAACCGTTGCGTGGGCACGCGCTACTGCTCGAACAACTGCCCCTACAAGGTACGGCGGTTCAACTTCCTGCGCTACAGCGACAAGGAGACGCCGGTGCTCGCGCTGCTCCAGAACCCGGACGTGACCGTGCGCATGCGCGGCGTCATGGAGAAGTGCACCTACTGCGTGCAGCGCATCGAGCAGGCCAAGATCGAGTCGAAAGTCGAAAATCGGCCGATTCCGGTCAACACGCTCCAGACCGCCTGCCAGCAGGCGTGCCCGACGCAGGCCATCGTGTTCGGCGACATCAACGACCCGGACTGGGAAGTGTCGAAGTGGAAGTCCGACCCGCTCAACTACGGGCTGCTCGAGTTTCTCAACACCCGGCCGCGCACCACGTACCTCGCGAAGATCACCAATCCGAACCCCGCGCTGCCTTCCGAGCAGGCACACCCGGAGCACGAGGAAAGGACGTAGGATGGCGACGATCGACTCTCCTCTTCCGAAACCGTACAAGCCGCCGGTGGTGGCGCCGGGGCACACGCCCGGGACGGTCACCGACAAGATCAGCTCGGTCGTGCTGCGCAGGACGCCGAAGTGGTGGTACGTCGGATTCGGCATCTCCTTCAGCATCCTGATGGTGTTCCTCGTCAGCGTGTCCTGGCTGCTGGTGAAGGGGATCGGCGTCTGGGGCGTCAACCAGCCGGTGGGCTGGGGGTTCGCCATCGTCAACTTCGTCTGGTGGATCGGCATCGGCCACGCGGGCACGCTGATCTCGGCCATCCTCCTGCTGCTGCGGCAGGAGTGGCGCACGTCGATCAACCGCTTCGCCGAGGCCATGACGCTGTTCGCCGTGGCCTGCGCCGGCATGTACCCGGTGCTCCACCTGGGCCGTCCGTGGCTCGCCTACTGGCTGTTCCCGTACCCGAACACCATGGGCATGTGGCCGCAGTTCCGCAGCCCGCTGATCTGGGACGTGTTCGCCGTCTCGACCTATGCGACCGTCTCGGCCCTGTTCTGGTACGTCGGCCTGATCCCCGACCTCGCCACCCTGCGCGACCGCACGCGCAACCGTGTGATGAGGGTCGCCTACGGCTTCGGCGCCATGGGCTGGCGCGGCTCGGCGGCGCACTGGCACAACTACGAGACCGCCTACCTGCTGCTCGCCGGCCTGGCCACGCCGCTGGTCGTCTCGGTGCACACGGTGGTCTCCTTCGACTTCGCCGTCGGCGTGATTCCCGGCTGGCATGCCACGATCTTCCCGCCCTACTTCGTGGCCGGCGCGATCTACGCCGGGTTCGCCATGGTGCTCACCCTGGCGATCCCGCTGCGCGCCGCCTTCCACCTCGAGGACTTCATCACTACGCGCCATCTCCAGAACATGGCCAAGGTGATGCTCGCGACCGGGCTGATCGTGGTCTACGGCTACATGACGGAGCTGTTCTTCGGCTGGTACAGCGGCAACCTCTACGAGCGCTTCATGCTGATGAACCGCGCCACCGGCCCCTACAAGTGGCACTGGTTCGCCCTCCTGTTCTGCAACGCGGTGGTGCCGCAGCTCCTCTGGTTGCGGCGGTTCCGCACGTCGCCGCTGTGGCTGTTCCTGATCGCGATCGTGGTCAGCGTGGGCATGTGGCTGGAGCGCTTCATCATCGTCATCACCAGCCTGCACCGCGATTTCCTGCCGTCCTCCTGGGGACTGTACGAGGGGACGTTCTGGGACTGGGGGACGTTCATCGGCACGATCGGCCTGTTCCTCTCCCTGATCTTCCTGTTCATCCGCTTCCTGCCGATGATCTCGATCTTCGAGATGCGGACGATCGTCCCCGGCGGCAGCGAAGGCAGCGAGTACACGACGGCCCCGGAGCAAGAACCTGAGACTGGAGCTGTCCCATGAAGCGACCACCGATCTACGGCCTCATGGCCGAGTTCCACGATTCCGGCGAGTTGATCGAGGCGGCGTACCGCGTCCGCGACGCGGGCTACACGCGGCTCGACGCCTACACGCCCTTCCCGATCGAGGAGGTCGCGGAGGCCACCGGCCATCACCATTCGAAGCTGCCGCTGATCGTTCTGATCGGCGGCATCGTCGGCGCCCTCGCCGGCTACGGGCTGCAGTACTGGGCGGCGGTGATCGAGTATCCGATCAACAGCGGCGGCCGGCCGCTCCATAGCTGGCCGGCGTTCATCGTCCCGACGTTCGAGATGACCATCCTGTTCGCGGCGCTCTCGGCCGTGTTCGGCATGTTCTTCCTCAACGGGCTGCCGCAGCCGTACCACCCCGTCTTCAACGTGCCGCGCTTCGCCCTGGCGTCGCGCGACCGTTACTTCCTTTTGATCGACGCGCGCGACCCTCTCTTCGACCGCGAGGGGACACGGCGCTTCCTGGCGGAGCTGAACCCGACCGAGGTGAACGAAGTTGAGCACTAGAACACCAATGCTCATTGCGCTCTGCCTGGTCGGTATCGCCGCGGGCGGCTGCCGGCAGAACATGCACAACCAGCACAAGGTGGAGCCGTACGAGTCGAGCGACTTCTTCACCGACGGCCAGGCCTCGCGCCAGCTTCCGGCGGGGACCGTGCCGCGCGGCGTCTACGGCCAGAACATCGCGCCCTACACCGGGCTGGCCGAGCCCGGCCCGCCGACGTCCCTGCCCGTCCAGGGCCAGCCCCAGGGCCAGCCCCAGGGTATGCCATCGCAGGTGACCCTGGCGATGATCCAGCGCGGCCAGCAGCGGTACAACGTCTTCTGCTCCCCCTGTCACGACCGGGTGGGCAACGGCCGGGGCATGATCGTGCTGCGCGGCTTCAAGCAGCCCCCCTCTTTCCACGAAGCCCGCCTGCGCAGCATGCCGGCCGCGTACTTCGTCCAGGTGATGACCGAGGGCTACGGCGTCATGCCGGCCTACGCCGAGGAGGTTTCGCTGCAGGACCGCTGGGCGATCGCCGCCTACATGCGCGCGCTCCAGTACAGCCAGAACGCCCGTCTCGCCGAGATCCCGGCCGACCGCCGTCAGGCCTTGGATGCCGAGATCCGCGAGGGCGTCACCACCAACCGAGGGTCCGGAGCCCGGGGCGTCACCCGCCCGGACGCCGTACAGGACTATGACCGCCGGCCCGATCCGACGGAGGTGCCATGAGGCGCGAGGCAGTACGTGAACCTTTGACGCTTCGCGAGGCCGGGGAGGTCAACCTTCCGGCGGGCGCCGACCGGCTCCAGTCCCTCGCCCTGATCGTGGGCGGAGTCGGCGTGCTCTTGACCCTGGCAGCTCTGGCGTTCGATCCCCGGTACTTCTTCCGCGCCTGGCTCGTGGGCTGGGTCTATTGGGTCGGCGTGGCGCTCGGCTGCCTGGCCCTCTCCCTGCTCCACCACCTGACCCACGGCGACTGGGGGATCGTTCTGCGGCGCGTCATGGAGGCGGCCACGCGCACCCTGCCCTGGATGCTCCTCGGATTCCTGCCGCTGATCCCGGGCATTCAATCGCTTTACGAATGGGCACGGCCCGAGGCGGCGGAGCACGAGCTGCTCAAGGCCAAGGCGGCCTACCTGAACGTGCCGTTCTTCCTCGGCCGGCAGGTCGCCTACTTCCTGATCTGGAGCGCCGCGGCCTATCTGATCAGCCGCATGTCCGCGCGGCAGGACCGCGGCGAGGACCCGGGCATCACCCGGCGCATGCAGATCCTCGCCGGACCGAGCCTCGCCGGCTACTGCCTGGCGGTCACGTTCGCCTCGGTGGACTGGCTGATGTCGCTCCAGCCCGAGTGGTACTCGACGATCTACGGCGTCTACCTGATGGGCAGCCAGGCGCTGACCGCGCTGGCGTTCCTGATCACCTTCGGCCTCTGGCTGGCGCGCCGCGAGCCGCTCGACCGCGTGCTCCACCCGCGGCTCTTCCACGACTATGGCAAGCTTTTCTTCGCCTTCGTGATGCTGTGGGCCTACTTCTCGTTCTCCCAGTACCTGATCATGTGGTCGGGCAACCTGCCGGAGGAGATCAGCTTCTACCTGAAGCGCTTCCACCACGGCTGGGGCGTGGTGGCGCTGCTCCTGGTGGTGTTCCACTTCGCGCTGCCGTTCGTTTTCCTGCTGTCGCGCGACCTCAAGCGCAACGCCCGCCGGCTGGTCTGGATCGCGGGGCTGATGCTCGTCATGCGCTGGATCGACCTGCTCTGGCAGGTGGAGCCAGCCTTCCAGGTGCAGAACCCGGCGATGTACTGGGCCTACCTGACGGCGCCGGTCGGCATCGGCGGCCTCTGGCTCTTCCTCTTCCTGCGCGAGCTGCGCAAGGCGCCGCTGCTGCCGGTCAACGATCCCTATCTCGCGGAGGCGCTGGTGCCATGAGCAAGATCCACATCGGACCGCACACTCATCACGAGGAAGTGGATCCGCATCCGGCTTCGCAGACGTTCGACCGCGAGGTCAACCTGAAGGCGATCGCATGGACGATCGCCCTCCTGGTCGGCGTCGCTCTCGTGGTGCACGTGATCATCTATGGCCTGATCGTGGGCTTCAACCGCTTCGACGACAAACGCGAGCCGCGGCCGTCGCCGCTGGAGGCGGCCAACAAGCAGCCGCCGCCGCCCCTGCCCCGCCTCCAGACCACCCCGGAAGGGGACCTGAAGCAATACCGGGAGGACGAGGACCGGATCCTCGGCAAGGCGCAGTGGCTGGACCAAAGGCAGGGCCGGGTGCGCATCCCCATCGACCTCGCCATGGAGATCGTCGCCGGCCGGGGCCTCGGACCCGAGGTGGTCGGCGGCACGCCGGGCACCCCGGTGCAGCAGATTCCCGGCCAGGGCCGCACGCCCCCCGACGAGAAACAGGCCGGAGCCCTGGTCCAGATGAGCCGGCAGCCCGCGCAATCCCAGACGGCCCAACAGCCGCAGGCGGGGCAGACACCCCCGCCGCAAGAAAGAAGGTAACGAGTTGTTCCGTACTATTTCGACGATGGCCCTTTCGGCGGCTCTCCTTGCGGGCTCGGCCTTCGCCATGCCCAGCCGCAGCGGAGTCGGCGACCGGAACCCTTCGATCATGCCGGCGACCACGATGCCCGGCCCGCTGCGCGAGGTCGGCTACGACCAGCGCATCGGCCAGCAGGTGCCACTCGACCTCGCCTTCCGCGACGAGGCCGGCCGCAACGTGCGCCTCGGCGAATATTTCGAACCCGGCGGACACCGGCCGGTCATCCTGGTGCTCGCCTACTATCACTGCCCCATGCTCTGCGACATGGTCCTGCAGGGGGTGGTCACCACCCTCAAGCCGCTGACCTTCGACGCGGGCAAGGAGTTCGACGTGGTGGTCGCGAGCATCGATCCGGACGAGACGCCGGAGATGGCCGCCGAGCAGGAGCGGGAGATCCTGGCCCGCTACGGCCGGGCGGGCGCCAAGGAGGGTTTCCACTTCCTGACCGGCCCGCAGGCCTCGATCGACGCCCTGACCCGCGCCGTCGGTTTCCGCTACGTCTATGAAAAGGAGCGCGACGAGTACGCGCATCCCGCGGGCCTGGTCATGCTGACCCCGGGAGGCCGGGTGTCGCGCTACCTGTTCGGCATCGACTTCCCGCCGCGCGACGTCCGGCTGGGGTTGATCGAATCCACCCAGGACAAGCTCGGGACGGTCGTCGATTCGCTGCTCCTCTACTGCTATCACTACAACCCGGCGATCGGCCGCTACAGCACCGTGGTGTTCAACATCCTGCGCCTGGCCGCGGGCGCGACGCTGATCGGGCTCGTGACCCTGGTCGTCATGCTGCGGCGGCGGGAGAGCCGGCAAGCTGCTCAGCCTGCGGGACCGGTGGGGGCCGCCTGATATGGAACAAGAACTTCCTCTCTTTCCCGAAGCCGCCTCGCACATCGCGCCGCAGGTCGACGCGCTGTTCTTCGCCTGGTCGGCGATCAGCATCTTCTTCACGGCCCTGATCGCCGCGCTGATCCTGTACTTCATGACGCGGTACCGCCGCCGCGGCGTCGACGAAGTCGGCCTGCCGGAGCGCGCGCCGAACTGGCTCGAAGTCGGCTGGTCGATCGTCCCGCTGGTGATCAGCCTGGCGATGTTCGCCTGGGGTGCGCGGGTGTTCTACAGCATGTACCGGCCGCCCAGAAACGCGGTCGAGTACTGGACCGTCGGCAAGCAGTGGATGTGGAAGTTCCAGCATCCGGACGGCCACCGCGAGATCAACACGCTGCACATCCCGGTGGGCCAGCCGATCAAGCTGAACATCCAATCCGAGGACGTGATCCACAGCTTCTTCGTGCCCGCGTTCCGGGTCAAGCAGGACGCGGTGCCCGGCCGCCAGACCCAGATCTTCTTCGAGGCCACCAAGCCGGGCGTGTACCACCTCTTCTGCACCGAGTACTGCGGCGGCGAGCATTCCAAGATGGTCGGCAGCGTGATCGCCCTGGAGCCGGAGCAGTACGAGGTCTGGCTCGCCGGCGGACCGGCGGGCAGATCGATGGCGGATTCCGGCGCCGAGCTCTTCCAGACGCTCGCCTGCAACACCTGTCACCGCTTGTCGGAAAACAATCAGGGTGCCGGCGGCGTCGTGGCCCGGGCGCCGCGCCTCGAGGGCCTCTATGGCAATCAGGTCCGCCTGGCGGACGGCCGCACGCTCCTCGCCGACGACGAGTACATCCGCGAGTCGATCCTCAACCCGGCGGTGAAGATCGTCGCCGGCTGGCAGCCGATCATGCCCACCTACCAGGGGCAGGTGACGGAAGAGCAGCTCGCGCAGCTCATCACCTACGTCCGCAGTCTCGGGGGGCAGGAGGCGGGCTCGCCCGAAGCGGGCGGAGGGTCCAACACCGCCGGAGATGTCGCCGGCGGACAGCGCGACTCCGATCAGCCCCAGACCGCGGGACCCGCCAAGCCGGAAGGTCAATAGACATGAATACGAGCAACACCCTTCAGCACGAGATTCCCCCGCCGGCCGACTTCGTCGACCGGCCCAACTATCTCAATGTGGCCTACGGCCTGAAGTCGTGGCTCCTCACCCGGGACCACAAGCGGATCGCGATCCTCTACATGATCTCGGTCACGGTCTTCTTCGCCCTGGGGAGCCTGTTCGCCCTGCTGATCCGTCTCGAGCTGCTGACGCCCGAGGGCGACCTGATGCAGCCGGACACCTACAACCGCGTCTTCACCATGCACGGCGTGGTGATGGTCTTCTTCTTCCTGATCCCGGCGATCCCGGCGGTGCTGGGCAACTTCCTCGTGCCGCTGATGATCGGCGCCAAGGACCTCGCCTTCCCCAAGCTCAACCTGGCGAGCTGGTACGTCTACAACCTGGGCGGCATCTTCACTTTGTGGGCGATCTTCAACGGCGGCGTGGACACGGGCTGGACCTTCTACACGCCGTTCAGCACCAACTACTCGAACAGCTACG